>CAITEC010000115.1 GCA_903891325.1 uncultured Opitutaceae bacterium
CCATCAGCTTGGCAACAGACCGTTGGAAGGGGGTTAGCGGCATAGCAGCGATTGGATGCGGGCAGCCCGCTGCCACGCGCGTCGATTTCCGTTGCGACGCAGTTGCTCGGCGACCCAAGGGACCCTATCCGGGGTGATAATCTGGTCGCTGAACGGCCAGAAGCAGTGCACGCGAAAATCCCGGTAGGCTTGCCGCGCCAGGCGCACGGCGACCATGAGCCGGGCCTGTTCCGGGGAAAGCGTCCGGCGGCTTTTCAAGCCGCCCTTGCGCCCAATGGCGGACATATAGGAGCGGATGGACTTGGGAAGCATTCCAATACCGTAAGCCGCTTATGTTAGTTTGCAACCACTGAAATTCAGTCGGCGATCGAAAAGGGCCACGGGGTCGGGCTCTGAATTCTGTAATTTTCCGCCAGCCGGGCCCCAGGATTACAGATTTCAGGGACCCTTTCTGAATGCCGCCATGAAGGGTCGCTTCCGTGGCGCTGCATGCGAACGGACAGGTCGGCATGGGTTGCGACAGCCACGGGTCAATGACGACGTTTATCTTGATCCGCCGGTGAATCGACCGTCCAATTCGACGCTTCGATGCTCTACCGAATCCTTGGAAAAACCGGGCTGAAGGTCTCGGCCCTCGGCTTCGGGGGATCTTCGCTCGGGGGCGCCTTTGGCGGGATAGACGAGCAAAAGGGCATTCGCTCCGTTCATGTCGCGCTGGATCGCGGCATCAACCTGATCGACACCGCGCCCTATTACGGGGCCACCCGCGCGGAGACGGTGCTCGGCAAGGCCCTAAAGGGCGTAAGCCGCGACCGTTACGTCCTTGCCACAAAGGTATCCCGATATGGCGCCAATGACTTCGACTTCAGCGCGGGTCGGGTTGCGAGAAGCATCGATGAGAGCCTGGCCCGGCTCGGGGTCGATTGCGTGGATGTCATCCAGGTCCACGACATCGAATTCGGCGAGATTCGGCAGATCGTGGAGGAAACGATCCCCGCGCTTTATCGGATCAAGGAGGCAGGCAAGGCTCGCTTTGTGGGCATCACCGGACTCCACCCGCACCTCTTCAGGCAGGTCATGGATCGGGTGGAGGTGGACCAGGTCCAGTCATACTGTCACCTGGCGCTCAACGACACGGCGCTGGCCGATCTGCTTCCCTACCTGAAGGAAAAGGAGGTGGGGATCTTCAATTCGGCCCCCCTTGCCATGCGGCTCCTGAGCGACAGGGGGCCGCCCGACTGGCATCCGGCGCCGGCCGCGTTGAGGGAGCGCTGCGCCGTCGCGGCGCGTTACTGCCGCGAACGAGGGGCCGACCTGGGCCGGCTCGCCCTGCAGTACAGCGTGGCCCAGCCGGACGTCCACAGCACGATCGTCGGCACCGCGGATCCCCTGAGGGTGGAGCAGAATATCCGGGATGCGTTCGAGCCGCTGGATCCAAGGCTCCTCGAGGGAGTGCTCGCCATACTGAAGCCCGTGCACAACCTCTCGTGGAGCAGCGGCCGCCCCGAGAACAATCCGTGAAACCCATCGCCCCATGAAGGCCCTGCGCATCGATGCCGTCGGCCGTTTTTCGTACGTGGAAATCGAAAGGCCCCGCCCGCGTCCGGGCGAGGTTCTTCTTCAGGTCAGGCGTGTGGGCTACTGCGGATCCGACCTGAGCACCTTTCGCGGGTTGAATCCGCTGGTAACCTATCCGCGAATTCCGGGGCACGAGGTGGCCGCCGTCATCGCCGAGACGACCGAGGGCGTCCCTCCCGGCCTCAAGCCGGGCATGGCCGTCACGGCTCTCCCCTATACCGCGTGCGGGAAATGCCCGTCCTGCCGTTCGGGGCGGGCCAACGCCTGCCAGCACAACGAGACCATGGGGGTGCAGCGCGACGGCGCGCTCGCGGAGTTCATCACCGTGCCCTGGGAAAAGATCCTCGCTGCGCCGTTGTCGCTGAGCGAGTTGGCGCTGGTCGAGCCGCTGTCGGTGGGTTTCCACGCGGTTTCAAGGGCGCGCGTCACGGCTCAGGATTCCGTCCTGGTCTTTGGTTGCGGCATGATCGGCCTCGGGGCGATCGCGGCCGCGGGACTTCATCGCGGCGCCCGGGTGATCGCGGTCGACATTGAGGCAGGGAAGCTTGCCCTGGCCCGGAAGGCCGGGGCCGCCCACACGATCAATTCGGGCACCGAGAATCTTCACGAGCGACTCGTGGAATTGACCGGCGACGGGCCGGGGGTTGCAATCGAGGCCGTTGGCACGCCCGCCACGTACCAGGCTGCCGTCAGCGAGGTCGCATTTGCAGGACGCGTGGTTTACATCGGCTACTCGAAGGCCCCCGTGAGCTATGACACGAAGAATTTTGTCTTGAAGGAGCTCGATATTCTTGGTTCGCGAAACGCCACGCCGGCCGACTTCAGCGATGTCGTCCAGTTCCTCATTGGCGGACGCTATCCGTCGTCGGAAACGGTAACCCGAACTGTTTCCTGGGGGGAGGCCGGCGAGGCGCTCAAGGCCTGGTCCGAGAGCCCGGGCAGCATAACAAAAATCCAAGTCGAGGTAACCTGACGCAAAAAATTATGCTCAAGAACGGCATCATCAATCCCGGGATCCTGCACCTGCTGAGCCGGATTCGGCACACCAACACGCTGGTCATCGCCGATGCCAGATTCCCGTTCTGGCCGCAGATCGAGACGGTGGACGTTTCGATCGTCGAGGGGCTTCCCACCGTGCTCCAGGTGCTCGATGCGATCCGGCTTAATTTCACGATTGGGCGCGCCTGGGCCGCCCAGGAATTCCTGAAGGCCAACGATCCGGCGGCGCAGGCCGAACTGCGCAGGCGACTTGACGGCATCCCCCTCGACTTCGAGCCGCACGCGGAATTCAAGCTGCGGGTTCCGCGCGCAATCGGCCTGATTCGCACCGGTTGCCCGGTGCCCTACTCGAACCTGATCATCGAATCCGCCTAGGCTCGTGGTCGCGAGTTGGTCAGGCTCTGACTTCTCTATTTTTCAGGCGACCGGGGCCGGGATCATTTCGGCGGCCCCCACGTCCAGTAGAGGCCGAGGTACCATAGGAGGTGCCGATCCCCGGAAATCGAGCGGCCGGCACTGAACAGCAAATTGGAGTTCTCGGAAAACTTCACATATCCGCCGGCATTGGACGCGAGGAAGCCCCGGTCGTTGGTCGTGTCGGCACCCTGTCGAAAGAGTTCGGTTCCGAGCGTGAGGTACTTGCCGATATCCCGCTGGACGAGCCATCCCGCAAAGCCGTAGTTGCGCTGCCCCGGAGCCGAGTTAAGCGCCACCCCGCCTCCGCCATAGGTCGTCCACGGGCCCCAGCTTTTTTGAAGCCAAAGCGGCAGTCGATACCAGGTCCGACCGTTGCCCAAGCCCCGTGAACGGGCGCCCGTTGCCAATTCGGCCATCGGGAAGACCCCCACCTGCGGCAAAGTGTCGGTCTCATTCACCAGGCGGTACTTGATCCCCAGTTCAGTGTCTCCGTAGCCGGAAGTCCAGGTCGTCCCCGGTGTGGACAGGTCGGCGATCGGGGCAATTAGGTGGATCTGCGTGTTCGCGGCGATGCCGTAGTTCAATTCGACTGCCGGGGCGGAAATTGAGTCTCCTGCGGCAGTTCGATCTCCCAGGGCAAAGAAATAGAATTCCCAATGATAGAGGTCGACCGGCTCCGGATCATCCGTGAGAAACGGTGGCCCGGCCCGCAACGAGACCTGGGCGAGAAGGACAAGGCCAAGGGCGATGACGCAGTGCTTATGGGATCTCAAAAACAGGGATGAAGCGAAAAAAGCCATCCGCCTGTCACCCATGGCGAATTATCCCGTTTTAGCAATCTGGGGCGAGCAGTAGGGAGTTGGGACATGACCCGCCGGGATGGCCCAATGGGCCGCTAGGGATACACCCCATAGGGCACGGAGTCCAAATCCAATACCATGCCACCGGAGGACCATCCCTTTGAAACCAGTCATTTCCATCAAACATCACGCGCACAAACTCTTTCAGCCCTTCCAGCTGAAGTCCCTCAGGCTCAGGAATCGGATCGTCATGGCTCCGATGACACGCTCTTTCTCTCCCGGAGGCGTCCCGGGCCCAAACGTGGCGGATTATTATGACCGCCGCGCGGTGGACGAAGTCGGGCTGATCATTTCGGAGGGCACCGTGGTCAATCGACCGGCGTCGTCCAACGACCCCGATATTCCCCATTTTTACGGGGATAAGCCGCTCCTTGGCTGGAAGGCTGTGATCGACAAGGTGCATTTGGACGGCGGCGTCATGGCTCCGCAGCTCTGGCATATGGGCGTGGTCGCTCCGAAGAACACCGGCTGGTTGCCGCCCGCTCCGTTTGAGGGCCCGTCGGGCTACGTCGCGCCCGGCAAGATCGGCGGCGTCGCCATGACGGAGAACGCTATTGCCGACACGATCAGGGCCTTTGCGCAGGCGGCGGCGGATGCCAAGGCGCTGGGGTTTGATGCGGTGGAAATCCACGGCGCCCATGGCTATTTGATCGACCAGTTCTTCTGGCACCCCACCAACCAGCGCACGGATCGTTACGGCGGGAATACGTTGGCCGAGCGCACTCGCTTCGCCGTGGAAATCATCCAGGCGATTCGCAGCGCCACCGGCCCGGATTTTCCGATCTGTCTTCGCATCTCGCAATGGAAGCTTCAGGACTATGCGGCAAAACTCGCGGCGACGCCCGCGGAGATGGAGGCGTGGCTCGTTCCATTGGAGCGGGCGGGAGTCGATATCTTCCATTGCTCCCAACGCCGATTCTGGGAGCCGGAGTTCACCGGCTCCGATTTGAACTTTGCCGGGTGGGCCCGGAAGCTGACGGGCAAGGCGTCGATCACGGTTGGCTCAGTCGGGCTCTCCGGGGATTTTCTGGCTGCCTTCAGGGGTGATGCCTCGACGCCCAGCCCCCTGGACGAGCTCCTTCGCCGCTACGACCGGGGGGACTTTGACCTGGTTGCCGTTGGCCGCGCGCTGCTCGCCGACCCAGCCTGGGCCCGCAAGATCGACGAGGGACGTTCGTCCGAATTGCACGGTTTCACCAAGGAGGCGCTCGCCACGCTCTGGTGAACATCGTGCGATGACCTCGTCGGACCTCGGCCGGCTCGCTGGCGTTCCGAGTTGACAGCAAACTGAGAGGGCAACCTGACCCACTGATTTATCCGCCGGCGGTAGATCAATGTCGTGTTTGCCCATCGGCGGGAATTATAAGGTAGATATGACGACGATCGATGACGCCCAATTGCGCCGGCATTTTGATCGGGTCTGTCATGCCCCCCGACAGGCAATTGGGCGAGCACTCCCACCTCGTGGAGGAGATCGCGCAAGCGCGTTTCGCTTCGCCCCCATCCCGCTCCTGTTCTTTACGCTTCTGCTAATTGGCATGGGCCAACCGATTGCTGCGCAGACCATTTATACCCCCTACCATTTCATCACTATCGCCGGGGCGGCTGGGAGCCGTGGCAGCGGGGACGGCCCCGGACCGAACGCGCGGTTTTATGGTCCCCAGGGATTGGCGGTGGACAGCAGCGGGAATGTCTATGTCGCGGACACCAATAATGCCACGATCCGCGAGATTTCACCGACAGTGTCCGGTGGAGTCACGACGTGGAGTGTGACGACGCTCGCCGGGTTGGCCGGCGCCCCCGGATTTGCGGACGGAACGCGTGCAGCGGCACGGCTCAATGAACCGCTCGGTGTGTACGTGGACAGTGGCGGAACGGTGTATGTCGACGATATCCAAGAGGTTAACTACAACATTATTCCGATCAGCTCCTATGACCCAAGGACAAGCATATCGCCGGAGACGGCCGTTCTCCGGGAAATCGCGCCCGGCGGCGTGATGACCACCCCATTAACCGTCACCGTTACCACCCAAGAGCAGGTCTGCCTCGCAGCCTGCGTTTACGCGCAGGCGCCGAATGGCAACCAGTTCATCGCCCAGCAAGAGTCCTCACTTTCCGGCAATTATGTCGTGATTCTCGAGTATGGCAGCAACTTCCCGTGCCCGGGAGCGACGGCGATACTCACAAATTCCGGCCTTCTTTCCGCCGCGCAAGCTGCCCCGGGAATGGTGAACGTGTTGATGAACGGCGGCGGCCATGCGGACGGCCCGGGCGGAAGCGCGGGTGAAAATTTCGCCATGGGGCTGGCTGTGGACGGCGCCGGAAACTTATTTGTGGCGGATTCGGAGAACAACCTCATCCGAAAGGTCACGCGCACGGTGACGGGCGGCGTCGAGTCGTGGTATGCGACCACGCTTGGAGGACTGCCGCTCTCCTCCGGCAGCGCGGACGGCACCGGTTCCGCGGCGCGATTCAACTTTCCCATCGGCGTGGCCGTGGACACGAGAGGCAACGTCTATGTTTCGGACGCAAACAACAACACCATCCGGATGGGAATACCCGACGCGGGCCCGGTTGCCGGCAACGGGACGGCGACGACAACTCTCGGCCAGCCCGTGTCATTTGCACTCTCCGCCACGGACGCATTTGGGGACCCGGTCACGTATTCGATCACAGGGACAACGGGTGGAATCGCGACTCTGGCGGGCAACCAGGCGACCTTCACGCCGAATGCGATCGGCAACGGGACGGTCACCTTCACGGCGACGGACGGCTATGTCACGTCGAACACAGGCACAGTCACAATTGCCACCCTGCCTTCCCAGCCGGTGATCACGCTCCAGGCGAATTCACAGACCGTCGCCAGCGGCCGCAGCGTGGTTTTCAACGCCGTCGCCACCGGCTTTCCCGGGCCGACCTACCAATGGACGCTGAACGGGAGCACAACAATTCCCGGTGCGACGGTCACCACGGATGCCATCCTGCTGATCAGCGGCGCGACGGCGGCGGATGATGGCGTCATCGCCTGCACCGCGACCAATTCGGCCGGGACGGCAACCACGACCGCCAGCCTCTCGGTCGTCGCGTCGCCAAAGCCGGGTTACCTCACAAATATCTCGGCCCGTGGAAACGTGGGGTCCGGATCCGGCGTCCTCATCGGCGGCTTCGGAATAGTGGGCACGGGCACGAAGACGGTCCTCATCCGCGGCATCGGCCCCGGGCTCAATTACGAGTTTCCCCCGTTCCCGGGCTATGTCCCCAATCCCCAGTTGGGGCTCTATCTGGGATCCGACCCTGTCAGGACGTCGGGCGGGGCCGTGATTCAAAACGCCGGCTGGGGCACCCCCGGTTATCCTGGCGCCCCTGCAGAAACCACGGTGGCGGCCGCCATGGCCACGCTGGGCGCCTACTCGCTGCAGGTTGGCTCCCTCGACGCGGCGCTCCTGGTCGGGCTCCCGATCGGCGGCTCCGCCGGTTACACCGCAGTGGCTTCGGGGGTGGGTGGTGGCACGGGAATAGGGGTTGTGGAAATCTATGACGCAGATTCGTCAGCGCCCGCCGTTCGCCTCAACAATCTTTCAGCCCGCGGCATTGTGGGCACGGGCGGGAATATCCTTTTCGGCGGCTTCGTCGTCGCCGGCAACACGTCTGAAACCGTGCTTCTCCGGGCCATCGGACCCAGCCTGGCGCTCGCTCCTTTTGACCTCACAGGTGTCCTTGCTCAGCCGGTCATCACGCTTTTTTCCGGAAACACGCCAATTTACTCCAACACCGCCTGGGGCGGCGATTCCGTGCTGGCAACCGTCGAGGCAACCGTTGGCGCGTATGCAATCCCGTCAAACTCACTGGACTCCCTCCTGCTTGTAACGCTGCCGCCAGGGAGCTATTCGGTGCAAATCTCCGGGGTCAATGGAGGCACCGGCATCGCGACCGCCGAGATCTACGAGGTGCAGTAGCCCTGCGGGTTCCCGGCCTGACCCTCTCTGAATTCGGAGTCCGACCAAGGGCCTCAAGCCCCGATACTATCCCTGATCCGGTCGAGGCGCCCCAGGTCGGCGTCCGGGGGCACATTGTCGGACACCCCCAGGATCAGGCGGCGGCCGGAGCGCGCTTCCGCAAACAGGTCGTCCAGGTAGGCATCAAAGGCCCGATCGTCCATGTGCGCCGGAAGCAGGGCCAGTGAGGGAATCCCACCCCACACCGTGGTCCGCGGCCCCATTCCCGCGCGCGCCTCCCGCAGCGTGCAGCGGGTCATGGGCCGGGGGCAGACTGACTCCGCCACGTCAAACCCGCAGTCCGGATACAGCGGCAGCAGCCTCTCGTTCTCCCCGTCCGTGTGGGTGAGCAGGAACTTTCCCGCGGCATGCGCGCGACCGGACGCCCGCTTCAGCCACGGCGCAATCTCGTCCTGGAAGAAGCCGGGCCAGGTCAGGTTCTGGTCGTAGTTCCCGCCCCAGTAGACGACCTCGGCCGCGCAGCCCAGCGCCGCATCAAGAGCCTGGTCGCAGAACGGCTCCATCCTCCCGGCCAGGCGGGTCAGCGCCTCGCGCTCATCGGCATAGAGGTAGAAAAAATCCTCCTGCGAAACCAGTTCATGGAGGATGAAGTGCATCGGCGAGGCGCCCAGCGGGCCGAACCCGACCGCGATCCCCCTTTCGCCTATCCTGCGGTGAAACGCCGCGTAGGCCTCCGGGGTTGGAATCACCACCAGATGCTCGAAAATCTCCCCGATGGCGGCGAAGTCATCCGCGGAGCGGATCGGGAAATCCCGGACGAACGGGATGGATATCCCCTCGCGCTTCATCTCGTCGGTGTGCACCAGCGTGAAGCTGATTTCCCCGGTGGAGGTCAGGATCCGCGTCCGGTAGGCGCCGGGCTCGTGATGAAAGACGATCGGCAGTCCCCGGAGCTCGACCCGGTAGGGGGAGTCCGGGTGATTCTCGATCCCAAGCCCGCGCAGCGCGAAGTCCCATGGGTCGCGCGCCAGCGTGAAGTCGGCGCGCACCGCGTGGCACGCGACGCCCAGGACATCGGAAATGCCGGCCGTGTCCAGGCCCCGGAACCGCTCCGGCAGCGTCCCGCGGGCCCTTTGCGCGATGCACCACAGGTCCATCCGGGGCGCCCACGGGATGCGCGCGGTGCCCTCGCCGCGGATCGCCGCCAGCATCTGTTCACGGTAGTTCACGGAGAGCGACGCCCAAGGTTGGCCTTCCTGGTCCCATCGGTCATGCGAAAGGGGTCATGGTTCGCGTCGGGCGTTTATTACCGACTAGGGATACAGGTCCCGTTCTTTCCAGCCCTCGGGACCGCGCGCATACACCACCCGGTGATGAAGACGGAAGGGGCGCTGCTCCCAGAATTCAATCTGGGACGGCACCAGCCGAAAGCCGGACCAGAACGGAGGGCGGGGAACCGGCTTGAATGCGAATCGGACCGCGGCGGCGGCGACGGCCCGTTCAAGCTCGGCATAACCGCCCAACGGCTGGGACTGATGCGAAGCCCAGGCACCAAGCTGGCTGGTCCGATGGCGCGAGGCGAAATACGCGTCGGCCTCCGCATCGCCCACCGGCTGGACGGCGCCCCGAACCCGAACCTGCCGGCTTGGCGGCCAGAAAAAGCAGAGTTCCGCCTTGGGGTTGGCGCAGAGATCGGCCGCCTTCGGGCTTCCGAGGTTCGTATAGAACACAAAGCCCTGTTGATCCGCGCCCTTCAGGAGCAGCATGCGGACGCTTGGGGTGCCATCAGCAGCCGCGGTGGCCAGCGCCATCGCCGTGGGCTCGGCGTAACCGCCTTTCTTTGCCGCACCCAGCCAGTCGGCGAACAGGGCAATCGGATCGGTCATGGATTGGCGAAACGGTAGCGGCTGCCCCGTGCGCCGTCTGCGCATTACTTGGCAAAAGGATGTCGCGCCTTTTCCCAGCCGCGGCCCCCGCGCGCCGCGGTTTTTTGAAATGCATTCAAGCCGAGCCGCTTGGACATCAAAATAAATCCCGGGGAATCTTCGGGAACTTTCGCGAGCTGGTATCGTCAAAGCGAATACCGTTATGAAAACTCGCCTATTCGCCATTCTTCTCGGCGCGATGACCGCCGGGACCGTTTCAATTCACGCGCAGAGCGTCGCTTCCCCGGAGCAGGCTCCCGCGGCGACGCCGCCGGCATCCACCGCGCCGACGCCTCCCAGTTGGGCGTGGACGATTGAACCGACCTACGTCTCGACCTACATGTTCCGCGGGCAGCGCCTCGGGGGGCAGTCCTTTGAGCCCTCGCTCGCCGCCACTTACGGCAACTGGGCCTTCGGGGTGTGGGCCAACGACCCGGTCAACAACAAGAACAAGGTTCCCGGGCAGTCCGATCCCGAGATCGATCCCCAGGGTTCCTACACGTTCAACGTCAACAACTCCCTGAGCATCCAGCCCGGCTTCACCTGGTACACGTATTGCCGGGCGCCCCTCAATCAGGGGTTCTATCGGATGACCTTCGAGCCGAACATCGCGGTGAATTACACCTTCCAGGATCTCACCCTGACCCCGAAGTTTTACTATGACATGGTGCTGCACACGGCAACTTACGAGATGAATGGCACCTATGCCGTGCCGCTGAAGAGCCTCGGCACCGAATTCGACCTGGCGGTCGCGGCGGGCACCTACTACGGCAGCGATGTGGTGAACACCGCCGGGGTGCCGAACACCCCAAGGACCGCCGCATGGGGCGATTACTGGTCGGCCGGGGCGTCGATGCCCTTCAAGCTGGGCAATTCGGTGAAGCTGGTTGCCGGCTGGACCTACACCGAGGGAACAGACGCCTATCTGCAGGTTCGCAATCGGCCCAGGACGTTGAATACCGAGGCCGTGGGCCGGGGGGTTGCCAGCGCGAGCGTGGTGTTCTCCTTCTGACGGCGAACGCACGGGAGGCGCGGGCATCCGCCCGCGCCTCCAGTCGCCTCGCCCAACAGCACGGGCCCGGGGCTAGGGATTTACCGTCTTCTCGAGGGAGACTGCGTGTTCAAGATGCATGCTCAGCGTATCGACATACTTTGTCGCAAACGCGACAACCTCGGTGTCCTTGCCGGTCGCGGCCTCGTCCTTGAAGAGCGCAACGGCTGCAGTGTGGGCGCTTAGCATCAGCTTGGCGTAGGCCCTGTCAAAATCGGCGCCGGACTTGGAGGAAAGGCTGGAAACCTCGTCCATATTGCCCTTGTCGACCTGCTTGTCCACTTCAACGCCCTTGGCCCTGGCGAGCGCCGACAGGTCGGAGTTCGCCTGCGAGTGGTCCGCGATCATCATCTTGGCGAATGCCTTTACCTCGGGAAGGGATGCACGACTGTCCGCCAGTTGCGAAAGCGCCACTTCATTGGTGCTCGCCCGGGCCACTTTCTTGATAAACTTCCTGTCACCGTGGGACAACGTTGTCGCCTCGGCGGGTGCCGCTGTCCCGGAAGGTGCCGGGATGCTCGTGCTGTCCTGGGCCTGGATCGCGCCGACGCCCGCGGCCAGGAGCAGGAACGCAGCGAGCGGTCCGCGGAGGGTCCTTGTGTTCTGAAGATGGGTGAAGCCTGTGTTATTGGTTTTCATGGGGATGGTTCCAGCTGTGGTTCAATTTTTGACCGCGGAGGTCGTGGATGCACGAATCGCCATGCGTTCCGTGGCCGCGACACTAACACGGGCGGCCTTCTCCCGGTATGGGGTCTAACCCGAACGGGGATGTCGCGGCCGGGAAATCCAGACCACCCCGGCAATGAACACGGCCTGGAAGGGCAGTCGCAGCCACAGGACCGTGGGCGAAAACGAAGTTCCATCCATGTGCCCCTGCAGGGCTACATGAACATTGGCGGGAAATACCGCCACGAGAAGAGCGACCAGCCCCCAGCCGGCTGCGACGCGCAATCGCGGCAGCAAGAGGCCAATTCCGCCGAGAACCTCGCAGGCACCGGAGATGGCGTTAAGCCCGCCAGGCCACGGCAACCACAACGGCATCATGCCGATGTAGGTGGACGGCATGCGGAAGTGGTTCAGTCCGGCCAGGACGAAGAACACCGCGAGGATCCATCGAAATAATCTGGTGATCATTTAAGCCGCTGTCAGTCCCGCAATTCCCGGCGGAGCACCGCGAGGGCGGCGTTGTGGCCGCACATGCCGTGGACGCCGCCACCGGGAGGCGTCGAGGCCGAGCAAAGGTAGACGCCGGGGATGCCGGTGGCGTAGGGGTCGGCCTGGACGAGGGGCCGGGTGAAAAGCTGGGCAATGTCGTTTGCTCCGCCGGAGACGTCGCCGCCCACGCAGTTGGCGTTGTAGGCCTCGAGCTGGGCGGGCGTCGTTGTATGCCGGGCGAGGATCCGGTCGCGGAAGCCGGGGGCGAAGCGTTCCACCTGGGATTCGATTGCACTGAGCCTGTCGCGGTCGCAGCCGTTCGGCACGTGGCAGTAGGCCCAGGCAACCTCCTTGCCCGCAGGCGCGCGAGACCGGTCGAAGAGGCTGGGCTGGGTAAGAAGCACAAACGGACGATCGGAGATTTCACCGCGGGCCATCGCCGCCTCGGAGGCGGCAATCTCGTCGAGAGTGCCGCCGACGTGGACGGTTCCCGCCCGCGCGCAATCGGGCGCGGTCCACGGGATCGGCCCGCCGAGCGCCCAGTCCACCTTGAACACGCCGGGGCCGTAGCGGAAGTTTTCCATCCGGCGGCGCCTGGGATTCCTTCCTCCGGAGGCGATCGCATTGAATTGCCGGGGAGTGACGTCCAGGAGGACCGCCCGCGCCGGAGGCAGTTCCGAGAGCGAGGAGACGCGGGTGCCCGTCTGGATTTCGCCCCCGAGCGAGCGCAGGTGCGCGGCGAGCGCGTCGCTCAGGCGCTGGGAGCCGCCGGCCACGACGGGCCAGCCGACCGCATGGCCGAAAAGTCCCAGCACGATGCCGAATGCAGCGCTTGCGGGGCTCTCCAGCGGGAGAATTGAGTGCCCGGCCATGCCGGCGAAGAGCGCACGCGCGGCCGGATCCCTGAATAGACTCTCGGCGAGGCCGCGGCCGGAGCGGATCGCCTTCACTCCGAAGCGGGCGAGGATCCACGGATGCGATGGAAAGTGAAGGGGGGCGAGGATCTCGTCGGCGAGAAGTTCCCAGGTCCCCAGCAGGGGCTCCATCATCCGGGAGTAGGCCGGTCCGTCCGCGCCCAGCGTTGCGGCGGTGGCCGCAACCGAGCGCTCGAGCACCGCGGCCGAGCCGTCGTCCATCGGATGCGCCGCGGGTGCCGGCGGTTGGATCCATCGCACGCCGTGCTTCTCGAGCGGGAGTGTGCGAAGAAAGGGGGATCCGACGCCCATCGGGTGCACCGTCGAGCAGAGGTCGTGGACGAATCCGGGCAGCGTGACCTCGGCCGACCGCGCCCCGCCGCCGACCGTCGCCGCGGCCTCAATCACCAGGACCCGCCGCCCCTCCCGTGCGAGAGTGATTGCGGCGGAAAGCCCGTTGGGCCCGGACCCGACGACGATCGCGTCGTGGCGATGGGCGGTCGTATTCACCGGCCGAATAAAGACCGGCGGGTACGGGGTTTGCAAGTTCCGCCCGGGCCATGGGCGGCTGCGCCGCGCCCGGGCCGTTTATGCGATATTTAGGATAATGGGCCAACGATTTACTAACGGGTCGACCCGCGGGAGTCCATAATCGGTCCGCAACCACAGGACCCATGCACGCCCACGAAATCCTCCAGATAATTCTCTTCTTCGGCCTGGGAATCGCCCTGACGCCGATCGTCGGCCGCTACATGGCCAAAGTCTTCAAGGGGGAGAGGACCTTCCTCCATCCCATCCTCGCGCCGGTGGAGCGGTTTGTCTACCGGGTTACCCGGACCGATCCCAACCACGAGATGACCTGGCTGCACTACCTTGCGGGGGTGTGCATCATGACAGTGGTGGGGGCCGTCTCGCTCTTTGGGATCCTGATGACCCAGCAGTGGCTGCCGCTCAATCCCCAGGGCCTGCCGAACCTGAGCTGGCACCTCGCCTTCAACACCGCGTGGAGCTTCACCTGCAACGCGGACTGGCAGTCGTACTCGGGCGAGGGCGTGATGAGCTACTTCTCGCAGACGGTGGGCCTGTCGGTGCACCAGTTCCTGAGCGGCGCGGCCGGCATCGCCGTCCTGGCCGCCGTCGGCCGCGCGCTGAAGCGGGCCTCGGTGAAGAGCATCGGCAACTTCTGGGCCGACCTTACCCGCTGCCTGCTCTATATCGTCATCCCGCTCTCCATCCTGTGGTCCATCCCGCTCGCCTGGCAGGGCTGCCCGCAGACCTGGAAAGCCTATCCGGCCGCCCACCTCGTCGAGGCCTACACGACCCAGGTGCCGAAGACCGATGACAAGGGCAACGCGGTCAACGGGGCCGACGGCAAGCCGGTCATGGTGGACGCACGGGTGGACACCCAGCTCATCCCGGTCGGGCCCGTTGCCTCCTTCGAGGCCTGCAAGCAGATCTTCACGAACGGCGGCGGCTGGTACGGAGTCAACAGCGCCCACCCGCTGGAAAACCCGACACCGCTCGCGAACTTCCTGGAGATGCTGGCGATCATCGTGATCCCGATGGCCCAGGTCTACATGTTCGGGCTGATGATCGGGAACAAGAAGCACGCCTGGACAATTTTCGCGGTGATGCTGTCGCTCTTCGTCCTTTCCTTCATCGTCGCCTGGTGGGCGGAATCGCAGCCCAATCCGGTGACGGCTCCCTTCCATCCCAACCTGGAGGGCAAGGAAACGCGGTTTGGCGTCATGAACAGCACCCTGTGGGGGGCGGCGTGCACTGCCATCGACAACGGATCGGTGAACTCGATGCACGATAGCTGGATGCCCCTGGCCGGCCTGATGCCCATGTGGAACATCCTCGTCGGGGAGATCTTCTTTGGGGGAGTGGGCTGCGGGATGTACTGCATGATGTTCCACATCCTGATAGCCGTGTTCATCGCCGGGCTCATGATCGGGCGGACGCCGGAGTACCTGGGCAAGAAGCTGGGCGCCTGGGAGGCGACTTGGGCTGTCGTCGGGGTCCTCGGGCCGAACGCGGCCTGCCTCATCCCCACGGCGATGTCCTGCATGATCCCCTCCGTGATCTCGGGCACGCTCGGGAACAACGGGCCCCACGGGCTTAGCGAGATCCTCTACGCCTACGGCGAGGCCGCCAACAACAACGGCAGCGCGTTCGCTGGACTGAACGCCAACGTGCCCTGGCACGATGTCGCCCTGGGGATTGCGATCATCATCGGCCGATTTGCGCCGATCGCGGCAGCCCTGGCAATCGTCGGGCGGCTGGCCTCGAAGAAGACGGTTGAGGCTTCGGTCGGGACGCTGCCCACCCACGGGTGGACCTTCGGGCTCACCCTGACCGGCGTCATCGTGATCGTCGCCGCGCTGACCTTCTTCCCGGCGATCTGCCTCGGGCCGCTCGTTGAGCACGGCCTCATGCTGGCCGGCCGAACCTTTTAACCACCACTCCATTTTTGGGGAATTCCACGACGATGAGCGCTAAATTCGAAGTCAACTACAGCTCGCTGATCCGCCAGGCGGTGATCGATGCGTTCAAGAAGCTGAACCCGAAGGACGAGATCAAGAACCTCGTCATGTTCGTCGTCTGGCTCGGCTCGATCTGGACGACGATCATCCTGTTTCTGCCCGGCCAGTTCAACCGCTTCAACCTGCAGATCTGCGTCTGGCTCTGGTTCACCTGCGTCTTCGCGAACTTTGCCGAGGCGATGGCCGAGGGCCGGGGAAAGGCCCACGCCGACGCGCTGAAGAAGATGCGGACCAAGACGATGGCGAAGAAGCTGGTTGGCGACCGGGAGGTCCTCGTGCCCAGCGCCGAACTGAAGGTCGGCGACTTCTATGTCTGCGTCGCGGGCGACGCGATCGCGGCCGACGGCGAGGTGGTGGACGGGATCGCCACGGTGGACGAGTCTGCGATCACCGGCGAATCGGCCCCCGTCGTCCGCGAGAGCGGCGGCGACCGCAGCGCGGTGACGGGCGGCACCAAGGTCACGAGCGACCGGATCGTCGTGCGCGTGACCGCCGCGGAGGGAAACTCATTCCTGGACCGGATGATCGAGATGATCGAGGGCGCCCGGCGCCAGAAGACGCCCAACGAGATCGCGCTGAACATCGTGCTCGTGAGCCTGACCGCGCTCTTCATCATCGTGGTCTTCACGCTGCCGCCGATGGCCCACTACAACGAGGGCCAGGCCCAGCAGACAGGGGCGGTGCTGACGACGATACCGGTGCTTCTTGCGCTCATTGTCTGCCTGATCCCGACCACGATCGGCGGGCTCCTGAGCGCGATCGGGATCGCCGGGATCGACCGGCTGATGCGCCGAAACGTCCTGGCGACGAGCGGCCGCGCCGTCGAGGCGGCCGGCGATGTGGACGTGCTTCTGCTCGACAAGACCGGGACGATCACCCTGGGAAACCGGATGGCGACCGAATTCATCCCCGCGCCGGGTGTAGCCGTTGCGGACCTGGCCGAGGCCGCGCAGCTCGCCTCGCTGGCCGACGAGACCCCGGAAGGCCGGTCCATCGTGACCCTCGCCAAGGAGAAATTCAACCTGCGTGGGCGGGACATCAACGACCGGGACGTGATCTTTGTGCCCTTCACCGCGCAGACGCGGATGAGCGGGGTCGACTTCTCCGCCGGACCCTCGGGCCCGGGCCGGAGCATCCGGAAGGGCGCCGCCGAGGCGGTCAAAAAGTACGTCACCGAGCGCGGGGGAAGGGCGGAGAAGGCGGTCTTCGACACGGTTGATGAAATCTCCCGGCAGGGCGCCACGCCGCTGGTCGTGGCCGACGGAGCCCGGATCCTGGGCGTCATCTGCCTAAAGGACGTCGTCAAGGGAGGCATCCGCGAACGCTTCGCGCAGCTCCGCCGCATGGGGGTGAAGACCGTCATGATCACCGGTGACAACCGGCTGACGGCCGCGGCCATCGCTGCCGAGGCGGGCGTGGACGACTTCATCGCGGAAGCCAAGCCGGAGGACAAGCTGGCCCGGATCCGGCAGGAACAGGAGGGGGGCAAGCTGATCGCCATGATTGGCGACGGCACCAATGACGCGCCCGCGCTTGCGCAGGCGGACGTCGGCGTGGCGATGAACACCGGGACCCAGGCGGCCCGGGAGGCCGGCAACATGGTCGACCTGGACAGCAATCCCACCAAGCTGATCGAGGTGGTGGAGATTGGGAAGCAGCTCCTCATGACCCGCGGGGCCCTGACGACCTTCAGCATCGCAAACGACGTCTCCAAGTACTTCGCGATCATCCCGGCCATGTTCGGGCTGCTCTACGCGGCCAAGGGCTCCTCCTTTGGGCCCCTGAACACCTACAACATCATGTTCCTGCACTCGCCGCAGAGCGCGATCCTGAGCGCGGTCATCTTCAACGCGCTGGTCATCGTGGCCCTCATCCCGCTTGCCCTCAAGGGGGTGAAGTACGAGGCCCTTGGCGCGAAGGTCATCCTGCGCAAGAACATGCTCATCTACGGACTGGGCGGGATCATCGTCCCGTTCGCCTTTATCAAGCTGATCGACCTCATCATTGTCCCGCTGCACCTGGCCCCCTAAACTCACGGGAGGAAACGCCATGATCATCAAAGTCACCCTTCAATCCATTCTCCAGACGATCGCCTGGACCATAGTCTGCGGCGTCATCCTGCCGCTCCTCCTGACCGTGGCATTCCAAACCCTCTTTCCCTACCAGGCCAACGGGAGCCTGATCACTGTCGGAGGGAAGCTCGTGGGCAGCGAGCTCCTGGCCCAGCAGTTCACCGGCGACAAGTACTTCTGGCCGCGGCCCTCGGCCAACTCCTACGGATCCTCGCCCTCGGGGCTTGTGACTTCCAGCGGAAGCAACCTGGGCCCGACCAGCGCCCAGTTGCAGACCAATGTGCAGGCGAACGCCAAGGCCCTCCGCGCGGCGCATCACCTGCCGGACAACGCGCCGGTGCCCGCCGATCTCGTGTTTGCATCGGCGAGCGGTCTCGATCCGCACATCAGCCCGGAGGCGGCGCGGTTCCAGGTGGCCCGGGTCGCCGCGGCCCGGGGATTGAGCGCGGATCGGGTTGCGGCGCTGGTCGAGCAGCACGTCGAGTTGTCCCAATGGGGCTTTCTCGGGGAGCCCCGAGTCAACGTCCTGGTCCTCAATCTTGCGCTGGACAACGAGGTCCCGGGCAAGCAGCCCTGATGAACTGCGTGGAACCCATTTCCCAAGCCGATAAGCCTGCGGACCCCGTGTCGCTTGCGAGGGTGGGCTTTTGCGCCAACGTGCCGGTCACACGGGGCTCGATCATGGCTTCCAACGAGCCGCGCCTGCCCGCGGGCACGGTCCTCGACGGGCGGTTTGTCATCGGGGAGATCGTGGGCAGGAGCGGGACGGCGACGATCTACCAGGCTGCCGACCTGAAGCAGGACGGGCTTGAGGTGGCCGTGAAGGTACCGCTGCCGAAAATTGAGAGCGATCCCTTCGGGTACGCCCGTTTCCGCAACGAGGAGGTGATCGGACTTGAACTCTCCCATCCGGCGCTCCTGAAATTCTTCCCGGTGGAGGAGGAGAGGACCCGCCCCTATCTGGTCACCGAGTATCTTAAGGGAAGCACGCTCGACCGGCTGGTCTCCCACATCCGGCCCATTCAGGAGGCCGACGCGCTGGCGATCGCCTCGGCAATCTGCACGGCGTTGGAGCACATGCATTCCAAGGGCTACGTCCACCGGGACATCAAGCCGGCGAACATCATGATCTGCAGCGACGGGACCCTGCGGCTCCTGGACTTCGGCCTCGCCTCAAAACCGCAGCGCTGGCGCAACCCGATTGCCCGGCTGGGGACCCCCTTCGGGACGCCCCAGTACATGGCACCGGAGCAGGTCACCCAGGCGGCCGCTGACGAGCGAACGGATGTCTACTGCGTCGGGGCCATCCTCTACGAGCTCCTGACCGGGATCACCCCGCTGCAGAACGATGACGCCTGGAAATCGGCCTATCAGCGCATTTCCGGCGACCCGATCGCGCCCCGAAAGCTCAACCCGCTGATTTCACCGCAGGTCGAGGAGATCATCCTGCACGCGCTCCAGCGCAAGCCCGCCAGTCGCTACCCGGGCGTGGCGGCGTTCAAGGCCGAGCTCGACGCACCGACAAAGGTCGTGATCACCGGCTACTGCGACCGGCTCCGGGCGCCGCGGCTGCGGCTGAGCGTCCAGGCGACCCCCATCCTGATGGGGCTCCTGTTCGGGTTCCTGGTGATTTCCGCGCTGATCGGCCTCTTCTTCTTTGTGCGGGGACACCCGATGGGGCGGTAGTATAGCCCGGATATTTCGGCCTCGAAAACGCCGCGGGCGGCCCTTACAGGTTCTCCGCAATGAAACTCTTCATCGCGGGGCATCAGGGCCTTGTGGGGTCCGCGCTGGTCAGGCGTTTCGCGCGGGAACCGGGCGTCGCCCTGGTCCTGCGCGGCCGCGGGGAGCTGGACCTTTCGTCACAGGCGGCCGTTGACGCGTTTTACGCGGCGGAGCGGCCGGATATGGCGATCATCGCGGCGGGCCGGGTGGGGGGGATCAACGCCAACAACACCCGGCCCGCGGAGTTTCTCTTTGAGAACCTGGCCATCGCGGCGAACACGATCCACGGGGCCTACCGGGCCGGCGTGAAGCGGCTGCTTTTCCTGGGGAGCTCCTGCATCTATCCCGCGCACGCGCCCCAACCCATGCCTGAGGAGAGCCTGCTGGCGGGCCCGCTCGAGCCGACGAACGAGGGCTACGCGGTCGCGAAGATCGCCGGGCTGAAGCTCTGCCAGACCTACCGCCGGCAGTACGGCGTCCTCTACCACTCGGTCATGCCGACGAACCTCTACGGCCCCTGTGACAACTATGATCTCCAGGGCTCGCACGTCCTGCCTGCGCTGATCCGCAAGTACAGCGAGGCGGTCGAGGAGAGGAAGGCGGAGGTCGTCGCGTGGGGAACGGGCGCCCCGCGCCGGGAATTCCTCCATGTGGACGACATGGCCGACGCCTGCGCCTTTGTCCTGGAGCTGGCGGACCCGCCCGACTGGGTGAATGTCGGCACGGGCACGGACGTGAGCATTCGCGAGCTGACCGCGCTCATCGCGGAGGTCACCGGCTTCAGGGGCCGCGTCGCCTGGGACGCGACCAAGCCGGATGGCATGGCCCGGAAGCTTCTCGATGTCCGCCGGCTTACCGCGCTCGGCTGGAAGGCCCGGGTCGGCCTGCCCGAGGGCCTCAGGGCCACGTACGCCAGTTACCTCGCCGAGAAGGCCGCGGGAACCCTGAGGACGGAGTCCCGGAAGAGGCAGGCATAAAATGGCTTCCACCGAACCTGAATTTGCCCCCGAGGGGGAGGAGGGCGGCGTCCGCAAGTCCTTCATGGGCCACCTGCAGGACCTGCGGGGGGTGCTCGTCCGCTCCACGATGGCGATCGGCCTGGCCGTCATCATCTGCCTGTGCCTGGACTCAAGGCTCGTCTCGATCCTCATGCAGCCGCTGTACCGGATGCACATGTTCGAGAAACCGGTGCCGACCGTGTCCCTGCAGATCGGGGCGACAACGCTCGGGCCCTACCCGGTGACCCGCGAGCAGTTCCCGGGGCTGCCGCCCGGGGACGCGCCCCACGTCGTCTTCCAGCTCGGCACGACCCGGATCGGCCAGGACCAGGTGGTGACGGTGCGAATCGACCCGAACGCGGTCCCGCAGAAGGGGGGCGAGATTCAGCTCCATAATTTCAGCCCGGCGGAGGCCTTCATGGTGGCCTTCCACGTGGCGATCTACGGCGGGCTGGTGATCTCGTGCCCTTTTTGGATCTATTTCCTGGGGAGCTTCATCCTGCCCGCGCTCAAGAAGCGCGAGCGGGACATCATCGTCTCATGGCTGGGCTGGAGCGCGGCGCTCGCCGCGACGGGGATCCTGCTGACTTATTTCCTCCTTCTGCCGATTGCCCTGCGGGCCTCGGTGAAGTATTCCGAACTCCTGGGATTCAGCGCGACGGAGTGGCGGGCCGACGAGTACGTCGGCTTCGTCTGCAAGTTCCTCTTCGGCATGGCCCTGGGATTCCAGTTCCCCCTGATCGTGCTCTTCCTGGTGAAGATCGGGATCCTGACGCATCGGCAGCTCGCGAAGTTCCGGCGCCACGTGATCGTCGTCTCGCTCATCCTGGGCGCGCTCCTGACGACCCCGGAGGTCATCACCCAGGTGGCCATGGCGGTCCCGCTTTACCTGCTTTACGAGATCTGCATCTGGATTGCCTGGTATTGGGACTGGAAGAAGCGGCGTTCCACCGCTTCTTCGGCAGAAACCTGAGACCTGAGACCTGAAACCTGAAGGTCGATCCTCGATCCCCAATCCCGCCGAAGCGCTTGCGTTTCAGGTTTCAGGTCTCAGGTTTCAGGTCTCAGAATATATGATTCCTCCCGACACATCCAACCACATAGAGAACATCAAGAAGCGCGCGGGGCATCTATGGAGGTTTCTTTGACGTCGACCAAAAGCGACGGGAAATAGAGGCGCTCGAGGCGCAGATGGGGGACCCGAAGTTCTGGGACAACTCGGAGCGGGCGCAGAAGCACATTTCCGGGCTCAACGCCCTGAAGCGGGCGGTCCTCCCGGTCGTCGCCTACCAGAAGAAGGTCGACGATGTCGGGGTGATGGTGGAGCTGGTCGAGGCTGCGCCGCCGGCCGAGGAGGAAATGTACGCCAAGGAGTTGGAGGGCACGGTGAGCGCCCTGGTCGAGGAACTCGACCGGCTCGAGATCGCGTCCTTCCTCAACGGCCAATTCGACCGCAACAACGCCTTCCTCTCCATCCAGGCGGGCGCCGGCGGCACCGAGTCCTGCGACTGGGCCGACATGCTCTTCCGAATGTACTCCCGCTGGGCGGAGCGCCGGGGATTCACGATCGAGGTGCAGGACGTGCTGGCTGGCGACCAGGCGGGAATCACGAAGGCGACGATCATGATCAAGGGGGAGAACGCCTACGGCTACGCGAAGGCCGAGCGCGGCGTCCACCGGCTGGTCCGGATCAGCCCCTTTGACTCGAACAAGCGGCGGCACACATCCTTTTGCGCGGTCGACGTGATCGCGGAGATCACCGAGGAGATCGACATCACGATCCCCGAGGTCGAGATCCGCGTGGATGTCTACCGGTCCTCGGGCAAGGGCGGCCAGGGGGTGAACACGACCGACTCGGCCGTTCGCCTCACGCACATTCCGACCGGAATCGTGGTGGTCTGCCAGAACGAGCGCTCCCAGATCAAGAACCGCGCCAGCGCGATGAGCGTCCTCAAGGCCCGGCTCTACGAGAAGAGGATCGACGAGCAGCGCAGCGAGATGGAGCGGTTCTACGGGGAGAAGGGCGAGATCGGGTGGGGCAGCCAGATCCGCAGCTACGTCCTGCAACCCTACCAGATGGTGAAGGATCTTCGAACCGGGGTCAGCACGAGCGATACGCAGGGCGTCCTCGACGGCGACCTCGACCGTTTTATCTACGCTTGGCTTCGGGCGGGGTCGCCGCGGCATCGGAATAAGGATATACAGATGGAGGAATAGGGCAAAAACCTGAAACCGGAAACCTGAGACCTGAATGGCTGATCTGAAATACGCTGACATTGAGGGGGCGCTGGCGGGGCAGCCTTTGTTTGAGGCTAAGACCTGGCGGCTGGCGCCGGAGGCTTGGCCGGTTTCGGCGGGGCAATTGGCGGAGCTTGAGGCGATAGGGGCCGCCTGCCTGGAGTTTCACCAGGCGCTTGAGGCACTTTATCTGCGGGCGATTGCGGGAAAAAATCTCCTGCGCAATAAGCCGCTGCTGGCGCCCTGGGTTCCGGGGTACCTCGACAGGGGAAAGCCGCCGGAACTCATTGCCCACGCCCGTGATGCTAAGAACCGCGGGGCCTTCCCGACCGTGCTTCGGCCCGATCTCCTGCTCACGGAATCGGGGTTTGTCATGACGGAGCTCGACTCGGTGCCCGGGGGGATCGGGCTGACGGCCTTCCTCAACCGGCTCTACGGCCCGCAGGGAGGGATCATCGGGGCGGATGATGCGATGATCCGGAACTTTCACGCGTCGTTGGCCGCGCTCCGCCCGGGGATGCCCAATCCGCTGATCGCGCTTGTTGTCAGCGACGAGGCGGCGACCTACCGGCCGGAAATGGAGTGGCTCGCCCGGGAGCTCCAGTCGCAGGGAAAGCGCGTCTTCTGCATGGCGCCCGAGGCGATTTTCCCCCTCGGCGGGGCCCTCTTCTTTGACGTGGACGGCAACCCGGAGAAGATCGACGTCATCTACCGGTTCTTCGAGCTCTTCGACCTGGCGAATATCCGGACGGCCCACTTTATTCTCGAATCCTGGGCGGCCGACGAGGTGGTGATCGCGCCGCCGATGCGCGCCTTCCAGGAGGAAAAGCTCACCTTTGCGCTCTTCCATCACCACCTCCTTCAGGACTATTGGGCGGAGTCGCTCAGCAGCCGCGCCTTAAAGCTCCTGCGCTCGCTCATCCCGGCGTCCTGGGTCATGGATCCGGCGCCGCTGCCGCCCGGTGCGGTCCTCGACGGCCCCCGGGTGGGTGGGCGGGCGCTGAACGACTGGCGGGACCTCGCGGGCGCGTCGCAGAAGGAGCGCGACCTGATCATCAAGATCAGCGGCTATCACGAGACTGCCTGGGGGGCGCGGGGCGTTCTCCTGGGCAGCGACTGCTCGCGCGAGGAATGGCAGGAGGGTGTCACGCGCGCCGTCGAACTTGCGGAGTCGAACCTGCACCTCCTCCAGGAGTACCGAAAGCCCATGCGAGTCGGGCACCGCCTTTACAGCGCGCCGGCCGGCGGGGCGGATCCGGTGGCGGCGGAAGCGGCCGGACGGCTGCGGCTCTGTCCCTATTATTTTGTGGTGGGCGGAAAGGCCCTCCTCTCCGGCGCCCTCGCGACCTTCTGCCCGCCCGACAAGAAGATCATCCACGGGATGCAGGACGCGGCGCTGCTGCCAACCCGGGCAGCAGTGCAGAAACCTGAAACCTGAGACCTGAAACCTGAGCCCGCCCTTCAGAAGGCTGAAACTTGGAAACCTGAAACCTGAATTAGGGTGGCTTGTCCGGCGGAACGAAGTGGAGACGGAAGCGCGATCTCCGAGCGCGCTGAGCGACTCTGTCCCAATCAAGATTCAAGCGAAAGACGGGCACTCTGATTTGGGAATAAACTTTCTGGGTGTTCTCGAGTCGCACAGCGTGCCCGGAAGTCACGCTCCACCTCGAGCCCACTACCCATTCAGGCTTGCGGGAAGGCTCTTCGTGGCCTTTTGATGCGGCCGATGCAATCGCAGGCTTTCGTTGGAAGAATCACCGATACCGTCTCAACGGCGGTTGCCTGCGGCATGGGTTGGCGGGGCGGAGCTTGGCGATGGTGAGGGCTGGCCGCGCGGGATAGTCCTCCACGTACGCCAAGCCCGGCTTTTTCGAGCCGGGTTTTTTTTCGCCCTTAAACTTCAATCCGCCTTTTCCATGTCCTCATCCATCCTTTCACCCGAATTCAAACTCACTTCCGTCGCCTTCTTCGGACGCACGCTCGAGGAATACCTCGGCTTTTTCGCGCTCAAGCCGCCTACCCTCAGGGGCAGGCGCATCCTGGACGTCGCCGCGGGTCCGTCCTCCTTCACAGCCGAGGCGCGCAGCCGAGGCATCGAAGCCACGGCGGTCGATCCGCTCTACGGGCTGTCGGCGGAGGCGCTCTCAATCTACGTGGACGCCGACTACCGCAGGGTTGTCGGCGAGATGCGCCGCAGCGTCTCGCTCCTCCATTTCGGGGGTTTTGCCGATATCGATGCGGCCGAGGCGAGCCGGCGTTCGGCCGCCACGCGCTTCCTGGCCGACTATGAGGCGGGCTTCGCCCAGGGTCGCTATGTCGGCGGCGCGCTGCCGCGGCTGCCCTTTGCGAACCGCTCCTTCGACCTGGTTCTATCCGCGCACTTCCTCTTCACCTACTGCCGGCACTTCGACTTCAGTTTTCACCTGGAGGGATGCGCCGAGCTGGCGCGCGTCAGTGCGGGCGAGGTCCGGATCCACCCGCTCTGCGGGCCCGACACCCGGCCCTACCCGGAGCTCACGCGGCTCCGTTCCGATCTGGAAACCCGCGGAATCCGAAGCGACATCGTCATGGTGCCTCCACAGCTTTTCGGCGGAAACAACGCAACCCTCATCCTTAACCCGAATATTTCATGAAGCACAGGCGAATCTCGTCCAAATTCCGGGCATAAAAACCCTCATGCTCCCTCTATGGCCTCACGAGGCCACCTTCGGTCGCCCTCGGGCTTTTCTGCTCCGGAATTTTGACGATCTTCATCCTGTGTTCATGAAATATCCGGGTTAACCCTGCAAGTCTGTCCACTCGTCGCGCTCGAGCCGCTTCCCGAAGCTGAGGACCGGGTCCTGCACAAAACCGATCCGGTTGTAAAATGCGATGGCCTTGGCATTGGTCGCGACGACCTGGAGGTTGATCTTCGGGCATCCCTCAAGCCGCAGCAACCGCTCGGCCTCGTCGAGGATCCGCCGGGCGCAGCCGAGCCGCTGGAACGCGGGCAGGACGCCCAGGTAGTTGACCCAGCCGCGGTGGCCCTCGTAGCCGGCCATCGCGGTGGCGACGATTGATCCGTCCGCGGTGCCGACGAGGAAGAGATCCGGGCGAACCTTGAGCTTCCGGGCGATGTCCTTGCGCGGATCGTTGTTCGGCCGCAGGAGCCCGCACTGCCGCCAGACGTCGATGACGGCCTCCGTGTCGGCGGCCTTGAAGGGGCGGATGACTAACTGGGCGGTGGGCAAGCCCGGGAGGAAAGCCGAAACGCGGCCAGCTTACAAGAGTGCCGGAAATTGGGATTTGCGGAATAGTGGGTGGCTGTAAGACTGGAGCCGCATGGAAAAAACCACTCTCACCGGTGCGGAAAAGACGCAGCTCCGCAGCCGCGGCCAGCTCCTGGGGGACTCCCTGAAGCTCGGGAAGGGCGGGTTGAATCCGGGCTTTTTCGCCGAGCTGCAACGCCAGTTGAAGGCGCGCGAACTCGTGAAGCTCCGCTTCCACGGGCTGGACCGCGACGAGCGCGCGGCCCTGTGCACGCGAATCGCGCAGGAGAGCGACTGCGACTGCGTCGGCGCCGTGGGCCATACGGCGCTGTTTTACCGCAGGAAGGCGGAGGCCGCCGCCGCCGGTGCCTGACGAACCGGTCCGCACGAATCCGCCGGAAGCCCGGCCCCGGGATCCCCTTCATGGGATCACGCTGGAGGCAATGCTGACCCGGCTGGTTGAGCGGCTCGGCTGGAAGGAGATGGCCCTCGCAGTCGACGTGCGCTGCTTCAAGTTCGACCCGAGCGTTAAATCCAGCCTGCAGTTTCTCCGCCGCACGCCCTGGGCCCGCGCGAAGGTCGAGCAGTTGTACTTGAAGCACCGCTGACAAACAGGTCTGCTCGAGCCTCACCCCCTTTCAACCTCGCCACGCCCCGTCCCCGGGGCCGGCCCGCCCATGCCCGACCAGAGCCCGCAACCCCCGGCGAAAGCGCTTCTGCGGCATATCGTGGGCTATTCGATGGGACAGGGGGCGATGTCGCTGACTTTCAACGGCATCTCGGCCTGCGCGATGCTCTATTACACGCAGGCGCTCGGGCTTTCCTTCGCGAAGGCCGGTGCCGCCTTCGCGATGGGCAGCCTCTGGGACGCGATCGTCGACCCGGCGCTGGGACACCTGAGCGACAACACCCACTCGCGCTGGGGCCGCCGGCTGCCGTACATTCTGGTCGGGGGGGTGATGATGGCCGCCAGCTTCTACCTTGTCTGGGCGGTTCCCCGCTTTGTGATCACCGGGGGCCATCTTTTTCTCTATGCCGCGACCGTCAATATTCTCTATCGCACATCCTTCGCGGTCTTCTCGGTGCCCTACGGTGCATTGGGATTCGAGATTTCCACCGATTATGTCCAGCGCTCCGAGCTCCAGGGCATCGGGTTCGCGATAAGCATGCTGGCGAACCTGGCCGGCCCCGCCCTTGGCTGGTACCTTTTCTTTCCCGAGAGCAAGGTGCGCGGCGGCCCGGAGGCGACGAGCGTGGCGGCAAATTTCCTGCACATGGGCACGGCCTTCACCATCGCCACGCTGGGATTCACCCTGATCGTGGTCCTGACCACCCGCCGCTACATAAGCGATACCCGCGGCGTTGTTACCGGCACGGGCAACAGCCCGTCCGCCTTCTATCGGGACGTGCGCGAAATCCTCACCGACCGCTATCTCCGTCCGATCCTGATATTCTTCAGCACCGGCCTGACAGGAACGGTGTTTGTCGGAATGCTCCAGATGTACCTTTACGTCTATTTCCTGCACCTGACGTCCCTGGAGAAGACCTTTGTGCACGGCGGGGGCATGGTCATGTGCGGGCTGGGCGCGCTGCTGGCCAAGCCGCTCGTCCGGCTTTTCGACAAGAAGCGCACGGTCTGCATCGCGGCCGCGATTTCCGTGTGCGCGGACCTGCTGGCCGGGCTCATCTACCTCGGGGGCGCCGTGAAGCCGCTCGCCGTCTGGTCCCTGGGCGGCCACGTGATACCGGTTGGAATCATCGTTTACGGGGGCTGCGACATGGTCAACTGGCTCGGGGTCGGGATCTACATTCCGGTCATCATGTCCATGGTCGCCGACACGGCGGAGATCGACGACCTTCACTCGGGGATCCGCAAGGACGGCGGCTATTCCGCGGTCTTCGCCTTCATCAACAAGCTGGTGCAGTCCGCGGCCGGCCTGATTGCCGGCTGGTGCCTGACCCTCGTCGGGTTCGTTCCGGGAAGCGACACGCAGGGCGCGAGCGCGATCGGGGGCCTTGTCTACCTTACCTTCGGGCTGGGGGCCTTCTTCACCTTCCTGATGATCCCGATCGCGCTGCCCTATCCGATCGACCGGGACTTCATGGCCAAGATCAAGGCGGCGCTGGCGTTGAGGCGGTCCGGGCGCCCATCATAGACTCTTGCCAAAGCCGGGAATTGGGATTTCGTTACTCCCAACCTCGTTTAGGAGAGCCCGGGGCGCCGGGCTGAGACGCAAGCGCGATCCGTTTGCGAATTCTTCGAACCTGATGCGCTTAATGTCGCCGTAGGGAAAACAGGCCGTCCGCGAAGGCGGGGGGATCTGGTGGACCGACGGCGGCGGCAGGCGCCACAACCAACCCTACCCGACATGCCCGACACCGCCGACCTGACCGCCCAGACGGGCCACCGCCTTTTCCCCTCATCGCGCCGCGCCTACGTGGCCGGTTCCCGGCCCGACATCCGGGTGCCCATGAGGGAGATCGTCCTCACCCCGACCCAGCTGCCCAACGGCACGGAAGTGCCGAACGAGCCGGTGAGGGTTTACGACACCTCGGGGCCCTGGGGCGACCCGGAGTTCCACGGCGAGGCCTCCCGCGGGCTTCCCCCGATTCGCGCCGGATGGATCCGGGAGCGGGGCGACGTGGAGGAAATCCCCGGGCGGACGGCGCGCCCGATCGACGACGGCTACCTCTCCGACAGGCACCGCGAGCAGGCGGAGGCCGAGGGTCGGCGCAACCCCATCAAGTACTTTGACCGGACGGGCCACCCGATCCTGCGGGCCAAGCCGGGCCGCCGGGTCTCGCAACTCCATTACGCGCGCCAGGGCACGGTTACTCCCGAGATGGAGTACATCGCGATCCGGGAAAACACGAAGCTTCAGCGGGCCCGCGACCTCCTGGAGATGACCGGCGACGGCCCGCGCAATTCGCTCTGGCGCCAGCACCCCGGTCAGGCCTGGGGCGGCCGTGTGCCGCGGGAGATCACCGCGGAGTTCGTCCGCGACGAGGTCGCCCGCGGCCGGGCGATCATTCCCTGCAACATCAACCACCCGGAGCTCGAGCCGATGATCATCGGCCGGAATTTCCTGGTGAAGATCAACACGAACATCGGCAACTCCGCGGTCGCCTCGTCGATCGACGAGGAGGTCGAGAAGATGCGCTGGTCGGTCAAGTGGGGCGGCGACACGCTGATGGACCTGTCGACGGGCCGGAACATCCACCAGACCCGGGAGTGGATCCTGCGGAACTGCCCGGTGCCGGTCGGGACCGTCCCGATCTACCAGGCCCTGGAGAAGGCCGGCGGCCGCCCCGAGGAGCTCACCTGGGAGATTTTCCGGGACACGCTCATCGAGCAGGCCGAGCAGGGCGTTGACTACTTCACGATCCACGCCGGGGTGCTGCTCCGCTACATCCCGCTCACCGCGCGGCGAATGACCGGGATCGTGAGCCGCGGCGGCTCGATCATGGCGAAGTGGTGCCTGTCCCACCACAAGGAGAACTTCCTGCACACGCACTGGGACGACATCTGCGACATCATGGCCGCCTACGACGTGTCCTTCTCGATCGGCGACGGGCTCCGCCCCGGGTCGATCGCCGACGCGAACGACGAGGCCCAGTTCGGCGAGCTGAAGACGCAGGGCGAGCTCACGCTCCGCGCCTGGGACCGCGGCGTGCAGGTGATGTGCGAGGGCCCGGGGCACGTGCCGATGCACATGATCCCCGAGAACATGGAGAAGCAGCTGGAGTGGTGCCACGAGGCTCCGTTCTACACCCTCGGGCCGCTCACCACCGACATCGCGCCGGGCTACGACCACATCACCAGCGCGATCGGCGCGGCGATGATCGGCTGGCACGGGACGGCGATGCTCTGCTACGTCACGCCCAAGGAGCACCTGGGGCTCCCCGACCGCGATGACGTGCGCGCCGGGGTGATCGCCTACAAGATCGCGGCCCACGCGGCCGACCTGGCCAAGGGCCACCCGGCGGCCCAGTACCGCGACAACGCGCTTTCCAAGGCCCGCTTCGAGTTCCGCTGGCAGGACCAGTTCAACCTCTCGCTCGATCCGGAGCGCGCCCGCGAATACCACGACGCCACGCTCCCGCAGGATAGCGCCAAGACGGCGCATTTCTGCTCGATGTGCGGGCCGCAGTTCTGCTCGATGAAGATCACCGAGGATGTGCGCCGCTACGCGGACGAGGAGGCCCTCCGCGAGTCCGAGGCGATCGCGGCGGGTCTCAAGGCGAAGGCCGAGGAGTTTCGCGCCACCGGCGGCGAAATCTACCGGGCGGAGCCGGCTGATCCAAAGACGGCCTGAGGCGACCATGGCGACGGCAACGGAGACAATCCTCGTGAACGACCGGGCCCGGGCCCTCCGCCCGGGGGAGACCCTGGCCGGCCTGGTCGCGGAGCTCGGGCTCGCGGACCGCAGGGGCGTCGCCGTGGCGGTGAACGGCTCCGTCGTGCCGCGCCTGCGGTGGGCGGCGCGGATCCTGGGCCCGGATGACCGGATCCTGGTCATCCAGGCGACGCAGGGAGGCTGAACCTGAACCACCATGGCCCTCGATCCCTCCCGGCGATTCCCCCTGATGAGCATCACCCAGAACGGCGTGGCGATGGGCCATGCCGAGCAGGCTGCGCGGCTCTGCGCGGCGGGAGTGCGTTGGATCCAATTGCGGATGAAGGATGCGCCCCGGGATGCGTGGCTTTCGACCGCCCGCGAGGTCGCGGCGACTTGCCGGGCGCACGGCGCCATTTGCATCATCAACGACAGCGTGGACATCGCGCTGGAGGTCGGGGCCGATGGCGCGCATCTCGGCCGGACGGACCTTGACTGGACGGAGGCCCGCCGGCGCCTCGGTCCGGACCGGATCCTGGGCGGGACGGTCAACTACGCCTGGGAGGCCGAGCGCGCGGTGAAGGCAGGATGCCTCGACTATGTCGGGGTGGGCCCGCTGCGCTTCACCCGGACGAAGAAGGAACTCGCGCCGCTCCAGGGCTTCGAGGGCATCCGGACCCTGGTCGGGATCCTGGGAGGCATCCCCGCGTGGGCGATCGGGGGAATCGAGGTCGCCGACCTGCCCGAGCTGCGCCGGACCGGCGTCGCGGGAACGGCGGTGTGCTCCGCCCTGCTTCGGGGTGGCGCCGTCAATGAGAACGTCCGCGCCTTCCTCGATGCGTGGCCCAGCGAGGTCCTTTCTTCATGAGCGCCAAGCCCCTGGTCATCGCCGGAGTCGCATTCTCATCCCGCCTTTTCGTGGGCACCGGGAAATTCAGCTCAAACGCGGCGATGCGGGCGAGCCTCGCGGCCTCCGGCACCCAGCTGGTGACCGTGGCGCTGCGGCGCGTCCACGCCGCCGGTACCCCCGGCGACGGGCCCGAGGACATCCTCGGTCACCTGGACACGGACCGCTACCGGCTCCTGCCCAACACCTCGGGGGTTCGCGACGCCCGTGAGGCGATCCTCGCCGCCGAGCTCGCGCGCGAGGCGCTGGAGACAAACTGGCTGAAGCTGGAGATCCACCCGGACCCGAAGTACCTCATGCCCGACCCCGTCGAGACCCTGCGGGCGACCGCGGAGCTCGTGAAGCGGGGCTTCATCGTCCTGCCCTACATCCATGCCGACCCGGTCGTGTGCAAGCAGCTCGAGGAGGCGGGGGCGGCGGCGGTGATGCCGCTTGGCGCGCCGATCGGGAGCAACCGCGGGCTCGAGTCCCGCGCTTTCCTGGAAATCATCATCGCGCAGAGCCGGGTGCCGGTCGTGGTCGACGCCGGGCTCGGGGTTCCATCGCACGCGGCTGCCGCGCTCGAGATGGGCGCGGACGCGGTCCTGGTGAACACGGCAATCGCGGCGGCCGCAGACCCGGTGGCGATGGCGGAGGCCTTTTGCCGCGGCGTCGAGGCCGGCCGCCTGGCCTTCGAGGCGGGGTTCGCGGGGCCCGGTGCCGCGCAGTCGACCTCGCCGCTGACGGAGTTTCTCACACGATGAGCTTCCTGGAGACCTGGCGGGAGCACGACTTCGAGTCGGTCGGCCGGATGATCGCCGGCCGGACGGAGGCGGACGTGCGGCGCGCGCTGGGAGCCCGCCGGAGGGACTTGAACGACCTGGCGGCGCTCCTTTCGCCGGCCGCCGCCCCCTTCCTGGAGGAGATGGCCCAGGCGAGCCACCGGCTGACCGTGGAGCGCTTCGGGCGGACAATGCAGCTCTACGCGCCGCTCTACCTGTCGAATGTCTGCTCGAACATCTGCACCTACTGTGGTTTCAGCGCCGAGAACCGGATACCGCGGAAGATACTCAACGATGCGGAGATCCTTGCGGAGGCGGCCGCCCTGCGGGCCCGCGGGTTCGACCACGTGCTCCTGGTCACCGGCGAGGCGGGTCGCGTGGGCCGCGACTACCTCGCGAACGCGCTGCGGCTGCTGCGACCCCGTTTTGCGAGCCTTTCAATGGAAGTGCAGCCGCTCGAGCAGGAGGAATACGCCTCGCTGGCCGGCGAGGGGCTGAGCTCGGTCCTTGTCTACCAGGAGACCTACGACGCGGCCGCCTACGGGCGGCACCACCTGAAGGGGCCCAAGGCGGACATCGCGTACCGGCTCGAGACGCCCGACCGGCTCGGCCGCGCCGGGCTGAAGAAGATCGGGCTGGGGGCGCTTTTTGGCCTGAGCGACTGGCGGGCCGACGCTTGGTTTGTCGGATTGCACCTGGGCTACCTCGAGCGGACCTATTGGCGGACTCGCTACAGCATCTCCTTCCCGCGGCTGCGGCCGCACGCGGGCGAGGCGACCACGCTCACCCCCTTCGACGAGCGCGACCTGGTCCAGGCCGCATGCGCCTTCCGGCTTCTCAGCCCGGAGGCCGAGCTGTCGCTTTCAACCCGGGAGAGCGCCGCTTTCCGCGACCGGGCGTTCCGGTTGGGCTTCACGTCCATGAGCGCGGGCTCGAAGACCAACCCCGGGGGCTACGCGAGCGAGCCGGAGTCGCTCGAGCAATTTGCGATCGACGACGAGCGCAGCCCCGCGGAGGTCGCCGCCACCCTGGGACGCTCGGGGTACGACCCGGTATGGAAGGACTGGGACCCCACTTACGACGGCCATGGCTGAGTCATTTGATCCGAGGGAGACGGCCCGCTACCAGAGGCACTTTTCGCTGACGGGATTCGGCCCGGTCGGCCAGGAGCGGCTGAAGGCGGCCACCGTCCTGGTCGTCGGTGCGGGCGGACTGGGGTGCCCGGCGCTGCTCTACCTGGCGGCCGCGGGCGTTGGCCGGATCGTCGTCGTGGACGATGACCGCGTGGAGGCCTCAAACCTCCAGAGGCAGACGCTCTTTACCGAGGCAGATGTCGGCGATTTGAAGGCGGCGGCGGCGGCGCGAAGGCTCACCGCGCTCAATTCGCTGATCCGGGTCGAGGGCCGCGCGGTCCGCTTCAACCGGGGGAACGCGATCGAGTTGGTTTCCGCCTGCGATGTCGTCGTCGACGGATCCGACAATTTCGCCACGCGCTACCTGGTCAACGACGCCTGCGTCCTCGCGGGGAAGCCCTTTGTCTTCGGGGCGGTGCAGGGTTTCGAGGGGCAGCTCAGCGTCTTCAACTGGCGCAACGGGCCCACCTACCGCTGCCTCTTTCCCGAGCCGCCGGCCGCAGGGACGGTTCCAAATTGCGCGGAGGCGGGCGTCCTGGGGGTGCTCCCCGGGCTCATCGGAACCGCCCAGGCCTGCGAGGCGATCAAGCTATTGGCGGGCATCGGCGAGCCGCTGTCCGGCCGGCTGCTCCTCTGGGACGCGCTGGCGATGACCGTCCGGACCGTCGCCCTCGATCCCGATCCGGCCAGCCGGGCGATCACCGGCCTGCCGCCGGAGGGCTATGGGGAGACCTGCGCCGTCCCCGACGAAATTCCCATGGAAATCGAACCCGAGGTATTACGCACAGCAACGAAACTGCCGCAGCTCATGGACGTTCGCGAAGGCTGGGAGCGCGCGCAGGGGGCCATCAATCCCTCCGTGCACGTGCCGCTGGGGCGGCTCGAGCGCGGCGAGGCGGACAAGGAGCTTGCAACCCTCGACCCGGAGGCGCCGCTGGTTGTTTATTGCGCCCACGGGAGGCGGAGCCTGAGGGCCGCGGCGATCCTTCGGGATCGTCATGGCTTCAAGCAGGTGTCGAGCCTGCGCGGCGGGTTTTCCGAGTATTGATTCATCATGTCCGAGAGCCGCATTCCCTGTGTCCTGTCGATTGCGGGCTCCGACAGCGGCTCGGGCGCAGGCGTTCAAGCGGACGCCCGGACGATTCATGCGCTCGGGGGGTACGCACTGACGGCAATCACTGCAATAACCGCTCAAAATAGCCGCGGAATTGTAAAATGGCGACCTGTCGAAAAATCGATGATTTTGGCCCAAATTGGGGCTATTTTGGCCGATTTTGACGTAAAAACAGCCAAAATAGGCCTAATTCCCAATAGTGAGATCGCACGGGAATTGGCCCGTTTTCTAGCCCCATTTTCAGCCTTATCCCTGGTGGTGGACCCTGTGATCGGCTCGACGAGCGGCACGCGCTTCCTGTCCCGCGAGGGCGTGCGAGAACTGAAGCGCCGGCTCCTTCCGCTGGCCGCGCTGGTGACCCCGAACTGGCCGGAGGCGGAGGAACTCACCGGATTGCGGGTGCGTTCCGATAGGCAGGCCGAAGCCGCGGCGCTGGCGCTTTCCCAGGAATGCGGCTGCGCCGTCCTGGTCAAGGGCGGCCACGGGCCCGGGCGCGTGTGCCGGGACTGCCTGGTGACCCGCGACGGCCGGATCCGGTGGTACTCAAGCCCGCGAGTCATCACGCGGAACACGCACGGGACGGGCTGCGTCCTGTCCGCGGGCATTGCGCTCGGACTCGCGAAGGGGTTGTCGCTGCCGGCAGCGGTGGCAGCAGCACGACGATTTCTTGTGACGAGCCTGAAGAAAAATAGGAAGGTCCGCCTTGGCGGCGGCCGCGGCCCGGCGCTGCCGTAATCCGCTAGCTCAGCGTCACGCCCCGGGCCTTGGCGGCGCGGATGAGCGCGTCGGCCATGTCCGAGGGCGTTTCCGCGACCTCGATCCCGCACTCCCTGAAGACGGCGATCTTGGCGGCGGCCGTGTCCTCGGTGCCTCCGACGATCGCCCCGGCGTGGCCCATCCGCCGGCCGGCCGGCGCGGTCGACCCGGCGATGAAGCCGGCCACCGGCTTGCGGCAGTTCTGCTTGATCCAGCGCGCGGCCTCGACCTCGGCCGTGCCGCCGATCTCGCCGATGACGACCATGCCGACCGTGTCGGGGTCGTCGTTGAACAGCTTTATGACATCAAGGTGCGAAGTCCCGTTGACCGGGTCGCCGCCGATCCCCACGCAGGTGCTCTGGCCGATATTTCGGGTGGTGAGCTGGAAGACCGCCTCGTAGGTGAGCGTTCCGGAGCGGGAGACGACCCCGACATGGCCCTTGCGGTGGATGTAGCCGGGCGCGATTCCGATCCGGCACCCGCCCTGGGAGCCCTCGCCGGTGCCGGGCGTGACGATGCCCGGGCAGTTCGGGCCGACAAGCCGCGTGCGCGAGCCCTGCATCGCGCGCTTCACGCGCACCATGTCGCGGACGGGAATCCCCTCGGTGATCGCGACGGCCAGGTCCAGCCGCGCGTCCGCGCACTCGAGGATCGCGTCGGCCGCGAAGGCCGGGGGAACGAAGATCGCGGACACCGAGGCGCCGGTGGCCGAGGCCGCGTCCGCCACGGAGTTGAAAATGGGAACGCGGTGGCCGGCATGCTCGAAGAACTGGCCGCCCTTGCCGGGCGTGACCCCGGCGACGACGCGGGTGCCGTAGTCGAGCGAGAGCTGGGCGTGGCGCGCGCCAAAGGCACCGGTGATGCCCTGGACCATGATGCGCGAGTCGGGTGCGACGAGAATGGACATAAAGATTAGGCGACGAGTTTTACGATCTTGCCGGCCGCGTCGGCCATCGAGTCGCCGCTGGTGATCGGCAGGCCCGAGTCGGCGAGCGTCTTCTTGCCGGCGACCACGTTGTTTCCCTCCAGGCGGACGACGAGGGGCATCTTCAGCCCCGTCTCCCTCACCGCCTCCACGATACCCAGCGCGATCACATTGCAGTCCATGATCCCGCCGAAGATGTTCACGAAGATCCCCTTCACGTGCGGGTCGCCCAGGATGATCCTGAAGGCGGCCGACACCTGCTCCTTCGTGGCCCCGCCGCCCACGTCGAGGAAGTTGGCGGGGTTGCCGCCGAAGTGCTTGATGATGTCCATCGTGCTCATGGCCAGGCCGGCGCCGTTCACCAGGCAGGCGATGTTCCCGTCGAGGGCGATGTAGGAGAGACCGGCCTTGGAGGCCTCGACCTCCTTGGGGTCCTCCTCATTGAGGTCGCGCAGGGCCAGGATCTCCGGGTGGCGGAAGAGGGCGTTGTCGTCGAAGGACACCTTTGCGTCGAGGGCCAGCGTCCCGCCGGCGGGGGTCGTGATGAGGGGGTTGATCTCGATCATCGACGCGTCGGTCTCCCAGAACATCGCGTAGAGGCTGCGGATCAGCTTGCCGGCGCTCTTCGCCTCGGCGGGGTTGAAGCCCAGCTTGAAGATGATCTCGCGCACCTGGAAGTCGGCCAGCCCGTAGGCCGGGTCGACGAGCACCTTGTGAAGCTTCTCGGGCGTCTCGTGCGCCACCTTCTCGATCTCCACGCCGCCCTCGGTCGAGGCGACGATGACCGGCCGGGACGTTGCGCGGTCCAGGAGGATCGCCAGGTAGTACTCCTTCTTGATCGCGCTCGCCTCCGTGAAATAAAGCGCGCGAACCACCCGGCCGGCCGGGCCGGTCTGGGCGGTGACCAGGGTGTTGCCGAGCATCCGGCCGGCGATCTCCCTTGCCTCGGCCTTGGTCGGGCAGAACTTCACACCGCCCTTGAAACCGTCCTTGAAGGTGCCCTTGCCGCGGCCGCCCGCATGGATCTGCGCCTTCACCATGGTCGGCCCCTCGGGCAGCCGGGCGAGGGCCGCGTCGATCTCCCCGGCGGTGCGCGCCGCGGCGCCGGCGGAAACCGGGACGCCGAATTTTTCAAAGAGGGCCTTTGCCTGGTATTCGTGGACGTTCATGGAAGGGTCGCTAGGGCTTGAGGAGCTGCTGGGCCAGGAAGGCCCCCTGGATGGAGGCGAGCTCGCGGAGGCCCTTCTGGGCCAGGACGAGGAGGGCCTGGAGCTGGTCGTTGGAAAAGGTGGTCTCCTCGCCGGCCCCCTGGACCTCGACGAAGCGGTTCTGGCCGGTCATGACGACGTTGAAGTCGACCTCCGCGTCCTTGTCCTCGACGTAGGCCAGGTCGATGAGCTCGCGGCCGGCGACGACCCCGACGCTCACCGCGGCCACGGAGTCGGCGATCGGGTTCTCCGGGATCCTGCGCGCGTCGACCAGCTTCTGGACGGCGAGGCGCGCGGCGAGGTAGGCGCCGGTGATCGCCGCGGTCCGCGTGCCGCCATCGGCCTGGAGGACGTCGCAGTCGACCCACAGGGTGTTTTGCCCGAGCTTCTGGAGGTTGACCACCGCGCGCAGCGAGCGGCCGATCAGGCGCTGGATCTCGACGGTCCGTCCGTCGATCCGGCCCTTTGCGATGTCGCGCGGCTTCCGCTCGAGCGTGGAGTAGGGCAGCATCGAGTACTCGGCCGTCAGCCAGCCGCCCTTGACCCCCTGCTGCTTCATCCATCCGGGGACGTTGGGCTCGATCGTCGCCGCGCAGATCACCTGGGTCGAGCCGAAGCCCACGAGGACCGAGCCGGTGGCGTAGGGAGCGACTCCCGCCTTGAGCGTTATGGGCCGCAGCTGGTCGCTGTGGCGTCCATCCGCCCGGACAAAGGGGGCGTCAGTCATGGCTGGCTCCCCGGTTGGACTCCTCGCGCTCGATCGGCTTGATGGACGCCTGGGGATCGGAACCCTGCTCGGACATCGACGCGATGAGCCGGTCGTTGAAGTCCCGTGCCGGGTCGTGCCCCATCCGCTTGAGGGCCTGCGTGAGCGCCGCGACCTCGACCAGGCGGGCGATGTCGCGCCCCGGGCGCACGAAGAGCTCGATGTGGGGGATCTTCATCCCCAGGATCTCGTAATACTGCTCCTCCAGGCCGGTCCGCTCCTCAATGGCGTCGGGCGTCCACTCCCGGAGAGTCACGACCAGGTCGATGCGCTTCTCGAGGCGGATGGACTTCACGCCGAACATCTCGGCGATGTTGATGATCCCGATGCCGCGGCACTCCATGTAGCCGCGGTTCAACTGGCGGCTCGAGGCCATCAGCTCGCGCTCGTCGAGCAGCTTGATCACCGTGAGGTCGTCGGAGACCAGGGAGTGCCCGCGCTCGATGAGGGCCAGGGCGCACTCGCTCTTGCCGACCCCCGAGTCGCCGCGCATCAGCACACCCACGCCCTTGATGTCCAGCGTGGTCGCGTGCTCGATGCTCCCCGGGGCGAACTCGTTGTCGATGCACAGCGTCGCCAGGTTGACAAAATTCATCGTGATCAGCGGGGTCCGGAAGAGCGGCAGCCGCATCTCCTCGGCGACGGCGAACATGGGCGGGGTCGCGTTGAAGTTCCGGGTGAGGATCAGGCAGGGAACGCTTTTCTTCGCCATCTGCCGGAACGTGAGCGCCTGGTCCTGCGGGGAGCGGGTCTTCAGGTAGGTCATCTCGGCCGCGCCCAGGACCTGGATCCGCTTGTTGGCAAAATACTTGAAGAACCCGGTGAGCGCCAGCGCCGGACGGTTGATGCTCCCCTCGCGAATCAGCCGGTGCAGCCCGGCCTCCCCGGTGACAAGCTCCATCCGCAGCTTCTTCCGGTAGGTCTCGAAGAAGTGGGCGACGGTGATCCCGTGAATGGCTTTCTGCATGGCTCAAGCCGATTATTCACAAATCAAAATCCTCGCCGAGATAAAACTTCCGCGCCTGGGCGTCGTTGATGAGAAAATCGCCGGTTCCCTCCGCCAGGACCTTCCCCTTGTGGATGAGGTACGCCCGGTCGACGATCCGGAGCATCTCCCGGACATTGTGGTCGGTGACGACCACCCCGATGCCGTTCTTCTTGAGCTGCAGGATGATATTCTGGACCTCGGCCACGGAAATCGGGTCGATGGCCGCGAAGGGCTCGTCCATCAGCAGGAACTTCGGCTGGATGACCAGGGAACGGGCGATCTCAAGCCGGCGGCGCTCTCCGCCGGAGAGCGTGTAGGCCCTCTGGTTTGCCACCGGCTCCAGGGCGAGCTCGCTCAGGTGCTTGCGGACGCAGTCGTCGCGCTGGGAGCGGGGAACGCCGACCGCCTCGGCGATTGCGAGGATATTCTGCGCAACGGTGAGCTTGCGGAAGACCGACGGCTCCTGCGGGAGGTAGCCGATCCCGCAGCGCGCCCGCTCGTGCATCCGCAGCGCGGTAATATCCCGGCCGTCGAGCCGGACGCAGCCGCCGCTGGCCGGGACCAGGCCGACGATCATGTAGAATATCGTCGTTTTGCCCGCCCCGTTGGGGCCGAGCAGGCCGACCACCTCGCCGGCGCCCATCCGAAGGCTGACGCCGTCGACGACCGCGCGCGTGCCGTAGACCTTGAGGAGGCCCTCGGTCGTGATTGTCGAGCCGGTGCCACCGGGCGCGGGAGCGCGGGCCTGGGAGAGTGCGGTGTTCACGGCTCCGGGACGGGGCCGCCCTGCGGCGGGGGCTGCTTCCGGTCGAAGCCCAGGTCCTTGATCGGCGGGCCGCTCATGTGGACGTGCTCGATGAAGACGCGGCGCTCGCCCCGCAGGAGGACCAGGCGGGTGCCGCTGCAAATCGTGTTGTTGCTGTGGTCGGTGACGACGGGGTCCTCGGTCAGCGTGATCTTGTCGTCCAGGGGCAGTATCTCCGCGCGGCCGCAGGTCGCCTCGCGGTCGAGCTGGACGATGTCCACGTGGCCGGTGGCCAGGAGGTACTTGAACTGGTCCTGCTTGCCGATCGTGTCGCCGGCCTGGCCGGTTCGCAGCGTGACGACCTCCAGCTTGTCGCAGGTCATGTGGATGTCGTTCCCGCTCACGATCACGTGGCCGGTGAAGATCGAGGTGGTCTCCCGGGCGGAGCTCTGGGAGTCGAACTGGTCGCTGTCGATGACCGTCCTCGGCTGCGGCCCGGTGGCCGCCTGCAGGGCGAGCGCCGGGAGCGCGGCCAAAAGCGCGAGGATGCGGGGAAGGGTGTTCATTTGAGGACGTCGGCCAGTTGCTCCATGAAGACTACGTGGGCGTTCCGGCGGATGGAAACCTTTTTGCCGTCGTTGCGGTAGGTCCAGTCCTCGCCGGTCATCTCCGCCACGATTCCGCCGTCGTCGCTGTATCGGATCACCCGCACCGACTCGTCGCCGGTCGCGCGGTTCTCCCGGGGGAAGAACGTGGCGGCCGAGCTGAGCAGGCTGCTGTCCACCCGGGCCTGGGCGTCGCCCGAGAAGGTCGTGATGTTGATCCCGACCACGTCGATCCGCGCGCTGCTGATGGCCCGGACCTCGCTGCCGCGCAGGGACATTGACCGGTAGCCCTCGGGCGTGAAGATCTGGAGGGCCCAGTTCCGGGCCGGCGCCGCGGCCACGATCCCGGAGGCGGAGTCGCCGGCGGCCGGGGACGGCCCCGCGAGCGCCGCGAGGGCGGCGAGGAGGAGCGCGGCGCGGGGGGCGTTCACCGTGCGCGGGCGGCGCCGCGCGCCGCCAGGATCCGGTCGCAAACCTCGCGCACGGCGCCCAACCCCGCGGCCCGCGACGTCACGTAACCGGCGGCCGCAGCGGCCGGGGGCATGGCCGTCGGTACGGTCACCCCGATCCCGGCCCAGCGGATCGCGGGGGCGTCTATGTCGTCGTCTCCCATGTAAATGCAGTTCACGGCGGGGACACCCAGCCTGCCCGCAAGTTCCCGGAGGGCCTCCAGCTTGTCCGGCCGGTCCTGGATGAGGTGGGGGATCCTCAGCTCCGCCGCGCGCACGGACGTGGCCGTCGACGCCCGCCCGCTGATCCAGGCGGTGGCGACCCCCGCGCGCCCGAGGCGGACCAGCCCCATGCCGTCCAGGACGGAGAAGAACTTGATTTCCGCGCCGGAGGCGGAAACGCCGATCGTGCCGTCGGTGAGGATGCCGTCGACGTCCATCGCAAAGAGCCGGACGGCCGCCCAGCGGGCGCGGGGGATTCGGGTGCGCGCGCTCATCCCATCCAGGCGGTTATCCGCTCGATGACCTTTTCGCGGGTCGGCCGGAAGGCGGCCTCGAGCTCGCCGGCGAAGGGCACGGGCAGGTCGAGGGACGCGATCCGCAGCGGCGGCGCCTTGAGCGCGGCGAAGTGGCGCTCGACCAGCCGGGCCGTGATCTCGGCGCCGAACCCGTGGGTGAGCCGTCCCTCGTGCAGGACGACGAGGCGGTGCGTGCGCTCGAGCGAGGCGCCGATGGCGTCGAGGTTCAGGGGGGAGAGGCCGCGCAGGTCGAAGACGTCGAAGGAGGCCTCGTACTCGGTCGCCAGGTACTCGCAGACCTCGGAGGCGAGGCCGACCATCTCGCCGTAGGTGACGAGGGTCGCGTGGTCGCCGCTTCGGACCTTTCGCGGATTCCAGACGTCGCGGAAATTCGGGTCCCAGGAGACGGGGTGCTTGCCGTGGCGGTAAAGCCCCTTGTGCTCGAAGAGGATGACGGGATTGTCGTCCTCGTAGGCGGCGAGGAGGGCGTTGAATGCGTCCTGCGGGTTGCTCGGGTACAGGCCCTTGATCCCGGGCATGGAGAGGAAGAGCGACTCGAGCTCCTGCGAGTGGAAGGACCCCAGCCCCGCGCTGCCGCAGGGCAGGCGCAGGACCAGCGGGCAGCGCGCCCCGGAGCGGAAATGCATCGTGGCCGCGTTCAGGGTGATCTGCGTCACCGCCTCCGTCGCGAAATCCGCGAACTGGAACTCCTCGATCGGCCGGTGGCCGTTGAGGGCCAGGCCGATCGCGTACCCCGTGCAGGCGCTCTCGGCGAGCGGGGTGTTCAGGACCCGCGAGCGCCCAAAGTCCTCGAGCAGCCCCTCGGTGACCTTGAAGGCCCCGCCGTAGGTGCCGATGTCCTGGCCCATGACGATCGACTCCGGGCACTCGGTGAGGATCTTCCGCAGGCCGCGGTTGATCGCCTGGGCCATCGTCATCATCTCCGGGGTCGCCGCGGCCCCGGCCGGCTGCACGCCGATCGAGGGGATCCACGGCCGGGGCGCCGCCGCGGGCGCGAAAAGCCCCTCCTCCATGCCCGCCGGGCTCGGCCGCGGCACGGGCAGCGAGACCTGGATGCAGGCCTCGACGTGCGCGTCGATCGCGGCCTCGTCGCGCCGGAGCCGCGCCGCGTCGATGGCCTCGAGCCGCGCGCGCAGCTTCGGGAGCGGGTCCCGCTCAAAGAAGCCCTCCGATTCCCCCGGGCGCAGGTAGTTGCAGGTGTCGTAGGCCGCGTGGCCGCGCAGCCGCAGCGTCCTGGCCTCGAGGACCATCGGCCGCGACGTCGCGCGGACCTTTGCTATCGCCCCGGCGAGGGCGCGGGCGCAGGCCTCCGGGTCGGTCGCGTCGACCGCGAGCCCCTCCATCCCGTAGCCGGCCGCCCGCTTCCAGAGTTCAGTGCCGGCCGCGAACTGCTCGCTGACCGGCGTGGAGTACGCGTAGCCGTTGTTCTCGATGACGAAGAGGACGGGCAGGGAGAGAAGCGACGCCAGGTTCATCGACTCGTGGACGTCGCCGGTGCTCGAGGAGCCGTCGCCGAAGAACGCGTAGCCGACGGCCGGGCGCCCGAGCCGCCGCTGGGAGTCGGCCGAGCCCAGGATGACGCCGCACATCGCCCCGAGGTGGCTGATCATCGGGATCGACCGGTTGGCGGGATCGCCGTGGTGGATGTTCCCCTCGCGCGCGTGGGTCGGGCTTCCCGCGTTGGCGAAATACTGGTTGAGGTGGTGGCAGAGGTGCCCGCCCCAGACCAGGTGGCCGCCGAGGTCGCGGTGGGTGAAGCTGATGACATCGGCCGACTTGTCGGCGAGCAGCGCGAGCGGCACGATCAGGCCCTCGTTGCCCTGGCCGCCGGTGAGCGTGCCCTTCATCAGGCCCTGGCGGAAGAATTCGAGCATCCGGTTGTCCACCGTCCGCGCGTAGTGCATCCACGCGTAGATCCGGAACAGCGAATCAACCGGGTTGTTATCCAGGTCGCCGGCCCCGAGGTTGCGCTCCTCGAGGATGGCTGGGGGTATGGGAAGGGCCATGGCCAAACCCAAAAAATGATCGCCCGGCGCGGCGTGGGCAAGCGAGGATTGCCGTCCTGGATTGACCCGGAGGGCCCCCTTCGCGGCTGCGCTGCGCAATGCCCAATCTGGTCGCCACACCGCCGTCCCGCCTCATGGGGGGACGGCAAGAGGCGGCCAATGAGCTCCGCTAATGCCGCTCCGGAGGCCCTCCGGGTAAATCCAGGACGGCGTTTTCCGCTCCTACGGATCGATCTTCGCGATCCGGGCGATGTGGCGGCCGCCATCGAAGGGGGTGGTGAGCCAGATGGAGACGATCTTCAGGGCGAGCTCCTCGCTGATCGTGCGCTGGCCGATCGACAGGCAGTTGGCGTCGTTGTGCGCCCGGCAGAGCCGGGCGGTCTCCTCGCTCCAGCACAGGCCGCAGCGCACGCCGCGCACGCGGTTGGCGACGATCGCCTCGCCGTTGCCCGAGCCGCCGAGCACGATGCCGCGCTGGACATCGCCCCGCGCGACCGCCTCGGCCACCGGCCGGATGAAATCCGGGTAGTCGCAGGAAACCTCCGAGTCCGTGCCCATGTCGGTGACCGTGTGGCCGCCGGCCAGCAGCATCGCCTTGATGGCCTCCTTGTAGCGGAAGCCCGCGTGGTCCGATCCGATGGCGATGGTGAAGGGCATGGGAGGAGGCTACGGACGACAGGCCGCGGGTGGAAGGGAAAACCCGCGGCCTTGCAGAAACCTGAGACCTGAGACCCGAAACCTGAGTCGATCCTTCAAACCCCGGATTGAGGGATCGAAAGATTTACTCAGGTTTCAGGTCTCAGGTCTCAGGTTTCTGAATATCGGCCCCTACTATTTTCCAGAACGCGTCCGTGTCCCCGAGATTCTCCAGGAGCGCGGTCGGGCGGTGGAGCGCCAGCTCGGCGGCCGAATGGATGCCCGTCGCCACGGCGAGGGAGTTGGCGCCGATCGGGCGGGCGCAGGCGATGTCCATGGGAGTGTCGCCGATGATCCAGACCGATTCCGGCGGAAAATCGACGCCGTAGCGCTCCCGCGCGCGGCGCAGGGCGTGCGGCCCCAGCTCGTCCCGCAGCTCGCTGTCGTCGGCAAAGGCTCCGAAGGGAAAATAATCCCACAGCCCGTGGTAGCCCAGCTTGGTCGCGGCTCCCTGGCGCATGTTGCCGGTCAGCAGTCCCTGGCCGACGGTGCCCCGCGCGATCGCCCCGTCGAGGATCGGCCTGATCCCGGGGAGGACGGAGGCATTCAGGTTCCTCATCTGCCCGGGCAGCGCCGCGAAATAGGCCGCCGCGTAGCGCGCGAAATTCTCCTCGGTGGCCGCCAGTCCGAAGCGGCTGAATATCTGGCGCATGATCCAGCGGTCCGTCCGCCCGGAGTACTCGATCGACTCGGTGGAGCCGCTGATGCCAAAGGCGCTGTCCAGCGCCACGGCGAGCGCGCGCATTCCCGCGCCGCCGGAGCGGATCAGTGTGCCGTCGATGTCCCAGAGGAGGAGGAGCTTCATGGATGCCGGCGGGAACCTTGATCGGGGTGGATCGCGGTTGCGATTCCAATGTCCGGTGGCAGCGTGGGCCCATGAGTCCCCTGCTTCGCCGGTTCCGACCCGCGGCTATCGTGTGCGCCATCCTCCTGGCCGGCTGCTCGCCGCCGGAGGCCCGCAACGAGGGGGTCCCCGACGACTTCTCCAGCCTGCCGCCGGCCCGGCGGGAGCTCGTGAAGGAGGGAAGGGTCGCCGTCGGTTTCGACCCGGACACCGTGCGGCTCGCCCTCGGCGACCCGGATCGGGTCACGACCCGGTCGGACGCCGACGGCGACATCGAGGTCTGGCACTTCACCTCCTGGGACGCCGAGGGGCACGCGCTCTTCACGGGAACCTACCACGCGAACCGGCGCCACGGCTTCGGCTGGAACAACTGGTGGGGACCGGCCTACCCCTACTACCTGGATTTCACCAACCGGGTGATCCACGACCGGTTCACCGTCGAGTTCCGGGACGGCCGCGTGTCGGCGGTCATCCGGGAACAGCCGTCAGGGAATTGAGCTGGGAGACCTTGACATCGACGTCGAGGGAAAGCGTCGGCGCGCCCCGGTACGTTCCGCTCACCGGGCTGATGTCGGCGTAGTCGCGGCCGACGCCCACCTTGATGTAGCGCTCGTCGGAGGACCGGTTGTGGGTCGGGTCGAAGCCCAGCCAGCCCTGGCCGGGCACGAAGACCTCGACCCAGGCGTGCGACGCCTCGACCTCCCCGGGGAGCCGGTCGACATTCAGGAAGTAGCCGCTGACGTAGCGGGCCGGCAGGCCCGCGCAGCGGCACATCCCGAGCATGACGTGCGCGAAATCCTGGCAGACGCCGGCCCGCAGCTTGAGGGCATCCGTGGCCGTGGTCGTCACGCCGGTCGTCTTCGGCCGATACTTGAAGGTGGAGTGGATGTGCCGGCCGAGCCTGACCGCGTCGCCCCAAACGTCCCCGCGGCCCCCGGAGAGGACATCCTGGACCTCGCGCCAGATCTCCGGGGCGAGCGGCACGTACCGGGAGTCCGCGAGGAACTCGGCCTGCATCTCGCGCTCCGGGGAGGCGGCGAGCGCGTCAAACCCGACCGGCGCGGGCGCGGCCCGGGAGGCGTCGGGGACGGTCTCCACCTCGGACTCCGCCTCGATCACCAGCCGGGCGTGGCCCTCGGGCACGTCGAAGAAGTGCACGGTGTTGCCGTGGAAGTCCGTGTAGTCGCGGACGGCCGACTCCGGGCTGACGCGGAGCGAGAACTGGCGGCAGGCCTGGTTCTCGTCGTCGCAGGGGCGCAGGCGCACCTCGTTGAAGCTGTCGCGGGCGTCGCCTCCGTAGACGAAGGTGGTGCGGTGGATGAGATGAAGGAGCATTCGGGCGGGTGCGCGGTCGGTCGGGCCGCTCATTGCTGCTGCTGGGTCTGCTGGTGCTGGTGCTCCTCCGGTTCCGGGTCCGCGGGAAAAAACATGGTTGTCTGAACCACTTCGTCGCCGATCCGGTCAAGCGATTTTTGCACCTCGATGAGGAACTCGTGGAGCCCCATCTGGAGAACGTACTCGATGTCGCGCGACTTGAGGTCGGCGAGCAGGTCGTGCGCCGCGACGGCGGCCGGCGCCCGCGGCCGGGCCGGGGAATCACCGAGGATCCGGTGGAGGTAGCCGTCGAGCCGGCCCACGCAGTAGCACAGCGAGCGGGGGAAGGTGTCCGAGAAGATGAGGAAGTCGGCGACCTTCCACGGCAGGATCTCGTGCACGTAGTAGCGGCGGTAGGCGTCGAGCGCGCTCGCCGAGCGCAGGACGGCGTGCCACTGCGCGGTGTCCACCGCCCCGCCGACATCCGTCGCGGTCGGCAGGAGGATGTGGTACTTCACGTCGAGGATGCGCGTGGTCTTGTCCGCGCGCTCGATGAGCTTGCCGAACTGGATGAAGTCCCAGCCCTCGCTGCGCGGGTAGGTGGAGTCGGCGAGCCCCTGGAACTGGTGGGAGTAGCGCTTGACCTGCTGGAAGAACTCGTAGGGCCCGGCCCTCCAGACCTCCGCGGCGTTGCGCGCCCGGAGGAAGAGGTAGAGCTCGTTGATCACCTCCCACATCTCCGAGGAGATCTGGTCGCGGATCATCCGGGCGTTCTCGCGGGCGGAAAGGACGCAGGAGAGGATCGAGTTGGGGTTGCGCTGGTCGAAGGCCAGGAACTCCGGCACGTTCTGGCTGTCGGGCTCCCCGTGCAGCTCGGCGAAGAGCTCGGCCCCGCCGGAGCTGGCCAGGATCGAGCCCCAGTGCTCCTGGGGCAGGCTTTCGCTGAGCCCCTGGAAATCGAGCAGGAACTGGAGGTTCACGTCGAGCAGCCGGGCGACATTCTCCGCCCGCTCGATGTACAGGCTCATCCAGTAAAGCGAGTGCGCCACCCGCGAGAGCATCGGTCCGGAGCGCTGGGCGGCGGGGGCCTTCGGGGTTGTCTGCATCAGTCGTCCCCCTGCAGGACCCAGGTGTCCTTTGATCCGCCGCCCTGGGAGGAGTTGACGACAAGCGAGCCGCGCCGGAGCGCGACCCGGGTGAGCCCGCCGGGCGTCACGGTGATCTTCTCGCCGTGCAGGATGTAGGGCCTGAGGTCGATGTGCCGGCCCTCGAGGCTCCCATCGCACCAGGTCGGCGCCCGGGAGAGCTGGATCGGGTCCTGGGCGATGAAATTGCGGGGCTGGGCAGCGACCTTGGCGCGAAAGTCGGCGATCTCCGCCTCGGTGGACGCGGGCCCGATCAGCATGCCGTAGCCCCCCGCCTCGTTCGCCGACTTCACGACGAGTTTCCCGATGTTCTCCAGGATGAACTTCCGGTCGGCCGGCTCCGAGGCCAGGTAGGTTTTGACGTTGGGCAGGATGGGATCCTCGTCCAGGTAGTAGCGGATCATCTTCGGGACGTAGGCGTAGATCACCTTGTCGTCGGCCACGCCGGTGCCGATCGAATTGGCGAGCGAGACGTTTCCCGAGCGGTAGGCGCCGACCAGCCCGGGGACGCCGAGCACGGAATCGGGACGAAAGACGGTCGGGTCGAGGAAATCGTCGTCGATCCGCCGGTAGATCACGTGGACCGGCACGAGCCCGCCGATCGTCCGCATGTAGACGCAGGAATTGCGCACGACCAGGTCCCGCCCCTCGACGATCGGGACTCCCATCTGCCGGGCCAGGAAGGTGTGCTCGAAATAGGCGCTGTTGCAGACCCCGGGGGTCAGCACGACAACGTTGGGGTGGTCGCAGCCCGCCGGGGCGATGTGGAGGAGCGACTTGAGGAGCGTCTCGGCGTAACCCTCGACCGGGCGGACCCGGTAGCTCTCGAAGAGATTGGGGAAGGCCCGGCGCATGGCGGCCCGATTCTCGATCATGTAGGAGGCGCCGGACGGGCAGCGCAGGTTGTCCTCCAGCACCATGTAGTTGCCGTCGTGGTCGCGGATCAGGTCCGAGCCGCAGATGTGGACATACACGTCCCGCGGCACGGAGAAATTCATGAACTCCCGCCGGAAGTGCTTGGCGCTGAAAACCTGGGCCGCGGGGACGACCTTGTCCTTCAGGATCTTCTGCTCGTGGTAAATGTCGTGCAGGAAGAGGTTCAGGGCGGTCAGCCGCTGGATGAGCCCGGCCTCGATCCGGGTCCATTCCCGGGCTGGAATAATCCGGGGGAGCAGGTCGAAGGGAAAGATCCGCTCCGTGCCCTCGGTGTTGTCGTAGACGGTGAAGGTGACCCCCCGCCTCAGGAAGGCGAGGTCGACGGCCGCCCGGCGCTGGTTGAATTCCCCTTCTGACAGAGTATCAAGGCGTTCCGCCAGCCGGCGATAGTGCGGGCGGAACTCGCCCGAGGCGCCAAACATCTCGTCGAAGAAGCTGGCCCGCTCGTAGCGGGTGGTGAATAGGGACACGTTGGGGGGGGAGGCCAGAACCGTGCCTGAGCAGGTCCTTTGCCAATATGGTCAGATCGTGATCAGCAGCCGGGCGGGATCCTCGATTCCCTGCCTTACCTTGACCAGGAAAGTGACCGCTTCCCGGCCGTCCACGACCCGGTGGTCGTAGGTGAGGGCCAGGTACATCATCGGCCGGATCACGACCTGGCCGTTGAGGGCCACCGGCCGCTCGGTGATTGCATGGAGACCGAGGATGGCGCACTGGGGCGGGTTGATGATCGGCGTGGAGAGCATCGAGCCGAAGGTGCCCCCGTTGGTGATCGTGAAAACCCCGCCCTCGAGGTCGGCCAGGGTGATCCTGCCCTCCCGGGCCTTCTTCGAGGCCTCGGCGATCGCCTTTTCTATCCCGGCCATTCCCATCCGCTCGCAGTCGCGGATTACGGGGACCATCAGGCCCTTTTCGGTGGATACGGCGATGCCGATGTCAAAGTAGTGGTTTTCAACCAGCGTGTCCCCCTCGATCTGCGCATTGACGGCCGGGACTTCCTGGAGCGCCTTGACCACGGCCTTCGTGAAGAACGACATGATCCCAAGCTTGACCCCGTTCTTGGCGACAAAGTCCTCCTGGTAGCGTGCGCGGAGGGCCATCACGGCGGACATGTCCACCTCGTTGAACGTGGTGAGCATGGCGGCCTCGTGCTGGGCGGCCACGAGCCGCTCGGCGATCCGCTGCCTGAGGGGCGTCAATTTCCGCCGGGTCTGCCTGTCCCCCGAGGGTCGGCTCGCCGCCTGCGGGGCGGGCTGCTGGGGTGGGGCGGCCGCCGGGCGCCTGGGCGCGGGAGTGGGGATGGGGGTGGGGACCGGCGCGGCCCGGGGAGTTTCGGCCGCGGGCGGCGGTGCGGCGGGAGTCGGGGCGGGAACAGGAGCGGGGCCCGCCGCGGGCGCGGCCGGGGCGCTTCCGGGCGAATCGTCGATTACCGCCACGACCTCGCCAATCTTGACGGTGGCGCCCGCCGCGACCTTCAGGGATATATTTCCCGCAACGCCGGCCACGCCCTCGGAGGTCACCTTGTCGGTCTCCAGCTCGTAGAGCCGCTGGTCCCGGGCGACGGCCGCGCCGTCCTCGACGTGCCAGGCGGCCAGTATGCCGCCGCTGATCGACTCGCCCATTGCGGGGATTGTGACGTCGTGGAGTGCCATGGTGAAATATCCGGGCTAGAGGCTGAAAGCGTCGTTGAGGAGGGCGTTGAGCTCGATCTGGTGGAGGGCGAGGAGGCCGACGGAGGGGGAGGCCGATGCGCCGCGGCCGGCATAGACCGCCTTGCGGCCGAAGACGGCCTCAAGCTGCGGGGCGATCCATGCCCACGCTCCCATGTTATTGGATTCCTCCTGGCACCACACCAGCCTGGACCGTTCGTAGGTTTTGCGAGCTCGGCGAGGCGCCCGGTGTGGAGGGGGTAAAGCTGCTCGACCCGCACGATGGCCGCCGTGGAAATCGCGTTCTCCCGCCGGAACTCGCAGAGGTCGTAGTAGACTTTCCCCGAGCAGAGGATGAGCCGGGCGGGCGCGCGCGACGGCGGGACGTTCCCGAGCGGGTCGTCGATGATCTCCTGGAAGGAACCGGAGACCAGGTCGTCCATCCGGGAAACCGCCGCGGGATGGCGGAGAAGCGACTTGGGCGCCATGATAACCAGGGGTTTCCGGAAATCCCGCTTCACCTGCCGGCGCAGGATGTGGAAGTACTGTGCGGGGGTGGTGACGTTGGCGACCTGGATGTTGTCCTCGGCGCAAGCCTGGAGAAAGCGCTCAAGCCGCGCGGAGGAGTGCTCCGGGCCCTGGCCCTCGTAGCCGTGGGGCAGGAGCAGGACGATCCCGCTTGTCCGCTTCCACTTCGACTCCCCGCTGACGATGAACTGGTCGATCACCACCTGCGCCCCGTTGGCGAAGTCGCCGAACTGTGCCTCCCAGAGGCAGAGCATGTCGGGAAAGTCCAGCGAGTAGCCGTAGTCGAAGCCGAGCGCGGCCGCCTCGGAAAGCAGGGAATTGTAGACGCAGAAGCGCACCTGCCCCGGCGCGATGTGCTGGAGGGGCGTGTGCTTGGCGCCCGTTTCGGCGTCGGTGAGGACCGCGTGGCGCTGGCTGAAGGTGCCGCGCTCGCAGTCCTGGCCGCTCAGGCGGATCGGTATCCCCTCGCTGATCAGCGTGCCGAACGCCAGCGCCTCGCCGAGGCTCCAGTCGACCGGGCCGCCCTGGGCGCAGGCCTGGACCCGATGGTCGAGGAAGCGCCTGATCTTCGGGTGCGGCTTGAATCCCTCGGGCAGGGTGGTGAGGCCCTTGACGACCGTCCCGATGACCTCCGCGGACACCGCGGTGACCGCGGGGGTGTGGTGATAGCCGGGCTGGAAGACGGCCGTCGAGCCCTTGAACGCGTCCTCGGGAAGGCGCCGGTTCGCGCGCTTGGCCTCGCGCAGCTTCGCCTTCTTCAGGTTTTCCTCCAGCGCCGCCGAGTATTCCGCCCGGATGGCGTCGCCCTCCGTGGCGGTGATGCTGACCTCGGCGACCAGCCTGCGCGTGTACAGGGCGGAGACGAGTGGGTGCGCGGCGATCGTCCGGTAGAGGGTGGGATGGGTGAACGACGGCTCGTCGGTCTCGCTGTGCCCCTGGCGGCGGAAGCAGTACATGTCCACGAAGACGTCCCGCCGCCAGCGGTCGCGGAATTCGAGCGCCAGCTGGCTGATCATGCAGACCGCCTCCGGGTCGTCCCCGTTCACATGGAAGACCGGTGCCTCGATCATCTTCGCGACGTCCGTGCAGTAGCGCGTGGAGCGCGCCGCGCCCGGGTCGGTCGTGAAGCCGATCTGGTTGTTGATGACGAAGTGCAGGGTGCCGCCGGTGCAGTAGCCGGGGAGCTGCGAGAAGTTGAGCGTTTCCGCCACGATCCCCTGTCCGGCCAGCGCGGCGTCGCCGTGGATCAGCAGGGGCAGGACGCTGCGGCGGGTCTCCAGGTCCCCGCGGATCCGCTGGCGGGCGCGGGCCTTTCCCTCGACGACCGGGTCGACGATCTCCAGGTGGGAGGGGTTGGCCGCGAGACGCACCTCGACCTTTTTCCGGGAGGTCGTCGTGAGGGTCGACTCGTAGCCCAGGTGGTACTTCACGTCGCCGTCGCCGTCGACCGTGTCGGGGATGTAGTTCTCGGAGAACTGCTCGAACACCTCGTCGAAGGATTTCCGCATGACGCTGCACAGCACGTTGAGCCTCCCCCGGTGCGTCATGCCCATGACGATCTCCTCGACCCCGAGCGCCGGGCAGTGGTCGATCACCGTGTCGAGGGCGGCGATGATGGTCTCGCCCCCCTCGAGCGAGAAGCGCTTTTGGCCGACGTATTTCGTGTGGAGGAATTTCTCGAAGAGCTCCGCCTTGTGGACGCGCCGCAGGATCCGCACCTTCTGGGCGCGGGTGAACGAGGGCTGGAGCCGCGTCGCCTCCATCCGCTCCTGGAGCCAGGCCCGGCAGTCCTGGTCCTGGATGTGGGCGTACTCAACGCCGACGTGCCCGCAGTAGGTCTGCTGGAGGGAGGCCACAATGTCCCCGAGGCGCATCTGGCCCCCGCCCGCGTAGGTGCCGACGTCGAAGGAGGTGCCCAGGTCCGCCTCGGCCAGCGAAAACTGCGCAAGCTGCAGCTTGGGCGAGGGCGGCGGCGGGGCGCTGAGCGGATCGAGGTGGGCCTGAAGGTGGCCGATCGCGCGGTAGGCGTTGATCAGGTAGTGGACGTGGGACTGCTGGAGGCTGTCCACGATCGGGGGCGAGAGACCCTCGGCGCCGACAGCGGCGGGAAGTCCGCCGCTGCTGCCCAGCGAGAAGCCCTGAAAGAAGGCGCGCCAGGTCGGGTCGACCGAGTCAGGGTCGTCAAGCCAGGCGCGCTGCATGGCCTCGATGAGGTCCGCATTGGCCGGGGCGGGGAGGTTCATGGCGTTCATCTTATGGGAAAATCGTCCATTGGCAGCCTGCACGATCAGTCCCGCCAGCACAAGTTTCGCGGGATACCCGGCAGGCGATTGCAATTTGCCTTAACAGGGGCAATGATCGCATAAGATCGTGGAAAGCAAAATCAAAGACTCGCTGGGCCGGCTGCTTGGCGCCATCAACCGCTCGGACGCACCGGCGGTGACGCTGGAGATGGGGGTCCTCGACGGCATCCTCGAGAGCGACCGCGGCCGCCTTCCCGCACAGCTCGCGCATTTTCTGGAGCGCCGAAGCTACGCCAAGGCCCTGGCCTACCTGTCCCCGGATGAGCGAGAATCCCCGGCAGCCCGCTGAAACCCCGGGATTCGGGCACAATCCGTTTTCGGGCCTCTCCAGCCAGGGTCTGCCCCCGGGTGCGCCGCGCGCGGAATCCGCGGCTCCGCCCCGTCCGGCGGCGGCGGACCGCAACCGGGGCCGGGTCGACATCCGCAGGGAGACGGGCAATCGCGGCGGCAAGACGGTGACCGTCGTCAGCGGCTTCACCGGCATCGGCGGTCCGGAGAAGGACGCCCTCGCGAAGAAAATGCGGGCCGCCTGCGGCTGCGGAGGCACGGTCAAGCACGGCCGGATTGAGATCCAGGGAGACCAAGGGGAGGCCGCCGCACGGATTCTTAGAGAGGCCGGGTTCCGGCCTGTCTTTACGGGAGGCGGGCTCGGTCAGAAACCTGAAACCTGAGAC
>CAITEC010000116.1 GCA_903891325.1 uncultured Opitutaceae bacterium
GGAGATCGCGCTCCACCTTCGGAGCCCTCAGGAAATTCCCTGAATCGGTCCTATGGATCGATTTCAGGTTTCAGGTTTCAGGTCTCAGGTTTCTGCCCTATAATCACTTTTCCGTTGGGGCGCCGGAGCTGACCCAGCCGTCGATCCCGGGCGCGAAGTGCTTCACGTTCGTGTAGCCCAGGGCGATCGCGGCGTGCGCGGCCTGCCGGTAGGCGGTGCACTGCTCGTTGCGGCAGTAGGCGACCACCAGGGCCGCCTTGTCCGCGGGGAGGAGCTTCGCAATGTCGTCGCGGTGGGCGATGAAGTCGATCGCCCCGGGGATATGCCCCTCATTGTACGACTCGGTGCCGTTCACGTCGAAAATCACGGCGGACTTGGCGGTGACCACCGCCTGGAGGTCCTTCTGTGAAATGTCGGAGACCGCCGGCGAGGAGGCGAGCGCCAGGGAAGCCAGGGATAGGGAGGCAAGGAGGGCGATAAGTGTCTTCATGGTGCCCCTACCCTAGCATCATTGGCACGCTTCGCAAATCTCCCCGTTCTTCATCGCCTCGATGCTGCAGGCCAGCTTCTCCTCGGCCGAGTAGGTCTTGGCCGCCGGGGCGGGCCCGGGACCCGCCGCGGCGGCGGCCATGGCGGCCGCCTCGGCTGCGGCGCCGTGGGACCCGGAGGGATCCCCGGAATTCTGCCCGCCGTCGGCCCCCTCGCGGACCGCACCGCGGGTCTCCTTCTTGGCGGCCACGGTCGCCTTCTCGATGTTGGAGGCTCCCAGGCTGCGGAGGTAGTAGGTCGTCTTGAGCCCCGCATGCCAGGCGTGCCGGTACATGTGGGAGAGGGTCTTCAGGTCCGGGGTCTTGATCCAGAGGTTCACCGACTGGCTCTGGTCGATCCATTTCTGGCGCCGGGCGGCGGCGTCGACGATCCAGCGCGGGTCGATGTCAAAGGCGGTCAGGTAGCGCGCCTTGAGGTCGTCGGGGATCCGCTCGATGTCCTTAACCTCCCCGTCGAAGTACTTCAGGTTGTCGATCATGTCCTGGTCCCAGAGCCCGCGGGCCTTGAGGTCCTTCACGAGGAAGGGGTTCAGGACGATGAACTCGCCCGAGAGGTTCGACTTCACGAAGAGGTTCTTGTAGGTCGGCTCGATGCACGGCGAGGTGTTCGTGATGTTCGAGATCGTCGCCGTGGGCGCGATGGCCAGCACGTTGCTGTTGCGCATGCCCTGGGAGGCGATCTTGGCGCGCAGGGGCGTCCAGTCCATCCGGCCGCCGCGCGGGACGTCCACCGGCACGCCGCGCTCGCTCTCGAGCAGGTCCAGCGAGTCCTGGGGAAGGATGCCCCGGTCCCACTTCGAGCCCTTGTAGGTGGAATAGGTGCCGCGCTCGGCGGCGAGGTCGGAACTGGCCTCGTACGCGTAGAAGGCGATCGCCTCCATCGCCTCGTCGTTGAACTCCACGGCCTCCGGTGAGGCGAAGGCGGAGCCGCGCGTGTAGAGCGCGTTCGCCAGGCCCATGACCCCCAGGCCGATCGGGCGATGCCGCTGGTTGGAGCGCTGCGCCGCGTCGGTCGGGTAGAAGTTGATGTCGATGACGTTGTCGAGCGCGCGGACGGCCACCCGGATCGTCTCCCGGAGCTTCTCGTGGTCGATTTCGCCGGTGGGCAGCAGGTGGCTGTCGAGGATCACCGAGCCCAGGTTGCAGACGGCCGTCTCGTCGGCCGAGGTGTTGAGCGTGATCTCCGTGCAGAGGTTGGAGGAGTGGATCACCCCGACGTGGTCCTGCGGGGAGCGCACATTGCAGGCGTCCTTGAAGGTGATCCAGGGGTGCCCCGTCTCGAAGAGCAGGGAGAGCATCTTCTTCCAGAGGTCCAGGGCCTCGATCTTCGCCCCGTACATCTTGCCCTGCTCGGCGAGCTTCTCATAGGCGAGGTAGCGCTCCTCGAATTTCCTGCCGTAGAGATCGTGCAGGTCCTTGGCCTCGTTGGAGCGGAAGAGCGTCCAGGACTGGCGGGACTCCACGCGCTTCATGAACAGGTCGGGAATCCAGTTCGCCGTGTTCATGTCGTGGGTGCGCCGGCGGTCGTCGCCGGTGTTCTTGCGCAGCTCGAGGAACTCGAAGATGTCGTTGTGCCAGGTCTCCAGGTAGGCGCAGCCGGAGCCCTTGCGCTTTCCGCCCTGGTTGACGGCGACCAATTGGTCGTTGTGCAGCTTGAGGAAGGGAATCACCCCCTGCGACTCGCCGTTGGTGCCGCCGATGTAGGCGCCGGTGCCGCGGACGGCCGTCCAGGAGCCGCCGAGGCCGCCGGCCCATTTTGCGAGGTAGGCGTTCTCCGCGATGCCGCGCTGGAAGATCCCCTCGATCGTGTCCTCGACGTAGTAGAGGTAGCAGGAGGAGAGCTGGGAGTGGAGCGTGCCGGAGTTGAAGAGCGTGGGGGTCGACGAGCAGAAGCGCCGCGTCTTGTAGAGCGTGTAGAGGGCCGCAATCTTCGCCTCGCGGTCGCCGCTCTCGCCCAGGAAAAGGCCCATCGCCACGCGCAGCCAGAAATACTGGGGCGTCTCGATGCGGTGCGTCGTCCGGGAAACCTTGTCGACGATCAGGTACCGGTCGTAAAGGGTCTGGATGCCGAGGAAATCAAACTCCAGGTCGGAGGACGGATCCAGGGCGGCGGCCAGCCGGGCAAGGTCGTAGTCGAGGAGCTTGGGATTGAGGCGCTTGATGGCGACGCCGTGCTCGATATACCTCTTGAAGTGCCTCTGGTGGAACTCCTTGAGCTTGCCGATTCCGTCGTTGGTGATGTTCCAGCCCAGAACCTCCTCGTAGATGTAGGTGAGCTGGATCCGGCCGGCGAACTTGGCGAAGTCAGCGTCCTTCTCGATCAGCGTCTTGGAATTGAGGATGATCGTCGAATCCAGGTCCTTCTGCGTGATCTGGTCGTAGACGGCCCGGCGAAGCTCCACCTCGATCTCCTCGGGCGAGAGGCACAGGTCCAGACCGATGCGGGCAAACTCGATCCGCTTGCGCAGGTCGGCCCCGTCCCAAAGAGTGTTCTCGCCGTTGGCCCGCTTGACCACGACCAGCGTCCCCTGCTGGGGGGCGGGCGCCTGGAGCACCGGGGCGGCCTGCTCGGTCCCGCCGGCCCCATCGCGGGCGGCGGCCCGCTCGGCCCGGAAAAGGATGTAGGCCTCGGCCACCTTGTAGTGGCCCGCCTTCATCAGCTCCTCCTGGACCATGTCCTGGATTTCCTCGATGTGGACGAACGCCTGCTTGGAGGCCTGCACGCGCGCGGAAACGGCCTGGGTGATCCCAACCGCCGGTGCGGAGTCCCGGTGCAGGGAGAGGAAGGTCTTGCGGACGGCGATCTCAACCTTCTGCTCGCTCCAGGGAACGATCTGGTTGTTGCGGCGGATGACGCGGAAGGCGGCCTGGGCCGTGCCCCGGTCCACCGAAAGCTTGCGCCCGCGGTTGATCAGCAGGCTCTTGGCGACGAAGTACTCGTTGTTGTCGACCAGGGTCTTCTCGATCAGCTCGTAAAGGCTGTTCAGGGAGAGGTTCAGCGGCGTGCTCTCGCGCGCGAGCCGGTTGAGGTTGCCGGCCAGCTCCCGGCAGATGCCGACGACCCAGGCCCGGCTAGCGTCCGTGAAGATGTCCTTGTCGCCGCGCGCAAGGCAGACGTTGGTGTAGGCCTTGCCCAGCGTGTCGGCGACCTCGGCGAGCACGAAGCGCTCCTCGCCGTGGGGGCAGAGAAGGACGATGGCCGGCAGCGGGATGTCCTCGCCGGCGAGCACGTCGCGCCAGGCGTAGTGGGGCTTCTGTTCAACGGGGGTGTTGACCGTGCGCTTGAGGGCCAGGTCGTGTGCCAAAGTGGGAGTGCTCATGGGGTAAGGAAGATGGTTCGTGGGCTCGCCCGGGGATGCGGGCAGTGCGTTTCGGGTAAAAACCTGGGGGTGCGCTTCAGAGCTCGTCGTCCGCGGCAACGGTCAGTGATGAGGCCTTCTGGTATTCCGTGACCCGGCCCTCAAAGAAGTTCTGCTCCTTCTTGATGTCCATCATCTCGGCCAGCCAGGGTAGCGGATTTTTTACGCCGCCGGAAAGCGGCGCCAGGCCGCAGCCCTCGAGGCGGCGGTCGGCGATGTAATCGATGTAGGTCAGAAAGTCCTCGACCCGCAGGCCGACCGCGTTGGCAGGCAGGCAGTCCCGGATGAACTCCTTCTCCAGCGCGACCGCCTCCTTCATCAGGTCCGTGAGCTCGGTCTTGAACTCGGTCGTCCAGATCTCCCGGTTCTCCTCGATCAAGTCCATGAACAGGTTACGGAAGACCTCGATGTGGTTTGACTCGTCCCGCAGCGTGTAGCGGAACATCTGGCCTATCCCGGGGAACTTGTTCTGCCGGTAAAGGGAGAGGACCATGCCGAAAAGCCCGTAGAACTGGGTTCCCTCCATGCACTGGCCGAAGACGAAGATGTTGCGGGCCAGGAGCCGCTGGTTCTCGACCTTGGTGAGGTCCAGGTCCCGGCGCAGGTCCTTGGAAATCCGGGTGACAAACTCGTTCTTCCGGACAATCGTCGGCACATCCTCGAACATTGCCTCGCACTCGTGGGGATTGATTCCCAGGGAGGCGATCATGTAGAGGAGGGAATCGGCGTGGATGTTCTCCTCATGGGCATGGCGGCCCAGGACCAGCTTGAGCTCCGGGGCGGTGACCAGCTCGCGGACGACGTGCTGGATGTTGTCCCCCACAATCCCCTCGGCCGCCGAGAAATACCCGATACCCATCCGGATGATCCAGCGGTCGACATCGGCCACGGCCTTCTCGTCGCGCCACTGCTCAATGTCCTTGCCCATCGGGATGTCCTCCGGCTCCCAATGATTGGCCTTCATCGTGCGGTAAAGGTCGTAGGCCCACTGGTACTTGAGGGGAAGCAGGTTGAAGGTCATCGTCGCCCGGCCGTTGATGACCCGCTTGGCGGCAAACGCGGCCTCCGCCTTCTCCTGGTCGAGGACGAAGGTCTTGGGGCCGATCTGGAAGATTTTCTGCATGAAATGAGGCTAAAAAGGATGGGTACGGGGGGGGTGCCCCTGCTGTGTGGAGCCCGCAAAGGGCCCACGCGATCTAAAGTTGTTTGGAACTTATTTACGGGTTGTTGACCACTACAGGATGTGGTGTCTCAGCCCGACACACACAACCTATTGAACCGAGCCTTTTCCTCGTCAATAGGTTTGTTGCCCCTTTTTGCTACTTTTTTTACCCCTTTTTGGCTTGCGGGCGGGCCGCGGCGGGCTTTGGGAGATGAAGGGGGAGTGCAAGGGGTCATGTCCCAACTTCTTAATTCGGATCGCGAATTAAGAAGTTGGGACATGACCCCGTCGCGGCGCCCGGATACGGGTATTCAAAAAATAAATACCCCCTATTTCCCCGGCTGCCGGTCGAAGAACCCGAGGCGCGCGGCCTCCGTCACCTGGTCCCTCGCCTCGTCCGACCGGCCGAGCGAGCGCAGCGTCAGGCCGTAGTCGTAGTGCGTCACGGCGTTTCCGGGATTGAGCCGCAGCGCGCTCTCGTAGTGGGGAACCGCCTCGTCGTAGCGGCCGGTCTGGCTGAGCGCGTTCGCGAGGTTGTTCTCGGCCGCCTCATACGCCGTGTTGAGCGCCACCGCCCGCTCGAGGTGGGCGATCGCCTCCGGGAATTCGCCGGACTGAACGAGGATGAGCGCGAGGTTGTAGTGCGCCGCCCAGGCCCCCGGGTTGCCCGCGAGAGCGCGCGTCCAGTAGACCCGCGCCGTCGCAAACGCGCCGGCGCAGGCGCGGCTCTGCGCGGCAAGCACGGCGGCGAGCGCGGCGAACAGGACGATCGAGGCGACGCGGAACCGGGCCTGCGCCCGATCGGCCGCGGCGACCGCCAGCCCGATCAGCCCGACAAAGGAGACGTACGCCAGGTGGTCCATCACCCAGGTGAGCCTCATGTACGAGACGCTGATGATCCCGGAGACCGGGGCGAGGTTGACCAGGAAGACCGCGAGGCAGAAAAGCGCCCCGCGCCGGCGCGTCCTCCAGAGGAACCACGCCAGGCCGCCGATCGCCAGCCAGGGAAGGAACTGCAGGGCGGAGGGCGGGTCGACGTCCCAGCGCGGATAGATCGGCATGAGCCCGGCGGGCACCAGGAATTTCCAGAGGTAGAACGCGGCGCCGAGCCCGGCCACCGCCGCGCGCGAGAGCGGGCCGCCGAGCGGCAGGGCGACCGCGCCGATCGCGCGGTGCTGCTGCAGGAGGACGGCGACCAGGCCCAGCGCAAGGGAGACAACGAGGAAGGGCGCCGCCTCCACCGCGTCGCGCCGCGAGACGCGGCCGGTTTTCCACCAGGCGTGCAGGAGCAGGACGAAGGGGAACATGACGACCGACGCCTTGCTGAGCATCGCCGCGACAAAGAAGCCGAGCGCCAAGAGGTAGGGGGTCATGTCCCAACTTTTTAATTCGGATCGCGAATCAAGAAGTTGGGACATGACCCCGTCGCGGCGCCCGCGATAATCCAGCCAGGAGGCGTAGGCCAGCAGGAGGAAGGCGAGCGACATCGTGTTCTTCACCTCCACGATCCAGGCCACCGATTCCACCGTCACCGGGTGGACGACCAGCAGGAGCCCGCCCAGCCACGCAAGGCGCAGCCCGAGCTTGCGCAGCACGCGCCAGAGGAGGAACGCGCAGGCGATGTCGAGGATGACGTTGGTCGCGTGGTACCCGAGGGTGTCCATTCCCCAGAGGCGCCACTGGGCCCACTCGACGGTCATCTGGAGCGGGTAGTAATCCAGGCTGGTGGGCGCGAACCATATTTTCCAGAGCGCGGCCGGGTCGCGCATGAGCGGGTTCTCGGTGATGTTCGTGTTGTCGTCCCAGAGCCATTCGCCGTGGAGGGCGGGCGCATAGATCCACCACGCGGCGGCGACGATCACGGCGGCCTGCAGGACGATGAGCAGCCTGGCCTTCATCGGGATCCCGGGCTTCCGTCGGCCGCCCGGCGCGCCGCCGCGAGGTTGTCGCGGGCCTCGGCGAAGTCCGGCCTCAGGCTGATCGCGGCCTCATAGTGGGCTATCGCCTCCGCCAGGCGGCCCTCGCCGACCAGGGCGTTCGCAAGGTTGTAGTGAACTTCCGGATGCAGCGGCTCGAGCTCGAGCACCTTTTCGTACTCCGCGACCGCCTCGGGCAGCCGGCCGCTGCCGGCGAGCGCGACGGCGAGGTCGTTATGGGCGGCGGCGTAGCCGGGGTTGAGCCGCACCGCGCGCTCAAGGTGCCCCAGCGCCTCGGGGAGGCGCCCCGAGCCTGCCAGGGCGACCCCGAGGTTCGCCTCCGCCTCCGCATAGTCCGGCTTCAGCCGCAGCGCCGCCTCAAAGCCGGAGACCGCCTCCGGGACGCGGCCCTCGTTGAGGAGCGCGAGGGCGAGGTTGTTGCGGGCCTCGGCATAGTCGGGCTTCAGCTCGAGGGCGCGGGTGAACCGGGCGATCGCCTCCGTCCTGCGGCCGGAATCGGACAGGGCGATCCCGAGGTTGTTGAGGGGATAGGGATTCCAGGGGCTCTTCGCCACGGTATCGGTCCAGAGTGCGATCTCGCTTCCGTAGACCTTGTTCCGCTGGAAAGTCGCGGCGGCGAGGGTCACAGCGGCGGCAGCCACGCAAAAACAGGGGGTCAATTGCCTCAACCTGAGGAGAAATGGGGTCAGGCCGCCAGAAGTAAAAAATCCCATTTTTTTTACTTCTGGCGGCCTGACCCCTTTGATCGCCCCGACAGGAGAAATCGCGGAGGTGGGTCCTCCTTCGTCCCGCTCTGCGGGACTTCGGCGGACGCGCCCTCCTACGTCCGGCTCGCCGGCACTTCGGAGGGCATGCCCTCGATCCGTGATACAGAGGTCCCACGCGGACGCTGCTAGGCAGGTGATAGCACACAACAGGGGTGCAAGCGCGAGGTACATCCGATGCTCGGCCATCGTCTGCGTCATCCCCGGGACAAGGGATGTCGGCGCGAGGATGGCGAAGAAGAAGATCCCCGCAAAGCCAAGTGCGCGGAAAGGGGTCGGGCCGCCAGAAGTAAAAAAAACGGGATTTTTTACTTCTGGCGGCCTGACCCCTTTGACGCCTTTTTGAAAAAAGCAGGCGACCGAGCCGGCCAGGAGGGCCAGGACGAGAATCGCCTGGGGAATGACCTCGGCCGGATGTTTAACCCATTGGGCGCCATAGTGAAAATCGAGCCGGGACGGCCAGAGCGCGAGCCGCAGGTAACCGGTGATGGCGGGAAATTGCGTCAGCGCATACCGGCCCCACGAGACGCCGATCCCAAATCCCGAGGTCCCGCCGCGGTTGCCCCCGGTACCGGCAAGGAGCGCTGCGGAGAGGATCCAGCTTGAGGCCAGCCCGAGATGCAGCCGCCAATGTCTCCGCCACGCCTCCCGAAACGTTCCGCTGACGAAGGTTCGGTCGTAGAGGAAGACGACCAACGGAGCGGTCGCGGCAACCTCCTTGGTCGCCGCTCCGCAAAGACAGGCGGCGACGGCAAAAACCTGAAACTTGAAACCTGAGACCTGAAACATCTTTGCAGAAGGCTGAGGGCTGAAACTTGAAACCTGAAAGTCGGATCCCGAACCGCAATCAACTGAGCGGATGAAGAAGTAGAGCGTCAGGAGGTAGAACATTCCCATGAGGGACTCGGCCCTCTCGATGATGTAGGTGACCGACTCGGTCTGGAGGGGGTGGACGGTCCAGAGGAGGGCTGTGGCGAAGGCTAGCGGGATGCTCTTCAGGGTCCGGCGGAGGATCCCAAAGAGGGTCAGCGCGGCGAGGATGTGGACGGCCAGGTTGAAGGCGTGGTAGCCGACGACGTTCGTCCCTCCGAGGGCGTAGTTTAACGCTAGGGAGAGATTCACCAGGGGCCGGCCGCCGACGGCAAGGCCCCCGGCCGACGGGGGATTCAGGACGGGGCCGAGCGGCCAGAGGTGCCGGATGGTCGGGTTTGAGACGATCGCAGGCACATCGAGGAAGACAAAGGGGCCGGCGAAGCTGTTTGCGTAGGCGGCAATCCCCGCGGCGGCGATGACGCCGGAGGCAAGCAGGACAATCCGGTTGGTGCTGGCGGCGGAAGTTTCCATCAATGGCGGCCGAGCCGCTCGCTCTCTTCGAATTGCAGCCTGGCGTCGGCTTCCCGGCCCATCGCCCTCAGGACGAGCCCGAGGTTGTAGTGGGCCTGCATGTCGCCGGGCAGCAGCCGCGCCGCCTCCTCAAGTTCGGATCTCGCCTCCGCCAGCCGGCCGAGTTGGGCGAGGGCGACGCCATCCTGCCCGAGGGCGGCGGCCAGATGCCGGCCGGCTTCGGAAAAATCCGGCCGGTCCTTCAGCGCGCGGCCGAACTGCGCGATCGCCTCCGGGAGCCGGCCCGCCTCCTGGTACATGACGCCCAGGTTGAAATTTGCCTCCGGGTAGTCGCCGTTTATCCGGAGGGCCTCGACGCACTGGGCGATGCCCTCGTCCAGCCGGCCCGCCTGCCGCAGCGCCGCGCCCAGGTTGAGGTGCGCATCCGCGAAGTCCGGCCTGAGGCGGACGGCCGCCTGAAACTGCGCGATCGCCTCCGGCACTCTGCCTGCCCGTGCATAGGCGGTGCCCAGGTCGACGCGGATTTCCGCCCGGTCGGGATCGAGGGTGGCGGCGCGCTCGTACGACGCGATCGCCTCGGGGATCCGCCCCTCCCGGGCCAGGACCACCCCGAGATTGTAACGGGGCATCCAGGAATCCGGGTTGGCGCGGATCGATGTGCGATAGAGCGTCTCAACGTCCCGGTAGGCGTAACAAGCCCTCCAGGTGAGCGAAGCGAGGAGGAGGAGGACCAGAATCGGAAAGCAGTAATTAGTAATTAGTAAGGAATAGGACTCGGGGCGGCTGTCGCCCGCCCTTCGCGCCTGGTGGCGCGCAAAAGCCTGCCAGGCGCCGGCGGCCAGGGCGAAAACTCCCATGCTCGCCAGGTACTGGAAGTGATCGGCTACGTAGGAGAACACGAAGGGGTAGACATTGAAAAATCCAAGTGCGGGGAAGAGCGTGCCCGCAAAGAAGAGCGCGGCGGCGAGCGGGCCGCGGCGGCGGCCGCGGATCGACCAGAGCCCGGCCAGGAGCGCAATCGCACCAAGGGGATAAAGGTACGCCGCCCATTCCCCGGCATCGAGGTTCCAGCGCGGATAGACGAACATCAGGTTTGAGGGCCAGAGCAGCTTGCCCAGGTAAAACCCGATCGCGTGCCCGGCCAGAAGGCATCGCTGAATGCCGCCCAGCTCGAACGCCGCGCCCTGCGCCCCGATGTAGCGGCGCTCAACCCATGCGGTAAAGAGCCCGGCCGCGGCACCGGCCGCGAGAAAGGGAAGGAGCGGATACACGTCCCGCCGCCACGACAGGCTCCCGCGGCGCCACCAGATGACCACCAGGAGGGCCGCCGGAAGCGTGGCCGTCACGCTCTTGCTCAGGAGCGCCGCGACAAAGAGGGCCAGGGCCAGGAAATACCGGGCAAACCCCGACCTGCGCTCCTCCCAGTGAAGGTAGCCGAGCGCGGCCAGGAGATAAAAGACCGCGGAGAGGGTGTTCTTCTGCTCGGAGATCCACGCAACCGATTCGACGCACACCGGGTGCAGCGCAAAGAGAAGCCCGGCGAGCAGGGGCGCGTCGAGGCAGCCTCCCGTTCCCGCACCGTCCGCGCCGCGCGCCAGCCGCCTGAGCACGATTGCAAGCAGCCAGGCGGCGGTCGCGTGCAGGAGGATATTGAGGAGATGATACGGAAAGGCGAAATCTCCCCAGAGCCGATGCTCCACCCAGAACGCGCTGTGCAGCACCGGATAGTACTGCTGCGTTGCGCCCAGGCTGAACCAGATCCGCCAAAGCCCGTGCACCGAGCGCAAGGCCGCCTTGGTCACGTGGGCGTCGTCGTCCCAGACAAATCCACCCCGCAAGGCCGGCGCGTACGCCGCCAGCGCGGCAAAGGCGACCACCGCCCATTCCCCGGCCGCCCGACCGCCCGAAGGTGTTGTTGTCTTGGCCATCGAAATTCCGTTCAGGTTCTGGATTCCGGATTGCCGGTGCAATACCGCAGCTAGGGCCGGAATCCCAGGTTGCCGGCCTTCTGGAATTGCACATCCGCGTCGCCCTCCCGGCCCATCGCGCGGAGCGCCATCCCCAGGTTATAATAGGTTGCCGGAAAGCCGGGCCGCAGCGCGATTGCCCGCTCAAATTGATCAGCAGCCTCCGGCGTCCGACCGGCGCCCGCCAATGCCAGCGCCAGGTTGTAGCGGGCCTCGAAGAAATTCGGGTTCATCCTCAGCACGGCGAAGAATGCGTCGATCGCCTCCGTCGTCCGGCCCAGTGCCTGGAGGGTGATGGCGCGATTATAGGTGGCGGCGGGAAAGCGGGGCTGAAGCCGCAGCGCCTCATCGATGTGGGCGAGGGCCTGGGCCGGACGACCCTTGCTGAAAAGCGCGCTTCCAAGGTCGTTGTGCACCCGGGCAAGCGAGGGATCGACGGAAAGCGCCTTCTCGTAGTGGGCGATCGCCTCGTCGGTGCGGCCCGAGGCGGCCAGGGCGACGCCGAGGTTCGTGTGGGCCATCCAGCACTCCGGATTGCGGTCGATGGTCGCCCGATAGAGCGTCTCGCTGTCGCGATACTGGCCCGATTGCCGCCACGTGAGCGCAGCGAGGACCAGGAGGAAGGAAATCGGAAAGGAGTAATTAGTAATTAGTAAGTGCTTTTTGCCGCGATCAGAACCCCGCATCTGCCCCCATCCGATTCCCGCGGCGGCGAAAATGCCGAGGCTCGCGAGGTACTGGAAGTGGTCGGCGACGTAGGAGTAGGCGAAGGGATAGACGTTGAAGAATCCCAGGGCGGGAAAGAGCGATCCGGCGAAGAATAGAGCGGCGGCAAGCGGGCCGCGGCCGCGGCCCCGGTTGCGCCACAGGATCGCAAGCGCGGCAAGCGCCGCGACCGGGAAAGCGTACGAGCGCCAGTCGCCGGCATCGACCCTCCAGTGAGGATAGATGAAGGCGAGGTTCGCCGGCCACGCGAGCTTCGCCAGGTAAAACCAGATCACGCGGCCGGCCAGGAGGCAGCGCTGCAGGGCTCCCAGGGCGTACACGGCGCCCTCGGCGCCCCCGTACCGCCGTTCCACCCACGCCGTCAGCAGCCCGGCCGAGACACCGACGGCAAAAAAGGGAAGGAGCGGAAGGACATCGCGCCGCAATTCCAGGCGTCCCCGCCTCCACCAGATCACAACGAGGAGCGCCGCGGGCAGCGTTGCGGTCACGCTCTTGCTGAGGAGAGCGGCGGCGAAGAGGGCCAGCGACAACAGGTACAAGGGACGTCGAATCGCGGGGGTTTCCCCGCCGCATCGGGCGGCCCCCTTCAGGTAGGTCAGCGCCGCCAGAAGATAGAAGACGGTCGAGAGCGTGTTTTTCTGCTCGGAAATCCAGGCGACGGACTCGGTGCAGACCGGGTGAAGCGCGAAGAGAAGCCCGGCCAGCAGGGGGCCGTCGAATAATCCGGTGCGAACTTCCCCCGGGCCGGATGGGACCAGCCGGCGCAGGACCGTCACGAAAAGCCAGGCCGCGGTGGCGTGCAGGAGAATGTTCACCAGGTGGTAGCCCAGGGTGGCGTCGCCCCACAGCCGGTGCTCGATCCAGAATGCGCTGTGAAGAACCGGGTAATACTGCTGCGTCGCCCCGAGTTCCGTCCATATCCGCCAGAGCCCGTGGAGCGAGCGCAGTTCCGGGCGGGTCACGTGGCCGTCGTCATCCCAAACCAGTCCGCCGTTGACCGCGGGCAGATACGCCAGCAGCACGACCAGGGAGAGTCCCAGCCATTCCCGGATCGGGGCGCTGCGGGGCGCCGGTGCGGGTATCGCCATGGAGTGATCGTCGATGGACACCGTCTAGGGGTTCGCCGCTCCGGAATCAACCGCCGCCAGCCGCCGCAGGCTCGTCCGGGCCGGTTCGTAGTCCGGGTTGAGGCGCAGGACCGTCTCCAGCTCCCGCCTGGCCTCACCGTCGCGTCGCGCGCGGAGGAGTACCAGGGCCAGGTTGAAATGGGCCTCCACGTAGCCCGGTTCGAGGCGCACGGCCTCCTGAAACTGCTCGATTGCCTCGGGCGAGCGGCCCGACTCGGCCAGGGCGATCCCCAGGTTGTTGCGAACCCGGGAATTGCCCGGGTCGCCGACCGCGGCAGCCGAGAATTGATCGACTGCCTCGGCAAGCAGGCCCTCCCGAAGCAGGGCATTGCCCAGGTTGCGATGGTAGTCGGGCGAACCGGGATCCCGCCGCAGCGCTTCCCGAAATTGCTCGGCGGCCTCCGGAAGCCGGCCCTGCGCGAGGAGGACCACGCCGAGGTCGTTGTGGATCACCTCGGGCCGGTAGGGATCAAGCCGCAGGGCCTGCCCGTATTCGGAAATCGCCTCGTCGGGCCGGTTGCTGTCGGCCAGGATGAGACCCAGGTTGGTATGGGCCATCCAGCAACCCGGGTTCCCCGCGATCGTCCGCCGATAGAAAGTCTCGACCTCCCGGTAAAGCCCGCACTGGCGAAACGTCAGGACTCCGAGGACGCAGAGGGTCGCAAGCGCAAGGATTCCTGCGGGAACCATCCGCCGGGCCGCGATCCTCTCCCATCCGCCCGCAGCGAGCGCCAGGATTCCGATCATGGGCAGGTACTGCCAGTGGTCCGCGACATAGGAAAAAATGAAGCCGTAGGCATTGAAAATCCCCGAAAGCGGAAAGAGCGAACCGAGGAAGAAAAGCAGGGCCGCGAGCGGACCCGGGATGCGGCTCCGGGCGAACCAGAGCGCGCCCAGCAGCAGGAGCAGGCCGACCGGATACACCCAGGCAAGAGGCGCAGTGGCGTCGATATGCCACCGCGGATAGATGAAGATGAGGTTGGCCGGCCAGGCGAGCTTGCCCAGGTAGAACCAGGCCACGCGGCCGGCGAGCACGAAGCGCTGCAGCGCGCCCAGGCTGAAATCCGCACCCTGGGCGCCCACATAGGTGCTTTCGACCCAGGCCGAGAACAGGCCCCAGGCCAGGCCGACGGCGAGAAAGGGCGCCAGCGGCAGAAAATCGCGTCTCAGGGAAAGGCGGCCCCGTTTCCACCAGAGGATCACCAGGAGGGCGCCCGGAAGGGTCGCCGCGACACTCTTGCTGAGAATCGAGGCGACAAAGAGCAGGAGCGAGAAAACGTAGGCCGCCGGCCCGGATCTTCGCTCGGCCCAATTCAGGTAGGTGATGGCCGCCAGGAGATAGAAGACGGTCGAGAGCGTATTCTTCTGCTCGGACACCCAGGCCACCGACTCCACGCAGACCGGATGGAGGGCGAAGAGCAGCCCGGCCAGCGCGGGGGCATCCGCCATTCCAAAATAACCCTCCGCTGTTTGCGGCGCGCCGGCCACTGCCGCCGGGTCCCGTCGCAAATTCCGGAGGAATACGACAATCAGGCAGGCCGAGGTGGCGTGAAGCAGGACGTTGAGGAGGTGGTAGCCGAGCGTGGCGTCGCCCCAGAGCCGGTGCTCCACCCAGAATGCCCCGTGCAGGAGGGGATAGTACTGCTCCGTCGCCCCGACCTCGAAAAGGATCCGGCCCAGTCCCCCGACCGATTGCAGCGCCGGCTTGGTCACATAGTCCGCGTCGTTCCAGATGAATCCCGCCTTCAGGGCCGGGAAATAGGCCGCCAGGGTCGCGCAAAAGATGAGCGCGTACAGCCGCAGGCCCGGAGCGATGATTTTCCGGGAGGTCATGGCCTCAGTCCGAGCTCCCTCGCGCGCTGGAATTCGCCGGCCGCTTCGGCCGCCCGCCCCAGTTGCCGGAGCGCGATCCCGAGGCTGTAGTGCGCGGCCGCCAGGCCCGGATCGAGCCTGACCGCCTCGGCCATCTGTTCGACGGCGGCGGCGGCGTTCCCGCCGTTGTACAGCGCACTGCCGAGGTTGAGGCGCAGGTCGGCGCTGTCCGGCCGCAATTGGACCGCCTTTCCGAAATGCGTGATCGCTTCCGCCGTCCGGCCGCTCCCCGCCAGCGCAAGGCCAAGGTTGTTCTCAGCATCGGGGTAGTCCGCCCTCATCCGGAGTGCCTGCTCAAAGGCGGCGATCGCCTCGGCGGTCCGCCCGTCGAGCTGCAGGGCCACGCCCAGCTCGAATTGGGACTCCGGCCTGTCCGGCCGGAGCCTGAGGAGTTCCCTGCACTGCGCGACCGATTCGGCCGTGAGGCCGACCGCCTGCAGCGCCGCGGCCAGGTTCTGGTGGGCCTCCGGATAGTCGGGATTGAGCCGGAGCGCCTCGCGGTATCGGACGATGGCACCCGCAGGATTGCCCGCGCCCGCCAGCAGGAGGCCGAGCGCGTTCTGCGCCCGCTCGTTGTCCGGCTGCCGAGCCGCCGTGTCACTCCAGATCGACAGTTCACTTCGGTAGACCTCGTTCCGCGCGACCGTGGCTGCAACAAGCGCCACGGCCGCGGCCAGGGCCAGCGCCAACCCGCGACGGTTGCGGAGCGCCCGCCCAAGCAGCAGGTCGCCGGCGCAGAAAACAGCCACAACGACCCCCGCGAGCGGAAGATACATCCGGTGCTCCGCCGTGGGTTGGCCGGCGACGGCCACGACGCTTGAGGTCGGAGCCAGGATGACGAAGAACCACGCGCCGGCGAAGCCCAAGACCGTAATGGGGTCAGGCTCTGAATTCTGTAATCGCCGGGTGATTACAGAATTCAGAGCCTGACCCCTTCGAAGCAGCGCCCAGGCGCTCGCGGCGACAAGCGCGAGCACCACCGCCGCGTCGGGAAGCGCCGACCAGCCCGGATGCCTCACGCCCATCCCATAGTCGAAGACCTGCGGGTGCGGCCAGAAAGCCAGCCGCAGGTAGCGCTCGATCGCCCGGCTCTCCACCAGGGCGTACGCAAACCAGCTTCCCCCGCCCATATCCAGCCCAACTCCCCGTTGCCGCAGGTTCGCCAGAAGGTAGGCCAGGAGGAGCCAGGCGGCGCCAAACCCAAGGTAAACGCCCCGGTGCCGGCGCCAGGCCTCCCGGAATGTACCGCTTACGAAGGTCCGGTCGTAGAGCAGGACGATGACCGGAAGGGTCACCGCAACCTCTTTTGTTGCTGCGCAACAGAGACAGAAGGTGACCGCAAAAACCTGAAACATCTTTGCAGAAGGTTGAGGGCTGAAACCGCTTTTTTCAGAAACCTGAGACCTGAAACCGCTCCTTGCAGAAACCTGAGACCTGAGACCTGAAACCTGAGTCGATCCTTCGGACTCGACGGAGCGGATGAAGAAATAGAGGGTCAGGAGGTAGAAGAGTCCCATCTGGGACTCGGCTCTCTCGGCTACGTAGGTGACCGCCTCGGTCTGGAGGGGGTGGACGGTCCAGATGAGGGCGATGGCGAAGGCGGGCCAGAGGCTGTTTTCGCGAAAGCGCGAAAGGGTTCTTCGGACGATGCCAAAGAGGGCCAGGCCGGCGAGGATGTGGATGAGCAGGTTGTAGGCGTGGTAACCCCAGGGGTTCATTCCGCCCAGCGCGTAATTGACCGCGAAGGACAGGTTCAGGAGCGGCCGGCCCCCCACCCCCGCCTTGACCGGGGGCGAGAGCACGGCGCCGAGCGTCCACAGGTGCCTGATCGTCGGGTTGTCGTTGATCTGCGCGCGGTCGTCGAAGAAAAAGGGCGCGGCAAAGCTGTTGTGGTAGGCCACCACGGCGGCCAACGCGATGAGCGCGCCGGCTCCGGCAATCCTGCA
>CAITEC010000117.1 GCA_903891325.1 uncultured Opitutaceae bacterium
ATCGACTCAGGTTTCAGGTCTCAGGTCTCAGGTTTCTGATATACCAGGTTTCTGCCGTCAAAGGCCGACGCCGACGAGGCGGAGGCCTTTGACGATCAGGAAACCCAGGATCCCCGTCACCGGCAGGGTCAGGACCCAGGCCCAGACGATCCGCTCGACCACGCCCCATTTCACGGCGCTCAGGCGCTTGGTGGCCCCGACCCCCATGATCGACGTTGAAATGACATGGGTCGTGGAAACGGGAATGCCCAGGCTGGAGGCTCCGCAGATGATGAGCGCCGCCGTCGTCTCGGCCGCAAAACCGTTCACCGGCTGGAGCTTCACCATGCTGTAGCCCATGGTGCGGATGATCCTCCAACCCCCGACGGCGGTGCCCGCCGCCATCGTTGCGGCGCAGGTGACGACGACCCACCACGGCACCGCCTTGAATTCCGGAACGCGGAGAAACGAGGCCCAGGCGGGAAGGTGCAGGAACTGCCCCGCCCGGGTGGCGGTGAACAGCGTCAGGGTGATGATGCCCATCGTCTTCTGGGCGTCGTTCGACCCGTGGGCGTAGCCCATGAAGCCGGCGCTCGCCAACTGGGCCTTGCCGAAAAACCACCCGACCCGGCGGGGAGTCACCCGCTTGAGCGCGATCGTCAGCACGATCATCAGGATTGCGCCGCCCGCAAATCCCATCAGCGGGGAGAGGAACATCGGAAGGACGACCTTTGGCCAGAGGCCCGTCGACCACTTGAGCACGCTCCAGTCTCCTCCCGAGCTGGCGAGCGCCGCCCCGCAGAGCCCGCCGACCAGGGCGTGGCTCGAGCTGGAGGGCAGGCCGAGCCACCAGGTGAGCAGGTTCCAGAGGATCGCCCCGAGGAGCGCGCCGAGGATCGAGCCGGTCGTGATCACATGGGTGTCCACGAGTCCCTTGCCGATCGTCGAGGCGACCGCGGTGCCCGCGAGCGCCCCCCACAGGTTGAAGACGGCCGCCCACACGATCGCGGCGCGCGGGGTCAGTACCTTCGTCGAGACGACGGTCGCGATCGCGTTGGCCGAATCGTGGAATCCGTTGATGTACTCGAAGACCAGCGCGGTGAGCAGGACGAACAGGAGGAGCGTCATGAGGCGCGGGACTCAGGAATCCTTCAGCGCGATCTGCACGACGATGTTCCCGGCGTTCCGGCACCGGTCCACGGCCTGCTCGATCATCTCGTAGATCTCCCCGAGGATGACCAGCTCCTTGGCGTTTGAGTCGCCGTTGTACAGGTCCTTCAGGAGCGCGAGCATCACCTTGTCGGCCTCGCCCTCGGCAAACTGGAGCCTCTCGTTGGTCTCGCGGATCTTCACGATGTCGAGTCGCCCGCGAAGCTGCCGGACCATGGTCACAACCGCGTCGGAGGCCTGCAGCATGAGCTCGGCCTGGCGGCGGAACGCCTCGTGCGGGACACGCCCCGGGTAGATCGATATCCGCTCGACGATCTTCTCGACCTGCTTGGGGATGCGGTAAAGGGCGAAGGAGAGGGCCTCGATGTCCTCGCGGTCGAGGGGTGTCACGAAGGTGCGGCTGAGCGCCTCGGTCATTTCCTGCCGGATCCGCTTCTCCTTGCGGCGCGCGTGGACCAGGTCGTCCACCTTGGCGGGGGAAGCGCCGTCGGCAAGGGCCTGCAGATAGCGCCCGAAGATGTCGACGCTCGCCTTTGCCTCGTCGGCCGCGGCCTCAAGCAGGTCGAAGAACCGGTCATCCCTACCCATTAGTTTTTTTAGCCAGAGCATGGTGTTTTTTGGAAAACTGAGAAAAGAGACCTGAATCGTGAATAACCGCCCGGGGCAACTCATTTGAGACGCCCCGGTGGCGCGCGGCATTCGTTTAGAACTGGCCGAATCCCGGCATTGGACTACAGTCGGGGGGCACATGAGGAACTTCTTCACGTCGATGATGGGATCCCTGGCGGCGCTGTGCCTTTTCGCCGCGGGCGCGTTCCTGGCCTTTGTCGTGGTCGTGGCCGCGCTCATCGCCGCGGGCGCCCAGCGGCAGGTGGCCTCCGGAAAGGTGGAGCGGGGCTCCACCCTCGTCTTCGACCTGTCGACGAACATCACCGACGCGCCGCCGGCCTTCGACTGGGGCGGCCTCGCGTCGGACCGCCGGGAGGCCCTTCAGCTCCGGGAGGTCACCCGGGCGCTCCGGGCGGCGGCGAGGGATGACCGGATAACGGGCATCCTCGTCCTGGGTTCCCTGAAGCCCGGCGGCCTCGGTTCGGGATACGGGGCGCTGCGCGAGGTGCGCGCGGCCCTGGGCGAGTTTCGGCGGGCGGGCAAGCCGTCCCGCGCCTACCTGGAATTTGCGACCACTCGGGACTACTACCTTGCCTCGGCCGCCTCCGAGGTGGCCCTGGACCCCTACGGGGTCATCTTCATGCCCGGCCTCGCCTCCGAGTCGCTCTTCTTTGCCGGTGCCGAGCAAAAGTACGGCGTGGGCGTCCAGGTGACGCGGGTGGGAAAGTACAAGTCCTTTGTCGAGCCCTTCACCCGCGGCAACATGAGCCCGGAGAGTCGCGAGGAGACGCAGCGGCTCCTGGACGGGGTCTGGGGTAGCATCCTCGGGGAGATCGGCCGATCCCGCAGGCTGGCTCCCGCCGCGATCCAGGCGACGGTCGATGCTCAGGGGCTTATCCAGGCCGGCGCCGCGCGCGCGGCCGGGCTTGTGGACCGCGTGGCCTACCGCGACGAGATCATCGACGGGCTCAAGGAGGAAACCGGGCGGAAGGGGAAGGCCGGGTCCTTCCCGCAGGTGTCCCTCGGGGACTATATCGGGTCGATGGGGCGCGACGGCGAGAAATCCTCGGGCGGCAAGGTCGCGATCGTCTACGCGGAGGGCGACATCGTGGACGGCGAGGGCGAGGCCGGCGAGGTCGGTGGCACCGCCTTTGCCCGGGAATTCCGGAAACTCAGGGAGGACTCCGACATCAAGGCGGTCGTCCTCCGGGTCAACAGCCCGGGCGGCAGCGCGACCGCCTCGGAGGTGATCGGCCGCGAGGTCCGGTTGACGCGCGCGGTGAAGCCGGTCGTTGTCTCGATGGGCTCCTACGCCGCCTCGGGCGGATACTGGATATCCGCCGGAAGCGACCGGATCTTTGCCGATCCGAACACGGTCACCGGCTCGATTGGCGTCTTTGGGATCCAGTTCGACGTGCAGCGGTTGATGAACAACCTGGGTATCACATTCGACGACGTGAAGACGGGGCGCTTTGCCGACTCCCTGACCAATTTCCGGCCGAAGACCGCCGAGGAGATGGCCATCCTCCAGCGGATGGTCGACTGGATCTACGGGCAGTTCATCCTGCGGGTCGCCGAGGGTCGCGGCATGCCGCGCGATCGGGTGGAGGCGATCGCCCAGGGCCGGGTCTGGTCGGGCGAGGAGGCGCGCACAATCGGGCTCGTGGACGCGATCGGCGGCCTGGACGACGCCGTCACGTTTGCCGCGGGCAAGGCGGGGCTTGGGGGCGGCTACCGCGTGGTTGAATATCCCGAACGCAAGGATCTGGCCGACCAGGTCATCGAATTCCTGGGCAGGATGGAGCCGCAGGGGGCGAGGGACCGGTCGGATGGACTGGGCGCCCAGCTCGAGGCGCGGGTGAAGGCTGAAATCCAGACCCTCCGAAGCTTCAACGACCCGCAGAACCTCTACGCGCGACTTCCCCTCGAGCTATCGATCCGCTGAAACGGCCCCTCCCAATGTCGACCCACATCCTCGCCCGCGACTGCCCCGCAACCGCCATCCCCGCCGGAACCGCGGCCGTGCTCGCGGCCGGCACGGAGGTCTTTGTGACCCAGACGCTGGGCGGCAACGTCACTGTTCGGGCGGACGGGGGCCTTTTCCGGATTGCGCGGGAGGAGGCCGCGGCCCTCGGCGGATTTTCGCCGGCGCCGGACAGCGAGACCGCCGCCGCCCCGGATTCGGCCTTTGACGAGCAGGCGGTTTGGGCTGCCCTGCGGACCTGCTTTGATCCCGAGATTCCGGTCAACATCGTCGACCTGGGCCTGGTCTACGACCTGGCGATCGAGGGGACACCGGCGGAGGGACACGACGTCAACGTGAAGATGACGCTGACCGCCCCCGGCTGCGGCATGGGCCCGGTGATCGCCGAGGACGCGCGGCAGAAGATCGCAACCCTGCCCTCGGTCCGCTCCGCCAAGGTCCACATTGTCTGGGATCCGATCTGGTCGCCGCAGATGATCTCCCCGGACGGGCGGAAGACACTGGGCCTGGAGTAGGCGGGCCTGGGACTTGGTAACCGGACTTATGGCCGTTCCGGTCCGATGTAGCCGGCCTCCCAGAGGCCGGTGCCCGGGTCTTGGACCCCGGCTACAATACTGAGCTAGGGCACCGCGTAGATCTCCACCAGCCCGACGCCGGAGGACCCGCCGCTGCCGCTCAGTTGCACCGTGTAGCTGCCCTGGGGCAGCGTGACGACCATCGCGGCGTCCGTTGAGCCCGACACCAGGGGGAAGGCGCCGACGGTGGACATGATGGCCGCCGTCGCCGGCTGCAGCCCGGCCGAGACGGTGGAATTCCCCGCGACGGGGTTTCCGTCCCATCCGGAGATTGACGCGATGACGTTCTGGTTGCCCAGGCCGTCAACGAGCACGAGCTGGGGAATCGCGAGGTAGCCGGTGAAGCCGAAATAGGAGCCAAGGCCCGGGCCGACGCCCCGGATCAGGAGGGTCTCCGAAGTCGTGCCGGCGATCGCGAATCCGCCGATGAGGATGTTGCCGCCGACCCCCACGTCGGCCCTCGCGGAGATATTCACCAGCTGGGCCGGCGGGGAGCCGGTGTCCGCGTCGTAGATCTCGGCAAGGGCGATGCCCGTTGCGCCGCCCACACCGCTCACCTGCGCGGTGTAGCTCCCGGCGGCCGCTGTCACCTCCATTGCCGAATCGGCGGAGCCGGGGACGATCGTAAAGGCACCCAGCGCGTTCATGAGCGCGGTCGTCGCAGCCTGCGGACTGACGGCAACCGGGGACGAACCGGTGGCAATGGGGTTGCCCCAGCCGGTGTCCGTTGCGATGACCCTCGCGACATTTGCCTCGCCGGGTTGCTGCCCGTTGTCGAAAAGCTCGAGCTGGGGATTGGCCATTGTGCCGGTCAGGCCGAAGTAGGCGGTCAGGCCGGGGCCGACGCCCCGAAGCAGCAGGTTCTTGGAGCCGCTCCCGGAGGAACCGAACCCGGATATCAGGATGCCGCCTCCCGTCCCGACGAAGGCGCGGGCGGAGATGTTGGTGAGTCGGGCCGATTGGCTGACGGAGACGGTCGCGTCGGCCGACGTCACGGTGCCGGCCGTGTTGGACACGATGACCGAGTAGTTCCCCGCCTGGGTCGTACCGATCGCAGCGACGGAGAGGCTCGCGCCGGTCGCACCGGCGATCGCGACCCCGTTGTCGTACCATTGGTAGGAAAGCGGGGCCGTTCCCGAGGCGGAGACGGTCAGGGTCAACGTGCCGCCGGCCACGACGGCCTGTGTCAGGGGGCTGGTCGTGATGGACGGGGCGGAGACCGAGCTGATCACCAGCCGCCGCACCGTGAAATTGTAGGTGTCGGCCACGTAGAGCGTGCCGGAGCTGTCGACGGCGATGTCCCCGGGAGTCCAGAACCGGGCCGACAGGGGGAGCCCGTCGATGTTCTCGGGGACGCCGGCCGCCCCGGCGATTGTCGTGACGGTCCCCGTTGGCGAGATTTCCCGGATCGTGTCGTTGCCGCGGTCGGCGACGTAAATGTTGCCAAATGCGTCCACCGCGATTCCCGCGGGCGTGGAAAACCGGGCGCTCCCAAGTGCCCCGTCCGTGTTGCCGGGACTCAGGACCCTCCCGGTCACTGTTGAGACGACACCTGCCGGTGTGATTTTGCGGATGACATCATTCCCGGTGTCGGCCACGTAGACGTTTCCCGCGCTGTCGACGGCTATCCCGCTGGGGTCGCGAAACGAGGCGGACGCTCCCGGCCCGTTTGCGGATCCGACTCCCCCGGTTCCCGCGAAGGTCGTGACGACGCCCTGCGGCGTGACCATCCGGATCGTGTTTCCCTGACCGTCGGCAACAAAAATATTCCCGGTCACCGGGTTGATCGCCAGATTCTCGGGATCGGAGAACGTCGCGCCCGAGCCGCTGCCGTCGAGGTGCGCCTTGGTGCCCGGCTGTCCGGCGATTGTGCTGACGTTTCCGTTGGCCGCTATCATGCGAATCGTGTAGTTCAGCGAGTCGGCGACGTAGATGTTGCCGTGGCTGTCCGGGGCGACCCCCCCGATGCCGTTGAAAAGCGCGACGCCCGGGCCGCCGTCGGTGCTGCCCGTCTTTCCGGCGGTGCCCGCCAGTGTCGTCACGACCCCCGATTGGGTGACGAGCCGGACGGTGTCATTGGACGAGTCCGCGATGACCAGCGAGCCCGCCGCGTTAACCTTCACCCCGCCGGGAAAATTGAATCCGGCCCGCCATCCGGTGCCGTCGGACGAACCCGCCGCACCCGGCCAGCCGGCCATTGTCGTGACCCCCGTCGAATTGACCGCCAGCGCGGCCGCGCCCGAGGTGGCCGGGGCTCCGGCTGCGTTGCCCACGACGCATCGGAATGCGTCGCCGTTCATCGAAAGGGTGGTTCCCGTGACGACCAGTGTTTCCGTCGACGAGCCGGAGTACGCCCCGGCGTCCGTGAGATTGACCCACGTTCCCTGTCCCGCCGGGAGCCGCTGCCACTGGTAGCTGAGGGGCTCCGCGCCGAAGGCTGCGACTGAGAACACGACCGGCTGCCCGGCGACCGTCGCGCGGTTTCCGAGCTGGGCGACGACTGCGGGCGCGCGGCCGGGGCTGAGCGCCGCCACGGACAGGGCGGCGACGTTGGGGACGCCGATGCCTGTGCACAGGTCGTACCCGGAGCCCGCGGCATAGTACCCGTTGTTGCCGGCGGCGATGTCCCGAAATGCGATCGTCCCGATCAATGGGTAAATCGTGCTGTTCAGCAGGCCGACGGGAGGCTGCCCCGCGTTGGCGCGGGTCTGGTTGATGAGCGCGCAGAAGCCCGCCCAGGTCGGCGCCGCCCAGCTTGTCCCCCCGATCATGATCTGGCTGCCCTGGTAGACCAGGAGGGCTCCCTCGTTGGGATTGGCCGCGGCAGAGACATCGGGAACGAGCCTCATTGTCCCGGCGGGTACACCGGGGCCCGATTGCCAGGAGGGGCGGCTGAACACGGCGCTGACGCCGCCACCACCCTGCGACCACGCGGACTCGCTGGCGAGATTGCCGTTTTGGTCGAGAACCAAGCTGGTTCCACCGACACCTGTCACGCTCGGATCGGATGTCGGATACGTCGTCTGGAGCACATTGTTCGCATAGGCTCCGTTGTCCCCCGATGCAGAAAGCACGGTCACCCCCGCGCTCGCAAGATTGGCCATGAACTGCGCCTCCATGATCAGGTAGTCGTGCTCGACCTCGAGCTCGTTGCCGCCGATGCAGATCGAGAGAATGTGAAGATTGGGTTGGGTGGGCAGGTCGGCGTATACCTGCTGGAGGATTTCGTCGTTGGCACCGGCGTCGTTCTCGTTGGCGGCATAGATCCGGACCGTCGCCCCCGGGGCCATCGAACTGGCCCACTCCGCGTCGAGCGAGACCTCCTCCAGGTAATCGGAGGTCAGCGAGGGGGGCGCGGGGCCGCCCGCGACGCTCACCATCTGGATGTTGGAAAGCGACTGGGAAATACCGGCCGCCGTCCAGAAGTCGACCAGGTCGCTCGGCTGGGGCTGGGCAAAGGCGTAGATGGCGATCGTCTGTCCGGAACCCGTCGCGCTCAGGGTGTCCGCGTTGTAGGTGTGGGCGATCTGGGCGGGAAAATAGGGGGTCGATCCCGTCAGGTTCGGCTGGAGGCTTCGCGGGAGTCCCAGCACATGGCGCCTGATGTGGGGCTGGAGTCCGTGGATCCCGAGGACAACCGGCGCAATCTCCGGGGGCAGGGAGGGCGCGGTGACAGCCGAGGTGAATTCCCCCTCGTCGGTGGCTACCCGCGCAAAGCTCACGTTGAAGGCCCGCGCCACCGCTGCGACGCTGCCGCTTGCGAAGATCGCCAGTCGGTTGTCGTCGGTCCGGCGAATGGTGAGCCCCTGGCTCCTCAGCCACTTAACGACCGCATCGTGGTCGCGGCGGGTGGGGTAGTAACCGGCCTGCTTCTCCGCCTCGGAAATTCGCCCGCCCTGGGCGGCCCGCGACTGGAATTCGGTGAAATTTCGCATCCGGAGGGCCACCTCAACGGTCATTGTCGCGCCGGCTTCGTCGGCCCGCAGAACGGCACGCGCCACGCGGGCGTGGTGGGGAAGCCTTGCGGCCGCCGCCGCATCGGTTGCGACCTCCCTGATGCTGTTCGAAAAACCGACCGCCCCACTGGAGGCCGCCCGTGCGGCGGCGACCGCCGCGCACAGGAACGCGATCAACGCGATGGCTCGTCGATGCAAGCCGTGCGTTGACGTTCGGGGGGATAGGGATTGGGGATAGGTCGACGTGCGCCTGATGACAGGTTTTTTAACCGATTGTTGCGAGCAAGACCGCACCCGGCGCCGGGTGCTGGTCGGCGCGGCGGCGATTGTGGCGGTCGTGATTTGCGCCTACGTTCCCGCGCTCCGGGCCGGATTTGTATGGGACGACGATTCCATCCTGACAGCAAATCCTATAATTCATTATTCCAATGGACTTTACAGGATATGGCAGCCGGGGTTCGGCGTGGACTACTGGCCCCTGACATCGACGAGTTTCTGGCTCGAGTGGCGGCTTTGGGGACTGAATCCGCTGGGCTACCACCTGACGAACCTTTTTCTTCATGCCGCCTGCGCGCTGCTCCTGTGGCGCGTGCTACGGCGGCTCGGGATTCCCGGGGCGTACGCCGCGGCGCTCCTTTTTGCCCTTCATCCCCTGAACGTCGCCTCGGTCGCCTGGATCACCCAGCGGAAGAACTTGGTGGCGATGGTGTTCTACCTGGTTTCGATCGCGTGCTTCCTCCGGACTGCGGCGCTTGCCGGTCCGGGCGAAGGGCCCGGGGGGCGCGACGGCCGGCTGCGCGGCGCGTATGCCCTCAGTCTTGCCTGTTTTGTGCTCTCGATGATGGGAAAGGCCTCGTCGGCCCTCCTGCCCGTCGTGCTCCTTGTCGCGATCGCCTGGCGCCGCCCCCTGCGCCGGGACGACTTCCTCCGCGTGCTCCCCTTCGCGCTGGTTTCGGCCGTCTTCTCCGGCATTTCCGCCCTGCTCCAGCACCGAGCGATCGGTGCGGCCGTCCGTGATGCCGGATGGGTTGAGCGGGCCCTCGGTGCGGCGACGGCCGTTTGGTTCTACCTGGGCAAGGCCCTGGTGCCGATGCGGCTGGCCTTTGTCTACCCGCTTTGGACCGTCGATCCGCGGGCTTTTGCCTGGTGGATCCCGCTCGCGGCGTGGTTCGCCGTCTCGGCGCTCCTCTGGCGCCGGCGCGCACAATGGAAGGCGGCCTTTCTTGCGTGGGTGTATTTTAGCGCCTCCCTGGTCCCCGTGCTCGGGTTTGTCGATGTGTACTACATGCGGTATTCCCTTGTCGCCAACCAGTACGCGCACATCGCCCTGATCGGGGTCGTGGTCCCGGCCGCGGCGGCGTGGGAGGGATGGCGGATCCGATCCGCCCGGTGCGGAAGCCGCATCCTGCCGATCGCCGCGGGTGTCTCGGTTCTTGCGGGGTTGGGCCTGTTGACCTGGCGGGAGTGCGGCACCTTCCGGGATGCGGAGACGCTTTACCGCGCCACCCTGCGGATCAATCCGGGCGCCTGGATGGCGCACAACAATCTCGGGATCATCCTCAGGGCTCGCGGCCGGGGCGACGAGGCCCGGGCGGAGTTTGAGGCGGCGGTCCGCCTGAGGCCGGGCTGGGCCGAGGCCCGGTTCAACCGCGGCGTGGAATCCCAGCTCGAGGGCCGGAGCGGCCCGGCCATGGAGGATTTTCGCGAGGCTCTGAGGCTTCAGCCCAATTTCCGCGACGCGAGGCTCGCGCTGGCCGGCCTCCTTGCGTCGGCCGGGCGCGTGCCCGAGTCGATGGTCCAGGACCGGCTCGCCCTCTTATGGGCCGACACCGCCCAGAACCACTGCGAGCTGGGCGACGCCTGCGCCGCCGAGGGCCGGAAGGCTGACGCGGCGGAGGAGTACCGGGCGGCGTTGCGTATCGACTCACACTATAAACCAGCCCTCGATCGACTTTCCGGGGTGGAGCGCGATCTCCGAGCGCGCTGAGCGA
>CAITEC010000118.1 GCA_903891325.1 uncultured Opitutaceae bacterium
CCACCTTCGAGCCGAATTTCCCGTCAACACCCACCGTACCCAAGGGGATGCCCCGAATGCCACTTCCATGCCGTGGCCACGATGGAATCGATGTCGGGAAAACGGGGTTCCCAACCGAGCTCGCGCCTCGCCTTGGAGGCGTCGGCGTAAAGCGAGGGGGGATCGCCCGGCCTCCGCGGCTTCTCGAGAACCGCAATCTTCCGGCCTGAGACCTTTTCGACGGCCCGGATCACCTCGCGGTTGGAGGTCGGCCGTCCCGTGCCCAAGTTGTAGAAGAGGGAAGCTCCCGGCGTTTCAAGCTGCCTGAAAACAGCGATGTGGGCCCGGCTCAGGTCGTCGATGTGCACGTAGTCCCGGAGGCAGGTGCCGTCCGGGGTCGGGTAGTCCGTCCCGTAGAGCTCGAGGTGGGCGCGCTTTCCGGTCGCCGCATCGATCGCCAGGGGGATGAGGTGGGTCTCCGGGGCGTGATCCTCGCCGATTGTCCCGTCCTCCGAGGCCCCGGCCGCGTTGAAATACCGAAACGCCGCGAAGCTCAGGCCGTGGGCGCGGGAGAGGGCCTTCAGCGCATTTTCAACGTCGAGCTTTCCCTGGCCGTAGGGATTGATCGGCGCCTGGGGAAATGACTCGACGATGGGCAGGGTTGCCGGGACGCCGTAGGTCGCGCAGGTGGACGAAAAGACGAATTTGCCCACCTTCGCCGTTCGCATCGCGGCAAGGAGGTGCAGGGTGCCGGCGACGTTGTTCAGGTAGTACTTCAGGGGATCGGAGACCGACTCGCCCACATAGCAGAAAGCCGCGAAGTGCATCACCGCGTCGATTTTTTCGTCCCGGAGGACCCTGACCGCCGCCGGCTCGTCCCCGCAGTCGGCCACGTGGAGGGGCACGCCGGGAGCGAGGGCGCCGCGGTGCCCGTAGACGAGGTTGTCGAGGACGACGGGCCGATGGCCCGCCGCGGCGAGCTGGCGGACGCAATGGCTGCCGATGTAACCAGCTCCCCCGACGACAAGTACGTTCATGGCCATGAGGCTTGTATTGCTTTCGGCAGGGGGTTGGCTAGCGATTTCCCGTCGGAACTCGAATGAATCAAGCCCGCGTCGTCATCACCGGGGTCGGCCTCACGGCCCCCAATGGCAATTCCCTCCAGGAATTTCGGCGCAACCTGCTGACCGGAGTGGCCGGCGTCGAGACAATCGAGGTCCGGTACATGGGTCCCCAGCCCGCGGGGGTGTGCCATTTTGATCCACTTAAGTATCAGAAGAAGAAGGAGCTGCGCGTGGGTACCCGCGCCGGGAGCATCAGCATCTATTGCGCCCGGGAAGCCGTCTCGGACAGCGGCATCAACTTCGCGGCGGTGCCCACCGACCGGATCGGGATCTACATCGGCTGCACCGAGCACGGCAACGTGGAGACCGAGAACGAGATCTACGCGATTTCCAAGTTCAAGTACGACACGCGTTTCTGGTCGCACTACCACAACCCCCGGACGGTCGCCAACAACCCGGCCGGGGAGGTTTCGCTGCACATGGGGATCACCGGCCCGGCCTACACGATCGGGGCGGCCTGCGCGGCGGGAAACCTGGGGTTGATCCACGCCGCCCAGATGCTGCGGCTGGGCGAGGTCGACCTGGCCATCTGCGGGGGAATAAGCGAGAGCATCCACACCTTCGGCATATTCGCCGGGTTCAAGTCGCAGGGGGCGCTCGCCTCGCACGAGGACCCGAAGAAGGCCTCGCGCCCCTTCGACAAGGCGCGAAACGGGATCGTCGTCTCCGAGGGCGGCTGCCTCTACACGCTGGAGCGCCTGGACGATGCCACGGCCCGCGGGGCGAGGATCTATGGGGAGATCGGCGGCTATTGCGTGAATAGCGACGCGAGCGACTACGTCCTGCCCAACCCGACCCGCCAGGCCGAGTGCGTGCGCCGGGCGATCGCCCACGCGGGGCTCCAGGCGTCCGGAATCCACATTGTGAACACCCACGCGACCGCGACGCCCCAGGGCGATATCCAGGAGTGCGAGGCGATCCGGGCGGTCTTCGGCGAGGGCTGCCCCGACACGTGGATCAACAACACCAAGAGCTTCATCGGGCACTGCATGGGCGCGGCCGGGGCCCTGGAATTGGCCGGGAACCTGCCGTCATTCGATGACCTTGTGGTCCATCCGACGATCAACGTGGACAACCTCGACCCGCAGTGCGCCCTCCCGGGACTGGTGCTGAACGTTCCCCGCAAAGTGGGGAAGGTCGACACGATCCTCAACAACTCCTTCGGGATGCTCGGGATCAATTCCACGTTGATAGTGAAGCGATTTCTGGCATAGTGTGGGCTGTCTGCCCATCAACCTATGACCAAAGACGATTGCAAGAAACTGGTACTCGCCATTATAGCGGATATCGCTCCCGACGAGGACCTTTCGAATGTGAAGCCCGAGGTTCGCCTCCGCGACCAGCTTCAGCTCGATAGCATGGACTTTCTCGATATCGTGATGGAGCTGCGCAAGCGCAACGGCATCGAGGTCCCGGAGGCCGATTACGGCCACCTGGCGTCACTGGACAGCTGCGCGGACTACCTGACCCCGAAATTTAACGCGCTCGCAGCCAAGGGCTGATCGCGTTTCCGGTTGAACACCCGCACCCACTACGACGTCGCCATCATTGGCGCCGGTCTCTCCGGCTTGGCCGCCGGGGTCCGTCTGGCGCACTTCGGGAAGCGCGTCTGCATCCTTGAGCGCCACAGCGCGCCGGGCGGGTTGAACAGCTTCTACAGCCTGGACGGGCGCAAGTTCGACGTCGGCCTGCATGCGGTGACCAATTTTGGCCGCCCGGGATCCCGCGGGACTCCCCTCCTGAAGGTGCTCCGCCAGCTCCGGATCGACCGGGACGAGATTGAATTCTGCGAGCAGCGCCAGTCCCGGGTCGCCTTTGGGCCGGCGGGGGAGACCTCGCTGCGCTTCACCAACGACTTCACGGTATTCGAGGGCGAGGTCGCCCGCCTTTTTCCCGCGGCGATGGACGGGTTCCGCAGGCTGGTCACCCTGATCCGCTCGACGGAGCCCTCGCCGGCCGCGACCGGTGTCTCCGCCCGCGAGATCGTGCGCCGGCACGTCGGCGATCCGCTCCTCGAGGAGATGCTCCTTTGCCCGGTCCTCTTCTACGGCGGCCCGCGGGAGCACGATATCGACTTCGCCCAGTTTGCCCTCCTCTTCCAGGCAATCCTCCTGGAAGGGCTGGCGCGGCCCTACGAGGGAATCCGGGCGATCCTGCGCGTTCTCCTGGACAAGTACCGGCAGGCCGGCGGCGAGCGGCGGATGAACTGCGGGGTCTCGCGCATCGTCCAGCGCGATGGCCGGGCCGTGTCGCTTGTCCTCGACGGCGGCGGGGAGGTCTCCGCCGACGAGGTCCTGTCGGCGATCGGCGGTCCGGAGACGGCGGCCCTGATCGCCCCGGCGGTCGGGACTCCCGGGAACCCGGCCCCGGGCGTGATCACCTATGTCGAGACCGTCTCGGTCCTCAATCGCGAGCCGGCCGACCTGGGCCTGGGCGGGGATACGATCGTCTTCTTCAACGACTCGCCCCGCTTCCATTACGAGCGGCCCGGGAACCAGGTGGACGTCCGCAGCGGGGTGATCTGCATGCCCAACAATTTCGACTTCGGCGCCGGCCGCCGCCTTCCCGAGGGCCTGCTCCGCGTGACCTGCCTGGCCAATTACGACCTGTGGGCCCCGCTGCCCGAGGAGACCTACCAGGCTGACAAGCGCCGCTGGTTCCCCCTCGTGCAGGGCGCGGCCCGGCGCGTCCTCGGGCCGGTCGCCGACGCGGCGTTCGACGCGGCGACGATCGCGACCGACATGTACACCCCCCGGACAATCGCCCGGTTCACCGGGCGGGCGAACGGCGCGATCTACGGGGCGCCGGTCAAGAGCCCGGACGGCGCGACGGCGCTCTCAAACCTGCACCTGTGCGGAACCGACCAGGGGCTGCTCGGGATCGTCGGGTCGATGCTCAGCGGGATATCAATGGCGAACCGGCACGTCCTGTTGAAGGCCGGCGGAGTGGGGGCGGCGCCATGAAGTACGACTGGCTGAAGGGCGTCGCCGACGAGTACGACGTGATCGTGATCGGGAGCGGGCTGGGGGGGCTCACCGGGGCCAACTGCCTCGCCAAGTCGGGCCACCGCGTCCTGCTGCTTGAGCACCACTACCAGTTCGGCGGGCTCGCCACCTGGTTCACGCGCAAGGGCGGCCACATCTTCGACATCTCGCTGCACGGATTCCCCTCGGGGATGATCAAGTCGTGCCGGAAGTACTGGACCCGCGAGATCGCCGACGCGATCGTCCCGCTGCGCGACATCCGCTTTGTGAACCCGCAGATGGACGTGCGCACGACCTTCACCCGCGAGGACTACACGCGGCTCCTGACCGGGCATTTTGGGATCGCGCAGGAGCGGGTGGATGCCTTCTACGGCCACCTTCGCGGCATGAACTTCTACGACGGGAACCGGGAGACGACCGGCGAGATGCTGGAGCGCTTCTTTCCCGGTCGCGACGACGTGACCCGGCTGCTGATGGAACCGATCGCCTATGCGAACGGCTCCACCCTGGACGATCCGGCGATCTCCTACGGTATCGTCTTCTCGAACTTCATGGGGTCGGGAGTCTACACCTTCCAGGGCGGATCCGACCTCCTCGTCGACCGGATGGCGACCGAACTCCGGAAAAACGGCGTCGAGCTGCGCAAGCGGGTGCTCGTCGAGCGGATCCTCATCGAGGAGCGCAACGGGCGGAAGGTGGCCGCCGGGGTCGTCGCCAACGGGGGCCGGGTGATCCGGGCCCGGGCGGTCCTTTCCAACTCGAGCCTGGGGAGCACGCTCTTCCGGCTGATCGGCGAGGAGAACCTGCCCCCCGCCTACGCCGCGGAGGCCCACGCGGTCCGCTTCAACTCCAGTTCCTGCCAGGTCTACATGGGCGTCCGGAAGGGCGAGACGCTCCCGCACATCGGGGACCTGGTCTTCACCTCGGACAGCGCCAGGTTCACGAGCGCCGAGCTGACCGACTTCCACACGACGAGCCGAACCTACTCGATGTACTACCCGGACACGCGTCCGGGGTCCGACCGCTACGCGGTCGTGGCCTCGATCAACGGGCTTTACGCGGACTGGCAGAAACTCTCCGAGGAGGACTACCGGCGCGAGAAGCAGCGGCTGATCGACGAGGCTATCTCCGGGCTCGAGCGCTTCATCCCCGGGGTCCGGGCAAAGCTTGACTGGGTCGAGGCGGCGACGCCGCGCACGATCGAGCGCTACACGACCCACCCGGCCGGGACCTCCTTTGGAACGAAGTTCGAGGGGCTCAAGGTTTCGATGGAACTGCCGGAGGTCATTGCCGGGGCGCACCACGCCGGCTCGGTCGGGATCATCATGTCCGGCTGGCTCGGGACCATCAACTATGGGGTGATCACCGCCAACAAGATCGACCGCTATCTGTTCGGGCTCGCCCAGCCGGGAAATGGGGCGTAGATCAGCCCCTTGCAGCACCCTCCATGTTTCCGCCCGTAACCGAGCTCATCCCCCACCGCCCGCCCTTTCTCTTCGTGGACGAGATCGTCTCCGCGGACGCCGACGGGCTCATCGCGCGCAAGACATGGCGGGCCGACGAGGATTTTTACAAGGGCCACTACCCGGGGTCGCCGATCACCCCGGGGGTCCTCCTCTGCGAGTCGGTTTTCCAGGCCGGTGCGCTTTTCCTGGCCCGGGCGGTCGCCGCGGGCGGGACCGGCTCGGCGTCGGCAGGCGTCCCGCTGCTCGTGAAAATCAGCGACGTGCGTTTCCGGCAGCCGGTCTACCCCGGGGACACGGTCACGATCGAGGTGAAGCGGAAGGATGCGATGGGCGGATTCACGATGATGTCCGGGACCGTCAGAAACGGGGACAAGCGGATCCTCAGCGTGGACTTTGCCGTGGCCTGGAAGGCGCCGCAGGCCCATGCCTGACTTCCTCAAGCTCTCCGGGGGGACCTTCCTGGTCCTCGGCGTGGCCAACCGAAAGAGCGTGGCCTGGTTTGTCGGCCGATCCCTCGAGGAGCAGGGCGCGCGGGTCCTCTACAGCGTGCGCTCCGAGGACCGGCGCAAGTCCCTCGCCGAGCCGCTTGCCGGAAAGCCGGTCTTTGTCTGCGACGTGGAGCGGGAGGGCGCGGCCGGGGAACTGGCCGCCGCGATCACGGCGGCCGGGCACGGCCCGATCCAGGGGATCGTCCACTCGATCGCCTTCGGCAACTACGCGGGCGGATTCAAGCCCTTCCACGAGACCAGCCGGGCCGACTTCCTCCAGTCCGCCGCGATCTCCGCCTTCTCGCTCGTCGAGGTTGCGCGGGCCTTCAAGCCGCTGCTGGCCCGGGATGCCTCCGTCGTGACGATCGGCATCTCATCCCTGAAGGTGACCCCGGACAATTACGGCTACATGGGCCCGATCAAGGCGGCCCTGGAGTCCTGCGCGCGCTTTCTCGCGAAATCCTTCAGCGCCGATTCCGAGGTCCGGTTCAATGTCGTCGGCTCCGGCCCGCTGAAGACGAGTGCCTCCTCGGGGATTCCCGGCTACGTGGAGAGCTACCTTTACGCCGAGAAGCTCACCTTCCGCCGCCGCAGCCTCTCGACGCAGGAAGTCGCCGACGCGGTCCTTTTTCTCCTGAGCGCCCGGAGCAGCGGGATCAACGGCGCGACCCTCGTCGTCGACGCCGGCCTGGGGAGCAATTACTTCGACCAGGAGGTGATCCGGCTCGCCATGCGCCCCGGCGGCGGGACGTGAGCATGCATTTCCAGAACGTATGCATCGAGTCGCTGGCGGTCGCCCTGCCCGGCGAAGCCTGGACCTCGGCGCAGATCGAGGAGCGGCTGCGGCCCCTCTACGAGCGCCTGAGGCTGCCCTTCGGGCGGCTGGAGCTGATGACCGGCATCCGCGAGCGGCGATTCTGGCCGGTTGGGACGCGCCCGTCGGAGGCGAGCGCGGCGGCCGGCCGGGCGGTCCTCGCCAAGTCGGCCCTCGGGGCGTCGCAGGTCGAGCTTTTCATCCACGCGGCGGTGTCGCGGGACATGCTCGAGCCGGCCACCGCGTCCTTCGCCCACCGGCTGATCGGGCTTCCGGCTTCGGCCCAGATTTTCGACGTCTCCAATGCCTGCCTGGGCTTCATGAACGCGATGACCGTCGCGGCCGGGCTGATCGAGTCCGGGCAGATCACCTGCGCGATGATCGCCGCCGGCGAGAACGGACGGCCCCTGGTCGAGCACACGATCGGGACGCTCCTGGGGGGAAATTTTGACCGCAACGCAATCAAGCCGTACTTCGCGAACCTGACGATCGGCTCGGGGGCGGCGGCGGCGATCCTCTGCCACCGGTCTCTGGTCGCGGGTCGGCCGCACCGGCTGCTCGGGGGCGCCTGCAGGGCGGCCACCGGGTACAGCGAGCTCTGCCAGGGCGACACGCAGGGCGCCGGGGGACTGGGGATGCAGACGGACTCCGAGCAGCTCCTGCTCGCCGGGGTCGGGCTCGCCGGCGAGACCTGGACTGCGTTCAAGGCGGCGACCGGCTGGGACGCGGACCGGGTTGACCGGCTCATCGGGCACCAGGTGGGCTCCGCTCACCGGCGCAAGGTATACGAGGCCCTGGGACTGGACCTGGCCAAGGACTTCTCCACCTTCGAGACGCTCGGAAACATGGGATCGGTCTCGCTTCCCGCAACCCTTTCGGCGGCCGTCGACGCGGGCGCCGTGGCGGAGGGCAACCGGGTGGCCCTCTTCGGAATTGGCAGCGGGCTCAACTGCCTGATGCTCGCCCTCGAATGGTGACGGAAGAAGACCCGCTCGTTCCCCCGTGGCTGGCGCGCGAGTACCCGTACGCTCCCCGCAGGTTCATCACCCCGGGCGGGGCTGCGATGAGTTACCTGGATGAGGGCCCGCGGGAGGACGAGGCCGTCCTCATGCTGCACGGCAACCCGACGTGGTCCTTTTATTTCCGGCGGCTCGTCGCCGCGCTTGCACCGGGCCGGCGCTGCATCGTCCCCGACCACGTGGGCATGGGCCTTTCGGAAAAGCCGGGGGGCTACGACTACAGCCTCGCCTCCCGGATCGCGGACATCGAGGCCCTGGTCGCCGGGCTCGGCCTCCGGCGCGTTCACCTGGTCGTCCACGATTGGGGAGGGGCGATTGGCTTCGGGTGGGCCTGCCGCCATCCCGGACAGGTCGGCCGGATCGTCATCCTCAACACAGCGGCGTTTCACTCGTCCCGGATTCCCGGGCGGATCGCCCTGTGCCGCAGCAAGCCGGCCGGGGAGTGGATCGTCCGGGGGCTGAACGGGTTTGCCCGGCCGGCCACCTGGATGGCCATGCATCGCCGCCGGCTGAGCCCGCTTGAGCGCCGCGCCTACCTGCACCCCTACGGGTCCTGGGCGGACCGGATCGCCGTCCACCGCTTCGTGGCGGACATCCCGATGGAGGAGGGCCACCGGAGTCGCGCCACCCTCGACTCGATTTCCCGGGGACTGGCGCAATTCGCGTCCCATCCGATCCTGATCCAATGGGGGGGCAGGGACTTCTGCTTTGACGACAGCTTCCTGGCCCGCTGGCGGGAAATCTTCCCCGGCGCCGCCTGCGAACGCTACCCGGATGCCGGCCACTACGTCCTGGAGGACGCCGGGGAGGGAATCATCGCCCGGATAGCGGCGTTTTTGGGCTAGGCATCGGGCGGGGGGTATGTATGATCGACCCTCTGTATGCAAAGAACCCTGATTATCTTTAAGCCCGATTGCATGGGCAAGAGGCACGTCGGCAATGTCCTCGACCGCTTTGAGCGCGCGGGTTTCTCCATCATTGCCGCCAAGCTGACCCGGCTGACCCCCGCGATCCTCCGCGATCACTACGCGCATGTCGCCGACAAGCCCTTTTACCCTGAAATCGAGCGATTTATGGGTTCGGCTCCGGTCATCGTGATGGCGCTCCAGGGCGACGGCATCGTGCAGAAGGTGCGCGACCTGCTCGGGCCCACCGACTCGCGGAAGGCGCCCAAGGGGACGATTCGCGGCGACTACGGCACGGACATGATGACCAACGTCGTCCACGCCTCCGATTCCGACGAGAACGCGAAGAGCGAGATCGCCCGCTTCTTCACGCCCGCCGAAGTCCTCGCCTGAAGCGGCCTAGCGCAGGTCGGTGCGGGCGGCCTCGAGCCTGAAGCCCATGGTCTCGCCCTCGTGCTTCCACAGGTTGTTGTCGTAGACAACATAGAGAACCCCGGGGGAAATCTCGCGGACTCCCATGTAATGGGTGGTCGGCATGCCCGAGCGGAAGCGCACGACGTGGCTCCAGGTGTCGCCCCCGTCGCAGCTGAACGCAAGGTAGTCGCCGTTCTCCGGCGCGCGCCAGTTCTCCACGTAGCGCCGCCCGGGGATCCGCACGCCGATCGCGCAGACGAGCGTCCCGTTGCCCATCGCGATGAGATCGGGATCGACGACCGCCCCGGTCATGTCGTCGGGCGCGGCCGGGGCCCCGTTTGCCGGGAAAAGCCCCCGCCACTTGCCCGAGTCCCGGATATCGATCCCCGAAAAACCCTCGGGGACCGGGCGGCTCCAGGTGGCCCCGCCGTCGTCGGAGCGGGAGCCGTACAGGTCCCGACCGGTGCGCATGAGGCAGATCAGCCGGCCGGCGTGGCGGCCTTCCGGCACGCGGACGAGGACCGGCTCGCCGAAACCCTCGGTGCCGACCGTGCCATCCGCGGCGACTGTCGAGAGGAGCGCCCAGCTCGCCCCGCGGTCGCGGGAGCGAAGGACGATCGTGCGCGTCTTCATCATCGAGTGCAGGTAGGTCGCCGGCGTCGTGTCGTCCTTGAACCAGCAGTAGGCCGTCGCGAGAAGATCGCCGCCGGGCATTTCCAGGATTGAGCGGTGCAGCCGGGCCGCGGAGTGGGGCCGCCCCGCATCGTCGGTGGAACCCGCGAACTTCACGCCGGGGATGTGAAAATCGACGTTGCGCGGCCCCTCCCAGGTCCGGAAGTCGTCCCGCGAGACCCAGAGTTCGCCGATCCCGTGGCCGGGTTTCCCGGCCGGCACGATGAAGCTGTCGAGCATCAGGATGGGGCCGTCCGCGCACTGCAGCGCGCCGCCCTCGATGTTGACATCGTCGTGGCCGGGATCGCGGATGAGCCGCCGCCAGGTCGCGCCCCCGTCGCGCGAGAGGGCCATCCCCAGGAGGATCGGGTAGACGATCTTGCCCTTCGTGTTGAAGGGCTTCTGCCCACCCAGTTGCGCCTGGCAGAGCAGCGTGCCGCGCGCCGACGCGAAGAGGAAGGGCTGCCGGCACTTGCCGGTCATGACGACGACGGGCGGGTGCATGACCAGGCGCAGCCGCGGGTCGGCGGCGATCGTGACGAGCCGGTCCCCATCCGAGGGATCGGTCGCCCCGGCGCAGTGCAGCCAGACCAGGGGAAGGAGCAGGAGAAGGCGGACTTTTGGGCTCATGCGGGGTCTCCCAGTCATGACGCCTCCCGGCGCGGACGCACGGCAAAAGCTCCGGCGGCGGTTTTCCCTTGCCATTCCCGGCACTACTGGTCAATTGACCAGTCATGCTAACCGAACGCCAGCAGGCCGTCCTGGATTTCATCCGGACATCCCAGCAGACGAGGGGGGTGCCGCCCTCGACCCGCGAGATCCAGCGCAAATTCGGGTTCAAGGCGCAGAACGCGGCCTTCTGCCATCTCCGGGCGCTTGCCGCCAAGGGCATGGTGACCCAGCTCGACGGCCGGACCTGGGGCCTGCGCGTCTCCGAGGTGCAGTCGCACCTCTTCGACCTGCCCGTCTTCGGATCGATCCCCGCAGGCCTGCCGGCCATGGAGGAACAGACGCCCGATGAGCGGATCGGCGTGGATCCGGCCGTCTTCGGGGTCCGCCAGGCGCGCCCGCACCACTTCTGGGCCCTGCGGGTGCGGGGCGACTCGATGATCGACGCGCACATCCTGGATGGCGACGTGGTCGCCCTCGAGCGGCGCGAGCCGAGGGCCGGCGACATCATCGCCGCACTGGTCGACGAGACGACGACAACCCTGAAGCGCCTGGTCTACGAGCAGGGCAGGGCGATCCTCCGCGCCGAGAACCGACGCTATGCCGACATCATCCCGGACCAGCGGCTCGAGTCGCAGGGCGTGGTGGTCGGGGTGATCCGCCGCGTGGCGGCCTGAAGATGAGCGCTCGTGCCCCACGCCCCGATCAGACTCGACGCGCTGCGCTCGCTGCTTGCCGCCCGCTTCCCGGAAAAATCCCGGGGGCGCGGAGCCCCCGTGCGCACGGGCGTCGCGGGAATTGACGCGGCGCTGGGCGGCGGGCTGCCCGCGGGCCGGCTGACCGAGCTGGTCTCCCCGGCTGCCAGCACGGGGGGCCAGACGGTCCTCACGCGCCTGCTCGTCTCAAGCCGGGCGGCGCGGCAGCGCGTCGCGCTGGTCGATGCGGCCGACGGCTTCGCGCCGGAGGCGGTGCCCGCCGACGCCCTCCGGCACCTGGTGTGGGTGCGCGCCACGGCGCTCGCCGACGCGCTCGAGGCCGCCGACCTGCTCGTGCGCGACGGCAACTACGCGGCGGTGGTCCTCGATCTGCGCGGGGTCCCGGAGCGCCCGCTGCGCCGGATTCCCGCCTCGGGCTGGTACCGGCTCCAGCGCGCCGCCGAGGGAGGCCCGGCCGCCGTCCTGGTCCAGACGCCCTTCGGGCTCGTGCCCGCGGTGCCCTGGAGGCTCGTCCTGGGCGCACCACGGACCCTTGCCGACGCCGGACTTCCGCAGGAGGCGATAGCCGCGGGGATCGGGGTGGAGGTTGTCCGCGGCCACGAGAGCGCCCGGGAGCAGGCCGGATGAATTGCCCGGGCTACGCGGTCCTGCGCGTCGGGGACTTCTCCCTGCGGTCGCTGATCCGGGGCGACGCGGCGCTGGCGGGCCGGCCTGTTGCGATCATCGCCGGGGAGGGAAGGCTGGCCCGCCTGGCCGAGGTCTCGCCCGAGGCGGCGGGAGCCGAGGTGGGTCTGGCGGCGGGCCTGGCCATGGCCCGCCGCCCGGATATCATCCTGCGGACGCGCGACCCGGCCGCGGAGGCCGAGGCAAACCGGCTGCTGGTCGCCGCCGCCTTCACGCTCTCCCCGCGCGTCGAATTGACCGCCCCGGGCTGCTGCACGGTGGATCTCCAGGGCGCCGCCCCCGAGCGCGTCCGCGCGCTGATGGACCGATGCCTGGCCGAGCTGGCGCGGGCCGCGCTGCCGGCCCGGATCGGTGCGGGGGCGACCCCGCTGCTGGCCGACTACGCGGCCCGCAGGTCGGGCGGCGTCCTCATCGTCGATGACGCCCGGGAATTCCTCCGGCCGCTGCCGCTCGGCTTCGCGGACCCGCTGCCCGCCCACGCGGCGATTCTCGCTGACTGGGGCCTGGCGACGCTGGGCGAGCTCACGGCCCTGCCGAAGGCGGAGGTGGGCCTGCGACTCGGGGCGGAGGGCGTCGCCCTGTGGGAGCGGGCGGCGGGTGAAACCCGGCGCGTCCTCCGGCTGGCCGAGCCGGCGCGGACCTTCGTGGCGCAGTGGGCCTACGAGCCGCCGGTCGAGTCGATCGAGCCGCTTTTTTTCCGGCTGCGGCGGTTTGCGGAGCGGCTGGCCCTCGAGCTCCGCGCCGCCGGCTTCGTGGCGGAAACCCTCGCCCTGTCGCTCTCGCTCGAGGACGGGACGGAGCACCGCAGGGAATTTCGGCTGCCGGAGCCGGGTGCCGATGTGGACTCGTGGCTGCGCGTCCTGCAGACACACCTGGAAAGCGTCCGAACCCCCGCCCGGGTGACCGGCGTCCGCCTGGGAGCCTCGCCGGCGCGGCCCGCGCAACGCCAGGACGGGCTCTTCGACACCGGGCTGCGCGACCCGGCCGCCTTCTGGGAAAACCTCGCCCGGCTCTCGGCCCTGGTGGGCGAGGGCCGGGTCGGCACCCCGGCGCCGGCCGATACGCACGAGCCGGATGCCTTCACGCTGCAGCGACCGCCGGAGGCCGTGCCGGCGGTGGCCGATCCGCCTGTCCACGGCCCGCGCGGGCTCGCGCTGCGCCGGTTCCGGCCCCCGCGGCCGGCGCGCGTCCTGTGCTCCGGTGACCGGCCGGTCGGGATCGAGAGCGAGGTCGCGGCCGGCGCGGTGTGCCGGGCGCGCGGACCCTGGAGGGAATGCGGCCGGTGGTGGGAGCCGGGCGGCTGGGAGGCGGAGATCTGGCACGTCGAATTGGCGGCCGGAGGTCTCTATCAGCTCGCCCGCGGCGCGGAGGGCTGGCGCGTGGAGGGGGTGCTGGACTGATGGCCTACGCCGAGCTCCATGCGCGCAGCGCGTTCTCCTTCCTGCGCGGCGCCTCGCTCCCCGAGGCGCTCGCCGCGGAGGCCGCCCGCCTGGGCCTGGCGGCGATCGCGCTGTGCGACCGCGACGGGGTCTACGGCGCCGTGCGGCTTTACATGGCCGCGAGGCAGACCGGGCTGCGGCCGCTCGTCGGCTGCGAGCTCACGATGGAGGACGGGAGCGTTCTCCCCGTCCTGGTGGCCTCCAGGGGAGGCTACCAGCGGCTGTGCGCGCTGCTGACCGCCGCCAACCTGCGGGCCGCGAAGGGCGAGGGCCGCGTCCGCTGGGGCGAACTGGCGGAGGATACCGGCGGGCTGATCGCGCTCACCGGGGACGAGGAGGGCCCCGTCCGCCGGGCATGGCGCGAGCGCGGGGCAGGCGCCGCCGCCGACGCGGGGCGGAGGCTGGCGGCCCTCTTCGGGGCCGACCGGCTCTACGTCGAATTGCAGCGCCACCTGCTCCCTGGGGAGGACGCCGGCAACGAGTTTCTCGTCGACTGGGCGCGGGCGGCCCGCATTCCGATCCTGGCGACCGGCGGGGCCGTGCAGGCCTCGCCCGCCGACAGCGGCGTCCTCGATGTCTTCACCTGCCTGCGGCACCGCACGACGCTCGATGCCGCCGGCCGCCGGCTCTCGCGCAACCGCGAGCGCCACCTGAAGGACGGCCGGGCGATGGCCGCGCTGTTTGCAGACCTGCCGGAGGCCGTTGAGAACGCGGGCCGGCTGGCGGAGCGCCTGCAGTTCACGCTCGCGGACTTCGGCTACCGCTTCCCGGACTTTTCCGTCCCCGCCGGACAGACCCAGGAGTCGCACCTGCGGGCGATGACGCGCCTGGGGGCGGAGCGGCGCTACGGCACGGTGAGCGGGGCGGTCCATCGGCAGCTCGAGCGCGAGCTGGAGCTGATTTCCCGGCTGGGATTTGCGGGATATTTCCTGATCGTCTGGGACCTGTGCGAGTTTGCCCGCAGGAAGGGGATCCTTGTCCAGGGGAGGGGAAGCGCGGCGAACAGCGCGGTGTGCTATTCGCTGGGGATAACCGCCGTGGACCCGATCGGCGCCAAGCTGCTCTTCGAGCGCTTCCTCAGCGAGGGGCGCACCGACTGGCCCGACATCGACCTGGACCTGCCCAGTGCGGCGCGGCGCGAGGAGGTCATCCAGGAGGTGTACCGGCTCTACGGGCGGGAGGGGGCGGCGATGACCGCCAACGTGATCACCTTCAAGGGGCGCAGCACGCTGCGCGAGGTGGGCGGGGTCTTCGGCGTGCCGCCGGATGTCATCGGCCGGTTTTCCAGCCTCTTCCACGGGGGGGACTTTCCCCAGACCCTCGAGCTCAGGGAGCAGCTGGGGATGGCCGGGCTCGGCGCCTCCCACCCGCGGCTTCCGGCGCTGCTGGAGACCTGCCGGCGGGTCCACGGGCTGCCCCGGTACCTCGGCCAGCACTCCGGGGGCATGGTCCTGAGCGCCGGGCGCCTCTCTCAGTTCGTGCCCCTTGAGAATGCGCGGATGCCGGGCCGCTCCGTCCTGCAGTGGGACAAGAGCGACTGCGAGGACATGGGGATGGTGAAGATCGACCTGCTCGGGCTGGGGATGATGGCGGTCCTCCAGGACTGCCTGGAAATCTGCGGAAAGCGGGGCAGGCCGGTGGACCTCGCGCGGCTGCCCAAGGACGACCCGGCGGCCTTCGCGATGATCCGCGAGGCGGACACGGTGGGGATGTTCCAGATCGAGAGCCGGGCGCAGATAGCGACCCTGCCGCGGATGAAGCCGGAGACCTTCTACGACCTGGTCGTGGAGGTCGCGATCATCCGGCCGGGGCCGATCCACGGGGACGCGGTCAATCCCTACCTGGAGCGGCGCGCCGGGCGCCAGCCGGTGACCTACCCCGACGAGCGTTCACGGCCGATCCTTGAACGCACGCTCGGGATCATCCTCTTCCAGGAACAGGTCCTCTCGCTGGCGATGGTGCTGGGTGGATTCACCGCCGCGGAGGCCGACGAGTTCCGCAGGGCGATCGGCTTCACCCGCTCCCCCGAGCGGATCGAGCGGGTCAAGGTGAAGTTCGCCGCGGCCCTGCGGCGAAACGGGGTGGGCGAGGCGGCGGCGGAGAGCATCCTGAAGTCGATCGCCTCCTTCGCCCTCTACGGGTTCCCCGAGAGCCACGCGATCAGCTTTGCCCTGATCGCCTACGCAAGCGCCTGGCTGAAGGCGCACCGGGCCGCGGAATTCTACGCCTCGCTGCTCAACTGCCAGCCGATGGGCTTTTACTCGCCGGCGACGCTCGTGCAGGACGCCCGGCGGCACGGGATGAAAATACTCCCGGCCTGCGTCCTGCACTCTGACGCGGCGTGCCGGGTGGATGGCGACGAGGTGATCCGGCTGGGCCTGGGCTCGATCCGGGGGATCCGGGCCGGCGCGATCCGCGGGCTGCTGGCGGCCCGGGCCGGGCGATCCTTTGAGTCCCTGGGAGACTTCCTGCGGCGGACGGAGTTCAGCGCCGCGGAGCTGCGCTCCCTGGCGGGAGCCGGGGCGCTCAACGGGCTGGCCGGGCACCGAAGGGCAGCGCTCTGGGGAGTCGAGGCCGTGCAGGGCGGCGACGAGCTCTTCCGATGGGCGGCGGCGGAGGATCCGGGAGGGCCGGCGCCGCTTGCGATGATGAGCCCCCTGGAGCGCCTGCAGGCCGACTACCGCCACACCGCGCTCACGACGGGGCCCCACCCGATGCGGCTCCTGCGGGAGAAGCTGCCGGGGCTTTGCCCGGCGGGAAAGCTGGGGGAGGGGCGCACGGGGCGGCGCGTGTCGATCGGGGGCGCGGTCATCACCCGGCAGAGGCCCGGGACGGCGAAGGGGGTCTGCTTCATCACGCTGGAGGACGAGACCGGGTTCGCCAACGCGATCGTCTGGCCCGCGCTCTTCGAGAAGGCGCGCCTGGTGATCAGCATGGAGCCCGCGCTCGTGATCACCGGGAAGCTGCAGAACGAGGAGGGGGTGATCCATGTGATAGCGGAGCGGATCGAGCCGCTGCCTGCGATCGGGTTGCCGGAACAGGCGTCGCACGACTTTCATTAGCGGGTCAATCAGCCGACACGGTAAATTCTTATGCGATTTCAGGATTGAGGGTGGAGCGCGATCTCCGAGCGCGCTGTGCGGCAATAGTCCCAAACCAGCGTGCCCGGAGGTCCCGCTCCACCTTCAAACATACACACTGCTGCTTTTAGCTAGGATTGTGATTGCTGTGGCGGTCCCACTCAATTTGTTCGAACTTTCCACCTAATCACCATGGCCGACAAACTCAGTTGGGGAATCCTAAGCACGGGGCGCATCGCCGGCATCTTTGCCGCCGGGGTCGCCCGCTCCGAAAGCGGCCAGCTCGCCGCGGTGGGAAGCCGCACCGAGGAGTCGGCGCGGAAATTTGCCGCGGAATTCGGCGTGCCGCGCGCCCATGGCAGCTACGAGGCGCTCCTGGCCGATCCGGGCGTCCAGGCCGTGTATATCGCCACTCCCCATCCCCAGCACGCGGAGTGGATCATCCGCGCGGCCGAGGCGGGAAAGCACGTCCTGTGCGAGAAGCCGCTGACACTCAACTACGCCGAGGCCATGGTGGCGGCGGCCGCCTGCCGGAAGCACGGGGTCCTGCTGATGGAAGCCTTCATGTACCGCTGCCACCCGCAGACCGCAAAGATCGTCGAGTTGGTTTCCAGCGGCGCCCTGGGAAGGGTCGGCCTCGTCCAGGCGACCTTCGGGTTCAACGCCGGCTTCAATGCAGGGAGCCGGCTCTGGTCCAACGAACTCGCCGGCGGCGGCATTCTCGACGTGGGCTGCTACGCCGTGTCGATGGCGCGACTGGTGGCCGGGGCCGCGGCGGGCAAGCCCTTCCTCGATCCGGTGAGCGTGTCCGGGGGAGCCCGGCTCAATCCGCAGACCGGTGTCGACGAGCTCGCCGCCGCGACGCTGACCTTTTCAAACGGGATCGTCGCCCAGGTCGCCACGAGCATCGCGCTGGGCCAGGACAACTCGGTGCGGATCTACGGGTCTGAGGGCTGGCTCCACGTGCCGTCCCCCTGGATTCCCACGCCGGAGGGGGGGACGACGACCATGACCCTGCACAAGGGCGGGGCGGCGACCGACATTTCGATCGAGACGCCGCAACGGCTGTACAGCCTGGAGGCGGACGCCTTTGCGGCCGCGCTGGCGGGAAATCTCAAGGACGTTCCGCAGATCCCGGTTGCCGACACTCTGGGCAACATGACCGCGCTTGACGCCTGGCGCGAGGCGGCCGGGCTCACGTACGAGGCGGAGAAGCCCGCGGCCTTCCTGCACACGATCAGCCGGCGCCCGCTCGCCCGGGACGCCGACGCGCCGATGAAGTTCGCGCCGGTCGCCAACCTGCCCTTTCCGGTCGCCCGCCTGATCCTGGGAATGGACAACCAGCGGACCATGCCCCACGCGGCGGCCATGTGCGACGACTACATCGAGCGCGGTGGAAACGCCTTCGACACGGCCTGGGTCTACGGCTCCGGGCTCCAGGAAAAGCTCCTTGGCCAGTGGATCCGCAACCGCGGCGTCCGCTCGCAGGTCGTCGTCATCGCCAAGGGTGCCCACACCCCCTTCTGCACTCCGGAGTGGCTCACCCGCCAGCTCATGGAGTCGCTGGACCGGCTCCAGACCGACTATGCGGACGTGTACTTCATGCACCGCGACAACCGGGAGGTCCCGGTCGGTGAATTTGTCGACGTTCTCAACGAGCACGTGCAGGCGGGGCGGATAAAGGTATTCGGCGGGTCAAACTGGAGCCTGGAGCGGATGGCGGCCGCGAACCGGTATGCGCGCCGGAAGGGGCTGCGGGGCTTCGAGGCGCTCAGCAACAACTTCAGCCTCGCGCGCATGATCGACGCACCCTGGACGGACTGCCTGAGCGCCAGCGATCCGGATTCGCGCCGCTGGCTCAAGCGCACCCAGATTCCCGTGTTCGCCTGGTCGAGCCAGGCCGGCGGCTTCTTCACCGACCGCGCCGCAGCGGGCCCGAAGAGCGACCCGTGGATCGTTCGCTGCTGGTATTCCGAGGACAACTGGGAACGCCGGAAGCGGGCGATCGCGCTCGCCGAAACGAAGGGCGTCCTGCCGACCAACATCGCCGCGGCCTATGTCCTGCACCAGCCCTTCCCGACCTTTGCGCTGATCGGCCCGCGGGTCCTCTCCGAGACGGTCGGATCAATCGACGCCCTGAAGGTCGAGCTGACGCCAAAGGAAGTGCGCTGGCTGAACCTGGAAACGGAACGGCGTCCGTCGTAGCTAAAGAGCAACAACCTTCCGCTCCCGGTTCGACGCCAGCGCGGCGGCCCACCACTGGTGGTGCGCAATCGCCTCGTCCGGGGTGGCGCAGCCGAACTTGTCGCCCAAGAGCCCCGCGCGCTCGGCGATGTAGGCGGCCCACATCTGCATGAGGGTGTCGGAAAACCCGGGCTCGAGGATGCCCGCGGTGATGGTCTTGTACTGCGTGGAGAAGCCCAGGTCGGTCTTCTCCCACCACTGCTCCTTGTCGCGGCGGTAAATCCAAAGTGTCTTGGGCTCCTTGGTCGAGTAGCGGACGCCCCGCTCGGTACCGAGGAGCTCAAAGCTCCAGGTGTTGGTCTCGGTCGGCGCCAGGCGCTTCATCTCCAGCGTGAGCAGCGCGGATTGGCCGCCGATTTCAGCGGGGCAGTGCAGCGAGGCGTTGTCCCAGGTATCGCAGGCGGTCATGCCGCCCCTGCCGTCCGGGCGCTCGCCGTAGCCGCGCTGAAGGAAGGCGTGCACGGAAAGGGGCTTCCAGCCGAGCCGCAGGGGCATATGGGCGACGTGCAGCCCGAGGTCGTTCATGACCCCGGCCTCGCCGCAGAACCGCGCCTGGCGCTTCCAGTTGGCGGGCTTGGTCGGGTCCAGGTCGCTGGAGTGAAGGAAGGAGCAGCGGGCCTCGAGTATGCGGCCCAGGTTCCCGGAACGCGCCATCTCGAAGGCGCGCAGGGCCCCGGGCAGGAATGGAAATTCCGACGACACCCGCACGAAGCGGCCGAGACGGGCGGCCTCGTCGCGGATCCGGCGGGCGGCCGCCAGGTCGATCCCGAAGGGTTTTTCCGCCAGCAGGTCCTTCCCCGCGCGGAGGACATCGAAGGCGATCTCCTCGTGAAGGTGATGCGGGACGGCCAGGTAGACGACATCCACGTCGTCCCGGGCCAGCAGCTCGCGGTGGCTGGAGGTGAGGCAGGTCACGCCGGGGACCTGCCGGAACCAGTCGAGCAGGGCGGGCTGCAGGTCGCAGACGGCGGTCAGGGCGGCGGGCACCGGGTACTTGTCCAGCGCGAACCAGCGGCCGAAGACGCTGGCGACCTCGCGGCCCATCATGCCGCCGCCGATGACGCCGATCCGAACGGGGGAAACGGATGCGGGGGCCATGTCAGCGAAGAAGCTTCAGTGCGTCGCGGGCGGAAACCTTGTCGTGCACCACCGCCATGAGCGCCCGGGTCATGCCGCCGGGATTGGGGTGCTGGATGATGTTCCGCCCGTAGACGATGCCGGAGGCCCCCTGGGCCAGGATTGCCTCGGTGCGGGCGAGGATCTCCTCCTCGGAGGCCCTGCTTCCGCCCCGCACCAGGACCGGGACTCCACCGGCCGTCTCGACGACCTTGTGGTAGGCCGACGTGTCGTCGGTGGGGTCCGCCTTGATGATATCCGCGCCCAGCTCGACCGCCTGGCGGACCAGGGGAACGATCTTCGCGAGGTCGCCGTCCACCATGTAGCCGCCCGCCTTCGCGTTGGGCTGGAAGACGAGGGGCTCGATCATGAGCGGCATCCCGTAGGCATCGCACGCGGGCTTCAACCGGAGGATGTTCTGGATGCACTGGTCGGAGACCTCGGGCGCGTTGGGAATCCGGAAAAGGTTGACCACCACGCAGGCCGCATCGAGCCGGACGGCCTGCAGGACGGCGTCCTCGAGGATTCGCGAGTAAAGGACCTTCGGAAGCTCGGTCCCGTAGACATTGGCGACATCGGTGCGGAGCACCAGGGCCGGCTTCGGCCGGGAGGGATGCCGCTGGAGGTGGGGCGCCTGGCCGGTCGTAAGCTGTATGGCATCGGGCGCCGCGGCGATCACTGTCTCGATCGCGCGCGGCAGGTTTTCGATCCCCGGGAGAAAGGCTCCCTCCCCGAAGAAGCCGTGATCGAGCGCCACGTCAAAGCAGCGTCCGGTCCTCGGGTTGAAGAGACGGTGGAGGCGGGCCTGTTTCATCGTGATTTGGTTTACTTTTCGCCCGAGCGCACTGCGGCGACGAAGGCGAGGATGAGGACGATCACCAGGACAACGGTCAGGATCGGCGCCCCGTGCGGATGGCGATGGAAGAGGCTGTGGAAGTGGTCCATGATTGAAGGGGTTTCGGAGACAATGCTTGGGTCAGCGCGATTCGTTGGCAAGCTGTCTTCGGATCGCAAGGAGCTCGCGCCGCTGCGTCGGCGAACGGGGATAGGCCAGGGCCATTTCGCCAAGGGCCTCCAGGATGATCCGCGAGACGATCAGCCGGGCGTTCGGCTTGTCGTCGGCGGGTACGACGTACCAGGGCGCCGCCTTCGTTGAGGTGGCCGAAAGGCAGGCCTCGTAGGCGTCCTGGTAGTCATCCCAGCGGGCCCTCTCCAGGATATCCGAGCGGCTGAATTTCCAGTTCTTGTCCGGGTCGTCGATCCGGGCGAGGAAGCGCTTTCGCTGCTCCTCCTTGGACAGGTGAAGGAAGATCTTCACGATCCGGGTTCCATTGCAACCGAGGTGGCGCTCCAGGTCGCGGATGGAGCGGTAGCGCTTCTCCCAGATGTCCTTGTCGGCCAAAACCTCCGCGGGCAGCGGCTCGGACCTGAGAATTTCCGGATGCACGCGGACAATCAGGACCTCCTCGTAGTAGGAGCGGTTGAAGATCCCGATCCGGCCCCTCTCCGGCAGGCAGCGCGTCGTGCGCCACAGGAAATCGTGCGAGAGTTCGCCGGGGCTGGGGTGCTTGAAGCTGAACACCTGGCACCCCTGGGGATTGACGCCGGACATGACGTGCTCGATCACCCCGTCCTTTCCCGCCGCGTCCATTGCCTGGAGGATCACGAGGAGGGAGTGCCGGCCGTCGGCGTAGAGGAGATTCTGGGCCTTGCTCAGCCCCGCGACGTGGTCCTCCAGGATCCGCTGGTAATCGGCCTTCGAGTCGTAGCAGGGATCGACCAGGGTCGGCCACTTCCTGAGCTTGACCTTCCCACTGGGCGGCACGCGGAACTTCCTGGGTTTTATCTTCATGCACCATTCCTATCCGCGCTGAGGCTTGATTTCAACCCGTACCCGCACATCGTTTGGGGCGATGGCGAACCCCGACGACCTCTCAGACAAGGCCCGTTTGCAGCGTCTTGCCCGGCAGGAGATGGTGAACCGGGGACTGGAGCCCGATTTCAGCCCTGCGGCGATGGCCGAACTCGCGCGGATCACCGGCCCGGCGGTCGCCCCGGCCGGCGCCGGCCGGGACCTGCGAAACCTCCTCTGGTGCTCGATCGACAACGACGACTCCAGGGACCTGGACCAGCTCACGGTGGCCGCGGAGATGCCCGACGGCGCGGTCAAGGCCATGGTGGCGATCGCCGATGTCGACGGGCTTGTCCCCCGGGGAACCGCCCTTGATGCGCACGCCCGGCGCAACACGACATCGGTCTACACGATGGGCCAGATCTTCCCCATGTTTCCCGAGAAACTTTCGACGAACCTCACGTCGCTCGGGCCGGACGCGGACCGGCTGGCGATCGTCGTCGAGATGGTCTTCGACCGGGCGGGCTCGCTCCAGCACTTCGAGCATTACCGGGCGACCGTTCGGAACCGCGCGAAGCTCGCGTATAATTCCGTGGCGGCGTGGCTGGAGCAGGGGACGGCGCCTCCGCCGGCGCTGGCGGCCGTCGAGGGCCTCGAGGCTAACCTCCGGCTTCAGGACCAGCTCGCCCAAAAGCTGAAGGCCCAGCGGCACCGCCGCGGCGCGCTCGACCTGGAGACCGTCCAGGCGCGGCCGATTTTCGACGGATCGATCCTCCAGGACCTCGTGGACGACCGCAAGAACCGGGCAAAGGACATCATCGAGGACTTCATGATCGCGTCGAACAGCGTCACCGCGCAGTTCCTGGAGGCCCGGGGCCTCGCCTCGCTGCGCCGGATTGTCCGCACGCCGAAGCATTGGGACCGGATTGTCGAGCTTGCGGCCGAGCGGGGAGGGGCGCTCCCTGCCGATCCGGACTCCCGCGCGCTTGAGGACTTCCTGGTGGCCTCCCGGAAAAAGGATCCTCTCCGCTTTCCGGACCTGTCGCTGAGCGTCATCAAGCTGATGGGCGCCGGGGAATACGTGGTCGAGCGGCCGGGAATCCCGGTTCCGGGGCATTTCGGGCTGGCCGTTCGCGACTACGCGCACTCGACGGCCCCGAATCGGCGCTATCCGGACGTCATCGTCCAGCGCCTTCTGAAGGCCGCGCTCTCAAAGGCCCGCTCCCCCTACACCCCCGCCGAGCTCGATGAACTCGCCCGGCACTGCACGGACGCGGAGGATGCCGCCAAGAAGGTGGAGCGCCAGGTTTCGAAGGGCGCCGCCGCGTTGCTGCTCCGCAAGCGCATCGGTGCGCGCTTTGACGCGATCATCACCGGTGTGACCGACGGCGGCACCTGGGTCCGGCTCCCGAAGCCGCCCGTCGAGGGGATGCTCGTGGCCGGATACGAGGGCGCCAAGGTCGGCGAGGCCCTCTGCGTGGAACTGGTGGCCGTCGACCTGGAGCGCTGCCACATCGACTTCAAGCGGGTGCCGGATGGGGCGGGGCGGGGCTAGCCCCGCTCTCAGTGGCCGTAGGGATTGCCGCCGCCGATACTTCCATTCCCGTGGTTCTTGCTCGGGTTGTTGTTGCCGCTCTGCGAGCCCATGCTGGCTCCTGAATTCTGGACGTTGTTGATTGAGCGCACCATTTCCTGGGTGGATTGCTCATTGCCGGTGGGGTTTGCGACGCCGGGGGCGAAAACGGGACTGTCGGTTTGGCATCCCGCGAGGGCCAGGGCGCCGAGCGCGGCGGTGACGAGCAACGGACGGTTCATGTGAGGGGTCGTGGTCATTGGTTTTGGGTGTTTGACTGGTTCGGATTCCCGAGAGAATTCCTGCTATTGCAGGCCGGAGGGGGTCGCGGCGTTGGCCGACGAATCGCGGGCGGCGAAATACTGGGATGCGAGCTGATAAACCTGCATCTTGTCGCGGGCGACCTCCAGCACCGAGAACTGGGAGGGCAGGAGCAGGGGCCGGGCCTGGTCCACGACGGTGGGCCAGTCCAAAGTCCCCGCCGACGCCGCTCCGCCCGCCTGATAGGCGCCGCTTGCGTTGGCGAGTAGCTGCAGCAACTGGGCCTCCTGCGTCCCGGACAGGGGCGCGGGAGAGAAGGCGACATTTTCGGCAACGGTATTGACCACGTCCATCAGGGGCTGGGCCCGGTAAAAGTTCTGCAATTGCCCGTAGCCCGCGTCCCCCAGCAAGCTCCGCTGCGCTGCCTGGTGCTGGGAGCCCTCGCCGGCCAGCAGCGCGGTGACCGCCGGATCGTTGGTGGGGATGCCCTGGGTGTCTGCCGTTGCGAAGATGTCGACCTGGGCCTCCCAGTGCCGGCACTCAAGTGCCGCGAACTTCCCGACCTGATCGGCATCAAGGTTGAGCGCCCGGAAAAACGGCCCGAGGTTTTGCGCCATGCCCGCCCGGAAGGCCCTCAGTCCCAGTTCACGCAGTCTCGGGTCCGCGGCAACCAGCGCGATGCGGCTCATTTCGTCGAGTTTCCGCGCGCTTCCGACCCTGAAGGGAGTGGGTCCATCCTGCCGCCGTCCCGCTTCGAACGCCCGGATGGTCTCGGCATCGCGGGCTGCCTCAGCGAGCCGCTTTTCGGCGACCCGGAGCTCGACACGCAGGGCGGCCTGCCTCGACTCCAGTTCCACCAGCGTGCTTCTCGCCTTGTGCGACGCGTAGCCGCCGAGGCACGCGAGGCCGAGCAGGACGGCAACACACCCGACAAAGCCGGCGACCATGATCCTTGTTCCGGTGGAGCTCATTGCGATGCGCCGGCGGCCCGCGCCTGATTGAATTGAGCCTGGGCCAGTTGCGCCTGAAACTGGACATTGAGCAGCGCACCCTGAACGGCGGTGAATTGGGCGGGCGGGAGCGTGCTCCTGGCCTCATTAAGGACCGCGTCCCAATCGACCGCCGCGGCAACGGTATTGATGAATCCCAAGCCGATGCCCTCGGGGGTGTGAGGGTGTGAAGTGACGTTGCCGGCGATGCTCCGGGCCAGCTGGTCGCACTGCTCTTCCGACAAGGGCACGCCGGCCTCGCCGGCGGCGACCGCCGCTTCGTTGGTGAAGTAATAGGGGTGGAGGAGATTTTCGCGGTAGCCCTGGAGCGCCTGGGTGGCTTGCGGGCCAAGCACCTCGTCCAGTTGCACCCGGGTTCGATCGGAAAGCGGGCCGAGGCCGAATTGGTTGGGTGTGATTGCGAGCCCGTTGACCCAGTCGGAGGCCATCAATTCATCGAATCGCGAGATTTGCGACGGCGAGAGATTGGCCAGTCGAAAGTAGGGGCCGAAGCGCCGAAGAATGGCGCTCTCATTCATCTGCATGAGGAGGGCCTGGGCCTGCGGAAAGGACGTCAAAAACCGGCGTCCCTCCTCGAGGGGATCCGGGCCGGGTTTCCCGGCAGCCGCTGCCGGCACGGAGCGGCCGGGGGCGGCGCGCCCATGGGAGTCGGCCGCGGTGCCGGATGCCGTCCCGGCCAGGAGCCCTGAAAGCGTCCGCTCCTCGGATTGCTCCCTGCTTTTCAAGGATCGCAAGTTGGCCGTCTCGGCATCGACCTCCTGGTAAGCGGCGGTCAGCGCAATTTGGGCGCGCCGATTTGCCCTGACCTCATGGACGGTCAATCCAACCGTTGCGGTTGCGATGATGGCCGCCGCCCCGAAAATTCCCACTGGGCCGATCGCCGACTTGGCAGCGCTGAGCAACTTAAGTGCCCCGAAGGGGCTTGCGGAGCCGGCGGCTGCCGCGGAGGCGAGCGCAAGCCCGGTCACATTTACGGCCATGCCGGCGGGAGCCGCTGTTCCGGCATGGGCGCCCAAAGCCGTCGCCAACGTGGCGGCGGACGAAGTGATGCCACGCCGCAGGAGCCGCGTGCGCAACCGCTCGAGCGCGCGGGCGACCCGCTTATTGGCGGCCTGTTCCGTCAGCGAGAGGTGGGAGGCAATCTCGGCAAAGCCCTGGCCTTCGAAGTACCGCAGCAGGATGGCCATCCGGTCCTTTTCTCCCAGGCCGAGGAGGGCCTCGTCGAGAAAGGGCCGGATATGGACCCAGTCGTTCTGGAGGGAGGCGTCGTCCGGCCCGTCTTGCATGGCGTAGACTACGTTTTCGCGAACTCTGCGGCGCCCCTCCGCCTCCAGGAGCTTGCAAACCTTGTAACGGGTTGTGGTGTAGAGCCATCCGACGATGCTGGTGTGGCCCAAGAGGGACGGTGCCCTTTGGGCGAGGACGATGAAGACCGACTGGGCGACATCCTGCGCGTGGTGGGATTGGCCCCCCATCTGGCGCCGGGCGGAATGGAATACCAGGCCGATGTGCCGTTCCACGAGGGTGGCGAAGGCTTCCTGGGATTGATCATCGACGAAACGGCGTAGCAATTGGGCGTCATCGATCATTTGCTGTTCACCATATAATTCCCGCCGAGGCCGAAATTCGACACTCATTTGTCGATTGTCGGGAATGTCGTTTAGGCACCGCGGCGGCCTGCCCATGCCAATTTCGGTTGCCGGCCCCGGCGGCGCCGGTTGCAATGGCGCGCCCCGAATGCCAACGCCCCAAGATCCCCCCGGCCGTGTGTCCCGGCTTGCCTGGGAACACCTCAGGTCCGTCGCGGAGGATTTCGACAGGGCGCCCGATGCCCATCACCGGGCTGCCGCCGGCTACCGTGTTCTTCTCGCGAGGCATTTCCGCCACCTGATCCCGGCCGACGCCAGCGTGCTCGAGGTGGGCTGCGGCAACGGCGAGCTCCTGCGGCATCTCCCGAACCGGGACATCACCGGGATCGACGTCTCGGCGTGCCAAGCGCCGACCGAGGCCAGCCTTCGAACATTCGACATCGTAAGCCTGCTGAAGATTCAGCCAAAAACGTTCTCCGGTTCCGAAAAATCGACCGAGCCGAAGCGCCGTGTCCGCGGTGATGGCTCTCCGGCCCTTGACGATCTCTGTCAGGTGGGAAGCGGGAATGCCCGTGGTTCTTTTCTAGGGGGTCAGACTGATGCGGTTGAGGTACGGCTCTGTCGGATGGGCCTCGAAAGCGATCCGAAGCGCCGTCCATGCATCGAGTGGCCTCAAGTTTTCTGGACCTCAACACCATCAGCTTGACCCCATGGATAGTCCCAGATCGCCGGGGCGGCGACAGCCGAGGGCGGTAGATAATGACGCTTGACGTCACTATCGTTTGGCGTAACTATTCGGTTAGATGATTCTTTCTTTCCGCTGCGAAGCCACCGAAAGGATTCATCAAGGCGACAAGACGGCTGAATTGCCTGCCGACATCCAGAAAGTAGCCCTGCGCAAACTTCAACAACTCGACATCGCAAAGAAACTCGACGATCTCCGAATTCCACCCGGCAATAGGCTCGAGCCACTTAGGGGCGAACGCCGAGGGCAATACTCCATCCGCATCAATGACAAATACCGCATCTGTTTCGTTTGGACCGAGCGCGGCGTCGAAGACGTGGAGATCGTAGATTACCATTAAAACCATGACACAAAAACTACCACTGCCCACGGCCGGAGAAATGCTCCGCGAGGAGTTCCTCAAGCCCATGGCAATCACGCCCTATAAATTGGCGAAGGATCTCCGCGTGCCACAAACCCGCATCTCGGCAATCCTTGCTGGCACCCGCGCTATCACGGTGGATACGGGCTTGCGTCTGGATCGCTACTTTGGGCTTTCCGAGGGATGGTGGTTCAGGCTCCAGACGGATTGTGACCTGCGCAGGGCGCATCGCGAACTAAGCGTACGCATCGCTCGAGAGGTTAAGCCACGCGAATTTGCCGCGGCCTAACGGACTCCTGCCGAAGGGACGAATTGAGGGTTCTTTTCGAGGGGGGTCAGACTGACGCGGTTGAGGTACCGCTCCGTCCGATCGCCCTCGAAAGCGATCCGAAGCGCCGTCAATCCATCGAGTGGCCTCAAGTTTACTGGAGCTCAACACCATCAGCTTGACCCCCTGGGTCCCTTCAGTTGCCAGGGGATTGCCTAAAAGTAGCCGAGAGCGGAATCTCTGCGCAGAACATTGGAGACGTGCTAACAAAGCACCATTTCAACGCTGCGCTTATCGGAACTTCGCTTCTAAAAAGCAGCAGGGAAGAGATGAAGTCGGCTTTGGACAAAATCCAATACGCAGCCGCCTCCGCATACGGACCCGAGTTAAGTGTGGCTTCTGTTAAGCAAGAGGCTTCTTACGCCGTTTAATTCCTGGCGGTGTTGGTCTAGAGGATGACGACCAAGTACAGACTGTACCACTACCAATTGAGAGGACACCGCCGTAAGCGCCTCCTGGCCTTGCGTTCGCTCTTTCAAAGGAATACGAGCTCCCGTCTAGAATACCCCATGGCAGCATCAGCACTAATCCAGATATCGTCGCAGACCGCTTCCACGCAGTCCGGCTGGCCGGCCAGCACCTCATGCGCGTCGCCCGCCAGCTCTGCCCGGAATTGGCCTGGAAGCGCTCCTGGCTGGGCCTGCTTAGAATGAGAAGCGATCGGCTCGATCTCGAACAGCGGCTGCGCCTCAAAAAACTCTTTGAGCGGCAGCCCCAACTCCAGGGTGTCTACCATATGAAGGAGAGGATCTGCAGACTGCTCTGCCTAAAGCACCTCAGCAAGCGGACCTGCCGGGAGCATATCCCCCAGCTACTGCAGGAGATCAACACCCTCGGCCAGAGTGGCTTGGAGGCTGCACAGACCCTGGCCAAGTCCCTCTCAGAATGGATCGAGCAGATCGTCCGCATGTGGCGCTTCACCCGTAACAACGGCATCACCGAGGGCTTCCACAGAAAAATGAAACTGATCCAACGACGGGCCTATGGCTTCCGATCGTTTAACAACTACCGACTCCGCGTCATCGCTCAGTGCGGTTAAACCATAACAACTAACAAAATAATGTCCCTGTCCCCAAACTTTGGCGTAGACCCCCACTTTGGCGTAGACCCGTAGACCCACCCGTATGCTCCAGGCTGGCGCCCTCAAGGGGAATCGAACCCCTATTTGAGCCTTGAGAGGGCTCCGTCCTAACCGTTAGACGATGAGGGCAAAAAGCGGAGTGTTTAAAGTCCCATTTTGCCGTCTGGCGTCAAGATTAGTTTCCGGGAACCGCCGAGTTCCCTTGATTTCGGGGTCAGCCGGAAAGCGTCAGGCCCCGGGGCATTACCCACCGCGCGTACCGGAAGGAGGCGCGGATCCCGGAGCCTGACTTTGTCCAACCTGGCGGCAATGCCCGGTGGCACCCCGCAATCAATCCCGATCAACCGACGCACGAATCCCCAAAAGCAAATAGTGCTGTTTCAGCCGTTCCATTTCCGGAATCGTGAGTCGAAGCTCCATCGTGTCGGTGTTGAGCCGGGCGCAGGCGAGCACGCTGGCAAAGTCGAACTCCGACTTCCTCACGTCGCGAAGTTCCTCGAGGAATTCAAATTCCAGCATTTCGAAGGGACTCATCGCGAGTCCTAGTTGGGCCAGAGGTCCATGCAACCCAACCCAAAAAACTACCCGATTTCGGGTAGTCCCGGGCATGGACCCCGCCGCACCGTCACTTGACGATGAGGTCGTCGCTGACGTCCTTGACCCCGGGGATGCTCTTGGCGTCCTTCTCTGCCGCCGACTTCTGGTCGGACGTGTTCACAAAGCCGCTCAATTGAACGACTCCCTTGACTGTCTGGACGCTGACCTCGGTCGACTTCACTGCGCCGTCGGCCAGAAGGGCATTCTTGACCTTGGTGGTGATGGCGGTGTCGTCAACGTACTGGCCGGTGCTGTCGCTGGTGGGGGTCGCCGCGCAGCCGCCGGAAAGGGCGCTGATCGAGATGACGCCGGCCAGGGCGAGCAGGGATGAGAGAACAGTGGATTTGATGGATGTGGACATAAAATTAGCTTTTCTGGGTTCCGAATACCTTCTCCTTGATTTCGCCGATCTTCTTCTGCGCGCTGCCGCTGATCTGATCGGATTTCCCGCGGCTCTCCAGTTTTTCGCATCCGACGGTCTTTCCCGTGCATTCCTCAACCTTCCCGGCAAGATGCCTGGCGGTGCCCTCGACCTTGTCCTGGGTGCTGGACTTCATCGCGATGGGGTTTCGGCTCTTCATGGCGACAGCTTAGCCCACATTGCGCGCCGGTTCTATGGGGTGAAACCCACCTCCGGCATTCCCTCAATTGACCTGCGTGGCGGCATGGGTTATGCGGTCGGGGGACACCCACATGGCCCTGCACGTCGCCCTCCACCACCGCACAACCTACCGCTACGACCGGGCTATCATGCTGGGACCCCAGACGGTCCGCCTGAGGCCCGCCCCGCACTGCGCCACGCCCATCCTCAGCTACTCGCTGAAGGTCGAGCCGGCGGAGCACTTCGTCAACTGGCTCCAGGATCCCCAGGGCAACCGCAACGCGCGCTTTGTTTTTCCCAAGCCGACCCGGGTGTTCTCAGTGGAGGTGGACCTGATCGCCGAGATGACCGTGCGGAACCCCTTCGACTTTTTCCTGGAACCGGAGGCCGAAAAGATACCCTTTGCCTACGAGACGGCCCTCGCGGTCGAACTGCTGCCTTTCTTGCGAAAGGATCCCGCCGAGCCGGCCTTCAGGAAGTTCCTGGGGGAAATCGACCTGACCCCGCGTCCCACCGTCGATTTCCTCGTGGGCCTCAATTCCCGGGTCAACCGGGCCGTCAAGTACATCATCCGGCTCGAGCATGGGGTGCAGTCGCCCAATGAGACGCTGGCCCGCGGCAGCGGCTCGTGCCGGGACTCGGCCTGGCTTCTGGTGCAGTTGCTCCGGCACATCGGGCTGGCCGCGCGTTTCGCGTCCGGATACCTGATCCAGCTCCGCCCGGACGTGCGGGCCGCCGGTGACGCTCCGGGAGCGCCGGAGGATTTCGGGGACTTGCACGCCTGGTGCGAGGTGTACCTCCCGGGCGCCGGATGGATCGGCTTGGACCCGACCTCGGGGCTCATGGCCGGCGAGGGCCACCTGCCGCTGGCGTGCTCCCCCGAGCCCTCGGGGGCGGCGCCGATCAGCGGCTCGGTCGAAAAGTGCGAGAGCACGCTCGCCTTCGAGCTGAGCATCCGGCGGATCGTCGAGTCGTCCCGGGTGACGCTGCCCTATTCGGATGAAACCTGGGCGAAGATCGACGGGGTTGGCGCCAAGGTAGACGCGCTCCTCAAGGCCGGCGATGTGCGACTGACCGTCGGCGGCGAGCCGACCTTTGTGGCCAGCGACGATATGGACGGGCCGGAGTGGAACACGGAGGCGCTCGGGCCGAGGAAGCGCGAATTGGCCGGAAAGCTCTTCGAGCGGGTGTTCGCGACCTACGGCCATGGCGGATTTGTCCAGCACGGGCAGGGCAAGTGGTACCCCGGCGAGCCCCTGCCGCGCTGGGTCCTGGCCTGTTTCTGGCGGAAGGACCGAAAACCGATCTGGCGCGAACCGCGGCTCCTTGCCGATCCGCTCGTGTCGGCGGGGCGGGGCGCCGCGGATGCACGGCGTTTTGCCGCCGGGTTGGCGGGGCGACTGGGCATCGGGGAAAACCGCCTGGTCCCGGGATTTGAGGACGCCTTTTACCATGCGTGGAAGGAGCGGCGCCTGCCGGCGGGATACGATCCGGCGGAGCTCAGCCTGGCCGACAAGGCCGAGCGGGCACGGCTCGCCGCGGCCCTGGAGACGGGGCTCGACACGCCCGCCGGCTTTGCGCTTCCGATCATGCGGGGTCACACCGGGGCCTGGCTCTCGTCGGCCTGGCATTTCGCGGCGGGCCGGATGTTCCTCATCCCGGGCGACTCCCCGATGGGGCTTCGGCTTCCGCTTGGCCTCCAGCCGTGGAGGCTGCCCGGCGATGTCGGGCCCATCCTGGAGAGCGAGGTCCGGATTGCCCTCTGCGTCGAGGCCAGGGGAGGACAGGTGCTGGTGTTTCTGCCGCCCCTGGAAGAGGCGGACGACTACCTGGCCCTCGTCGCGGCCGTCGAGGCGACTGCGGGTTCGCTGGAGATTCCGGTGGTCCTGGAAGGCTACAACCCGCCGGTCGACCCCCTGATTGACAATATCAAGATCACGCCGGATCCCGGCGTGATCGAGGTGAACATCAACCCGTCCTCGAGCTGGGCGGAACTCAAGGAGAAGACCGACTGGCTCTACGCAACCGCGCGGGAATGCGGGCTTGGCGCGGAGAAGTTCATGATCGACGGTCGGCACGCCGGGACCGGCGGCGGCAATCACGTTGTGCTCGGCGGGCCCTCGCCGGAGGACAGCCCGCTCCTGCGCAGGCCCCACCTGCTGAAGAGCCTGGTGGCCTATTGGCACCAGCATCCCGCGCTCAGCTACCTTTTCAGCGGCCTATTCATCGGGCCGACGAGCCAGAGCCCCCGGATCGACGAGGCGAGGAACGACAGCGTGTACGAGATGGAAATCGCCTTTCTCGAGCTGGACCGCCAGCTCGCGAAATCGGGCCGGGGGCCGGGGGCCTGCCCGCCCTGGCTGGTGGACAGGATATTCCGGAACCTGCTGGTCGATGTCACGGGGAACACCCACCGGGCCGAGTTCTGCATCGACAAGCTCTACTCGCCGGACAGCGCGTCCGGTCGCCTCGGCCTCCTGGAGTTCCGGGGCTTTGAGATGCCGCCGCATCCGCGGATGAGCCTCGTGCAGCAATTGCTGATCCGGGCCCTCGTGGCCCGCTTCTGGGAGCATCCGTACACGCCCCGAAGCCTCGTGCGCTGGGGAACGGAACTTCACGACCGCTTCATGCTGCCGCATTTCGTGGAGATGGACATCGGGGATGTCGTGGCCGATCTCCGGGACTGGGGCATTCCCTTTTCGGAAAGCTGGTTCGCCCCCCACCTGGAGTTTCGCTTCCCGGTCTTCGGAACCCTGCAGTATCGCGACATGGAGCTGGAGCTGCGCAACGCGCTGGAGCCCTGGCACGTGATGGGCGAGGAGAGCGTGGGCGCGACTGTCCGCTTCGTGGACTCTTCGGTGGAGCGCCTGCAGGTGCGGCTCAGGGGGCTGATCCCGGCCCGCTATCAGGTCGCCTGCAATGGCGTGCTGGTTCCGCTCCACGCGACGGGGGTGGTGGGCGAATTCGTCGCGGGCGTGCGGTACCGGGCCTGGCAGCCGCCCTCGGCCCTGCACCCCACGATCGGGATCGACAGCCCCCTCGTATTCGACCTCGTGGACACGTGGACGGGCCGGGCGGTCAGCGGCTGCACCTACCATGTCATCCACCCGGGCGGGCGCAACTACGCCAAGGTTCCCGTCAATTCCTACGAGGCGGAGGGGCGGCGACTGGCGCGCTTTTCCCCCTTCGGGCACACCCCCGGCGGGTTGGATCCGCTCGATCCGGCCCGCGGCACCGAGACGCGGCGCTTCGCCCGCTTCTTTCCCTTCGGGCATGCGCCCGGCAGGCTCGATCCCCTGGAGACAGTCACCGGCTCGGCGGAATTCCGCTACACGGTGGACCTGCGGCTTGCCGCAAAGCGCAAAAACGGGCAGCGTTAGGCGATTTTTCCCCAGCAGACCCCAATGCCCGAACCCCACGCCCCGCCCGGCAACGACGATCTCCTGCCTGGTTACGCGGGGCTCCCGGGGCGTTTCGACGAGTGCCGGGACGAGGACGGCTCGATAAGGCCGCACTGGGCGGAATTCCTCCGGAGCCTGGGCGCGGTGCCTTCGGCGACGCTGGCGACCGCCGCCGAGGCGTCCGCACGGGCAGTCCTGGAGCAGGACGTGAGCATGAATGTCTATGCGGGCGACCGGTCGGAATCGAAGCCCTGGCCGCTGGACGTTGTCCCGCTGCTGCTCAGCCCGGCCGATTGGGAGGTCCTGAGCAATGGGCTGCGCCAGAGGGCGCGCCTGTACAATACGCTGCTCGCCGACCTCTACGGTCCGCAGAAATTCCTGCAGGACGGCGTCCTGCCCGCCCGGCTGGCGATGGCCAATCCCCACTTTCTGCGGCCCTGCGCGGGTATCGGCAACCAGCCCGGGGTCTTCCTGCACCATTATGCCGCGGACATCGCGCGCTCGCCGGACGGCCAGTGGTGGGTGCTCCAGGACCGGCTGGACGCCCCGTCGGGATTTGGCTACTCCCTGCAAAACCGGGCGATCGTGCAATCGGCCCTCTCGCAGCCGTTCAACGGCTTGCGCGTGGGGCGCCTGGAGGGCTTCTTTCGCGACTTCCAGTCCTCGCTCTCCAACCTGGCGCCTTTCCGGGTGCGGGGCGAGGATCCGCGGGTTGTCTTCCTGTCCCCGGGGCCCGCCAACGAGACCTATTTTGAGCACGCTTATCTCGCGCGGCACCTGGGGCACCCGCTGGTCGAGGGAGCGGACCTCACGACCCGGGATGGGCAGGTCTTCCTTCGGACCGTCGGCGGACTCAAGCGCGTGGACGCGGTCATCCGGCGGGTGGACTCGTCGTTCTGCGATCCCCTCGAACTCGACCCGCACTCCGTCCTGGGCGTCCCCGGGTTTGTCCACGCCGCGCACGGCAACCGGGTCGCGATCGCCAACCGGCTCGGCGGGGCCGCGCTGGAGAGTGCGAGCCTCCTGGGCTTCCTCAAGCCGCTCTGCCGCGCGGTCCTGGGTGAGGACCTGCGCCTGCCGAGCGTGGGCACCTGGTGGTGCGGCCACCCGGAGGCGCTCGCCTACGTGCTGAAGAATCTCGGCAGCCTGGTCATCAAGCCGTCCTTCCGGGTGCGCGGCGGATTTTCCACGCGGTACGGCGCCTTGCTTACCGAGAGCGAGCGAGAGGCGCTCGCCGCGGAGATTGCGGCCAACCCCGGGGACTACTGCGGCCAGGAACGGGTCTTTCTGGGCACCACGCCGGCCTGGGCCGGGGGAAGCCTCCGCCCGGTTCCCTTCGTGATGAGGCTTTTCGTCGCCTGGCAGGACCGCGACTACCGGGTGATGCCCGGAGGGCTGACCCGGTTTGACCCGAGTGGCGAGGACGCGATCGTGTCGCTGCAGCGGGGAAGCGTGAGCAAGGACACCTGGGTGGTCTCCGCGAAGCCCGGCCAGGCCCCTCGGCCCGCTCCTCTGGCCGAGCCCGACGCAGGCTATCAGCGCCCCGAGAGCACGCCCAGCCGGGTCGCGGACAACTTCTACTGGTTCGGCCGGTATCTCGAACGCACGGCCCAAATGGTGCGGCTCCTGGACAGGCTCGACCCGCTTCTCCGGAGCGAAGTGGCGGCGCTCGATCCGGCCGTGGTCGGCGACTCACTGCGAATCCTCCTCGCCGCGCAGCAGAGCTGGCCGGAGGACGGCGCGACAGCCGGGGAAATGGCCGCGCAGATCCGGGTGGACGCCGATGATCCCGATCATCCCGGAAGCCTGGCGGCCAACCTGGCGCAGCTCATCCGGGTGATGGACCAGTTGAAAGTCAGTCTGCCCCCGGAGTTCTGGCGGATCCTCCGGCGGTTGCGGGGTATCGCCGCCCAGGAGCAACCCCAGTTCGAGTCCGACTTCGGCCAGCAGCTCGGGATCCTGAAGGCGCTGGGAAGCGAGACCATCGCCCACGACCTGGGATGGCGCTTCCTCATGCTGGGCCGGTGGATCGAGCGCGCGCTCCAGCTGATCTTCCTCGCCGGCGAATTTCTCCTGCCCACGGGCCGGGAGGGGCCTGCGCAAGGCCCGCCTGGGGAATTTCGGCTGCAGACGCTGCTTCATTTCACGGACACGCTCTTCACCTACCGGGGCGTCTACCACGGGATCCAGCGCCCGGACTCGATCGTCGCCTGGCTGATCGCCGCGCCGGAGAATCCCCGCGGCCTGCGTTTCCAGGTGGACCAGGTCGCCGAGCACCTGGCGGCGCTGCCCGCGGTTCCCTCCCAGCGATCGGTTCCCGACCTGAAGGCAACGGCCCTCCGCCTGGGGGCGGCCATCAGGCAATCCGATCCCTCGTTGCTGGCGCGCGACCCGCAACTGGCCCGCGCGTTCCTCGCAGGGGCCCGGGAAACCCTGACGGAGATCAACGACCGGCTGACCCAGGTCTACTTCAGCCACTCCGAGGTGCCCGAGGCGATCCAGGGAAGCTAGCCCATGCCGCGCTACAGCATCATCCACACGACGCACTACCTGCTCGCCTCGCAGGCGACCGCGGCCTGGCAGGCGCTTCACCTCCAGCCCCGCAACGAGGCGAACCAGCACTGCGACGCCTTCGAGCTCCAGGTCTCGCCGCACCCGACGGACCTCACCTCGCGGATCGACTATTTTGGAAACAAGCAGCACCTCTTCACCCTCAGGGAACCGCTCCGCGAGCTGACGGTGACCAGCCGCAGCCTCGTCCGGCGCGAGGAACCGGCTCCCCCTCCCGACGGGCCGGCCCCGACCCTGGCGGAAACACCCGGCCGGGTTGAAAAGGCGGTGGAGGAGATCGATTTCTCGCTGGAGCAATTCCTTCACGCCTCGCCCATGGTTCCGCTCCTTCCCGAGGCGGGGATCCTCGCGGAGGATTTGGCCGGGAACCTCGGGGGCGACGCTCCGCTGCCCGAGTGGCTGGCGAGGATGGGGGCCGGCTTCTGCGATGCCTTCACCTTCGACCGGGAGGCGACCCGGATTTCCACGCCGCTTTCGGAGGTGATCGTCGAGCGGCGGGGCGTGTGCCAGGATTTTGCGCACCTGATGATCAGTTGCCTGCGGCAAAAGGGCGTCCCGGCGGCCTACGTGAGCGGCTACCTGCTCACCCGGCCCCCGCCCGGGCAGCCCCGGATGATTGGCGCAGACGCATCCCACGCCTGGGTATCCGCGTACATTCCCGGGACGGGATGGGTGGACTACGACCCGACGAATGCCTGTCCGGCCGGCAGGAGACACATCGTGGTCGCCCGCGGCAGGGACTTTTCCGACGTGAGCCCGGTGAAGGGCCTGTTCAGCGGCGGGGGCGCGCAGACGCTCAACACCGGGGTGACCGTCGAGGAGACCGGTCCCTCCTGAGCGGGCTCGCCGGGTCTGCCCGGGCGTGCCCTCAGCGCAGGTCCGCAACGCTCGAGGGGCGGGCGCAACCCGGGCCCTTGTCGAGCCAGGCCTTCCCGATCCTTCTCACCTCCGCCCAGTCGCGGGCCGATCCCAGCAGGACGTAGGAGACGCGGGTGGCCGTCCACCGGTTGAAGGCCATATCCTTGCAGAATCCCGAGTAGTCCCGCCAGAAGGACGAAAGGCGTTTCCCCTCCGGGACGAAGAATTGCCCGATCGATCCGAAGCTGTAGGAATAGGGCGAGCCCGGTTTCCAGTACGAGGTCTGTGAGTTTGCCCAGCCGATCGGCCAGTGGTCCCACAGGCCCTGGCCCCAGCCGGACCCACCCGCCGCACCGGGGGTGCTGTGGTCCACGTACTGGTTGAACTTTCCCGAGAAGCCGCTCGCCTCGCCCAGCGCGATGAAAAGGAGCCGGCCGCGGAAGGGCATGACCAGGGCGCAGCCGCGCGAGCGGGTGATCGCGTCCAGGGTCGCATCGTCGCCGTTGCGCCGGACCGATCCCTTCTCCCCCCAGAAGATGTCGTAGCGGCGGTCGCTGTAGAGATCCAGCGCGGCGAGGGCGTCGACGTCGCCATGCGCCGGATCACGGACAAATGAATCCCTGACGAAGGCCCCCTGCGGCAGCACGCCGAAGAGCTCGATTGGCTGGGTGCTGTAGCCGGCCACGCTCCCGGGCATCAGGCTCTCGTAGGACATCCGGCGCAGCACCAGTCCATTGGGATAGGCGAAGTAGTCCTCCGTGCCCCGAAGGCGCGGATGGGCGTCGCTGTCCTTGTTCACCGCAAAATACGTCCAGCGCACCCACACGCGCGCGGGACCGGCCTGGATGACGTCCACGAAGCTGTTTCGCTCCTTGCGTCCCTCATTGTTGAAGAGCTCCGCGTCACCCAGGTTGCCCTCGAAGAACTGGCTGCACAGCGCCGAGCCGTCGGGCAGCTCGAGGAGGGGACAGTAGCTCGCCTCGTGGCTGAAGATGAATCGGCAGGGATCGTTCTTCCAGGAGACAACCAGCGCCCTCCTCGCATTCCCGTCCGCGTGCGGCGGGCTGGGGGCGAGGGAACCGGTGTAATGCCCCGGGGCGTAGTCGGTGACCTCGGCGACGGACACGCCGGCCGTTCCCAGGGCCGGGAGCGCCGCCATCGTGGTCGGCGCGGGCTTGACGAAGATCGGATCGGGACCGTCCTCGATCGCCGCGCGGGCGGGATTCGAAAATATCAGGGCCGCGGCGAGGAGAGGCAAAGCGCCGAGCGGGTGACGTCCAAAATAGTGCATTTAAAATAGACTTATGGCTGTTCCGGTTCGATGTAGCCGGCCTCCCAGAGGCCGGTCCGGGGTCTGGGACCCCGGCTACATTTTTCTTTGCAATCGATCCTTAGTAATTCCCCTCCTGGCGCCAGACATCGAGCATCGTCTCGTAGCTGGCCAGCGGCATCCCGGTGTAGACGCAGTTGCTCGTGGAGAAGATGTAGCCACCTCCCGGCATCCCGTGCCGCAGCGAGTAGCGCGCCGATTCCCGGATCTGCTCCGGGGTCCCCGTGTCCATGACCCCGCAGTGGACGTTCCCGATCAGGCACAGATCCTTCCCGTAGAGGCGCTTCACCTCGGCAATATCCACGCCGCCCTGGGGATCGAGGGAGTGGAGGGCGTGCGGCCGGGTCTGCACGAGCTGGTCAAGGATCGGCATGATGTTTCCATCGGTGTGCTTGATCACGTAGTAGCCCAGGTCGCGGTAACCCCGCGTGACCTCCGCCAGGTAGGGGGTCACAAATTCCGAGAAGGCCGCCGGGCTCATGAAGGGCCCGGTGTTGAAGCAGTAGTCGGCACAGAGGGCGAAGCCGTCGAGCCCGCCCGGCCGCCGGTTCCTTGCGGCCCGCTCCAGGGACTCCTTCACCCATCCGGCGGTGCGCGCCTTCAGGACAGCGGGTTCCTCGACCATCTGGCAGGAGAAGGACTCCATGTCCGTCCCATTGGGCACCGCGAAGGTCGCATCGCCGTGGGCCATCAGGAAGTAGCGGTCTCCGCTGCGCTCCCGGATGAGGGCGACCATGCGATTGAGCTCATCGTCGGTCCCGGGATTGGGATGGATGAAGATCGCGCTGTGCTCGAAGCGCTCGGCGGTCGCGATGTAGAGGTCGGCCATGTCGCGCCGGTGCAGCTCGCGCTCCCGCTCCTCCATCTGGAACCACTGCTCGTAGGTGCGGTGGATCGGGTGCAGCTTCCCGAAGGCCTCCATCGTGAGGAAGAAAACCAGTTCGAAGTGCGGAACGCGGCCGGTCAGGGGCCTGCGCTCCAGGGCGGCGATCATGCGTTCCCGGGGTGTCATGGGGCGAGGGGAGGAATCATTGTCCCGCAGTGCGCGGGCGCGAGGCGTAAAGCAGGACGGGAATTGCCGCCGCCTGGAGAACCACGGAGAGGATCACGACTCCTGTCAGGGAGCGATCGTAGAGCCAGCCCATGGCGACGCTGCCGGCAAACCAGGCGATGCCGAACCCCGAGTCGAAGAGCCCAAACCCGGCCGCCTTGCGCTCCGCGGGAAGGATCCGGGAAAGCACCGCCTTCAGGAGCGAATCCTGCGCGCCCACGCCCAGTCCCCAAAGGAGCATCCCGACGAGGACCGCGGCGGCTCCGCCCCAGAAGACAAAGGGGGCGAAGAAGACGGGAAAGAGGAAGGCGCCGATGAGGACGGGCCGGCCGAAGCGGTCGAGGAGGCGCCCGAAGACGAGGGCCGAGAGGGCGCCGGAGACCATGGCAACCGAATAAAATACCGGGATCATCGACTCGGAAACGACCCGGGTATGCTGGAAGTGGAAACCGATCAGCGCAAAGTCGGCGAAACCCGCGGCAATCAATCCGCCGCCGAGCACGTACCACCAGTAGCCGCCCGTGTAGCCGGTTGTCCCCGGGACGAGCGGCTTCCGGTCGCGGGGTTCATGGCCGCGCGGGTAGAGGAACCGGGCGACGGCGACCGTGGCCAGGCAGCAGAGGGCGGAACCGAGGAGCAGGGCAAAGGCGTGATGGTAGCTGCCGCGGTGGTAGAGGACCGCGGCCATTACCAGGGGACCGATGGTTGCGCCCGTCTGGTCGAGGGCCTCGTTCAGGCCGAAGACCCATCCGTGGCCGATCGACTTGCCGGCCTCGGAGAGCATGGCCTCGACCGAGGGCTTCCGGATGGCCTTGCCGGTGCGCTCGGCGATGATGAGGATCGCGGCGACCTTCCAGTTTCCGGCGAGCGCCAGCGCCGGCACGGCGAACATGTTGATCGTGTATCCTATGAAGATGGAGAGCCAGTAGCGGCGCGTCTTGTCGGCGATGTAGCCGGTGAGGCTGCGGAGGGCGTAGCCGACCAGTTCGCCAAACCCGGCGATAAATCCGACCGCAGTGGCCGTGGCACCGAGGGAACCCAGGAAGGGACCGGTGATGCTCCGTGCGCCCTCGTAGGTGAAGTCGGCGAAGAGGTTGACCAGGCCGAGGATGAGGACGAATCGGAAGGCGAGCTTCGCAATGCGAAGCTCGTCCGCCGGAGCCCAACGGGCGGAGGAGGACATTACCGACCGTAATAGGGGAAGAGCCGATTGGGGATCAATTGGAATCGCTGGCGCGTATTTCCGTGGTGGAGCGCGATCTCCGAGCGCGCTGAGCGACGATAGCCCAAGCCAGCGTGCCCGGAGGTCCCGCTCCACCTCTGAAACTTTCGCGTAGACCCTGAAATACGGCTTTGGTGCAGACCCGCTTGTCCGGCAGCTTGCCCGGCGGAACGAAGTGGAGGCGGGACCCGGGCTTCGTCCGACTACGCCGGGGTCCGAACTGATGACCCGGGCTTCGCTGGGCTTCGTCGGGGTCCGAAATATTGACGACCCGGCTTCGTCCGACTACGCCGGGGTCCGAACTTTTCGCTGCTTGGCAGCGAAAAGTTCGGAGAGGAAGGGATTCGAACCCTCGGTACAGTTTTACCCGTACAACGGTTTAGCAAACCGTCCCTTTCGACCACTCAGGCACCTCTCCTTAACTGAACCTGCGATGCAAAACGCACGCGCCCGGCAGGGCAAGGAGAATAGCTAATCTGAGTGCCACAATGGATCCCGGCTCTGACAATTCTGCATTTCCCCTAGCTAACAACTCGAATGGGGGTAGTACCGCTACTACCCAGGGTTAGTGTGAATCCGGCCACACGTAGGGAATGAAGCCATCCGGAATCAAAAGCGGGCCTTTCCCCCTGGTTTTCGCGAGCCATTCGGCAGGGATTGGCGGCCGAAACTTCCCCCCTGCGGGCATCAAATGCGCATAGCCGTTGAGATCGTAGGCCAAGGCAAAAGCTACAGGCCCACTCACGGCAGGGACCTCGATTTTCTCGATTGCCACTTTCAATCGGGAGCGATCAGGCGCTTTCGATAGTGATGAAACAAACCACACCCGCGACTGGCCTCCTGGTTTCAAAACGACCACCACATCCAGTCCTTCACATTCCATTGTCGTCAATGACCCGTTGCAGACGACCTCGAGCTTCTGGATGAAGAGGGCAAAGGGCCGCACGTCACCCATGCGCTCATTCATGACGGCATCCGGTTGGTAGAGTACGACGTTCGACATCGTCGCGCTTGCTGCAAACAGCGGGGCCGCCAGGACTAATGCGAGCGACAGGATTGGGGATTTCATGGTGTAATTAGAATTCGTCGGGTGGGGGGACCTGCCCCGGCCGACTGAAGTGGTTTGGGTGGGAATCCGGTAGTGTTCCCCTGGAAAATGCCTGTATTTCGGAACTTCTATTTGACGCACGCTCATCCATAAAGTACCGTTTTTACCATGAAATCTACCGTTAGTGTTTCCGAGGGCCAAAATTCCTTTCCTGCCATGGTGAAGGCGGCCGAGGGCGGTTCCGTCGTCACGGTCACAAGACATGACAAACCAGTAGCTTACATAATGGGCTATGACCGCATGACTGCGGTGGCCGAGACCCTCGAAATCCTGGGCAACACTGCTGCCATGCGCGCCATCGAAGAACACAAGGCCGGCAAGACCAAGTTCGGAAAGTTGGAAGATATTCCCGAATGATCCGAGTCATTCGGCCTGCAGTTCAGATCATCTACTACGTCCGGCGGCTCGCCCCTGAACCCCGTCGAGCGATCAGGCATGCCCTGAAGGAACTGGCCCACGATCGCGGCGACATCAATGCCTTAGAAGGGACACTGGCTGGATATTATCGGCTGCGGGTCGGGCGCCACCGGATCATCTTCCGCTACGCTGCGGACGAGGCGATCGAGGCAGTGTTCATCGAGGAACGCAGCCTTGTCTACGATGTTTTCGAGGCAGAATTCGTCAGCAAGCTGAAGCGATAGTCGGGATTGGCCACGCAACCTGTGGCCGGAGGGGGAACAGGCTATGTTGGAAGTGCGCAGCCACCTCACGTCGAGTGAACCTGCGATGCGAAACGCAAGCGGCCGGCGGGGTAGGGACAAAAGCTAACCGTTTGCCCGCAAGTATCCTAGGCGGTCACCGTTTCCAGCGAGCATCCATCCGAATCCGGTGTCTCGCAATTCGGCCGGGCGATGACGCCGGGGTAGGGCTCTGGGGAAAATTCCCTTCCCGGATCGGCCATCAGGTGGCGGTCGAAGACCGCGAAGAGCTCGGCCTCGGTCTCGGTACGGCGCATGTCGCGCAGGAAGTCCCCGGCGGGGTCCACGCTCTGGCCCACGAAATTGAGGTACTTCTTCATCTTGTTCACGTGCGCCTGCTCGGGGATCCCGTCGTGGCGGGTCGCCGCATACAGGCGGCCAACGTAGTCACGGACGTCGCCGAGCGTCACCCGGCGCGGTGCTTTCCCCTGTGATGCATCCCGAATCTGGCCGAAAATCCACGGGTTGCGGATCGCGTGGCGGCCGATCATGACACCCCGGGCTCCCGTTTGGGAAAGGACCGTGGCGGCCTTGGCCGCGGACGTGATGTTGCCGTTGGCCAGGACGGGGCAGGGGGCCCGGGATGCCGCGCGGGCGATAAACTCATAGTGGACGTCGCTGCGGTACCCCTCCTTCACCGTTCGCCCATGGACACTCAGGAGGTTCGGGCGGTGCGCGCCGATCGTGTCCACCAGTTCGTCGAAGCAGGCGGTGTCGTCAAAGCCCAGGCGCATCTTCACCGTGAGAAGCCCGCCGCCGACGCATTCGCGCAGGGCGCGCAGGATCTCCGAGATCTTCTCCGGGTCCCTCAGCAGGCCGCCACCGACGTTCTTCTTGTAAACCTTGGGTGCGGGGCAGCCAAGATTCAGGTCGATCCCGGCGATGGGATGGCGCGCGAGGTCCGCGGCGGTGCGGACCATGTGCGGAATGTCCTCGCCGATCATCTGCGCAAAGACGGGCCGACCGGTGTCGTTCTCGTCGATCGACCGCAGGATGTGCCTCTCCGGGCGGGACTGCGCGTGGACGCGGAAAAACTCCGTGAAGAAAAGGTCCGGCGCGCCGTAGTGCGCGATCACGCGCATGAACGCCAGGTCGGTGACGTCCTGCATCGGCGCGAGGGCCGTGAGGGGCGCCCCGCCAGGGGGTGGAAACTCGATGGAAATCACAGCTCGGACTCGTCGCCCTCCTCGGACTGCTGCTTGAGTACGTTCTCGAGCAGTTCCGACATGTCGTCCACCGCGTCGAGGACCGCGCGGGCGACGTAAATGGGGCGCTTCTGCTGGAGGGCCAGGACGATCGAATCGCTCGGGCGGGCGTCGATCTCGACAATCTTTCGGCCGAGCTCGTTCTCCATCCTGAGGATGACCCGGGCGTAGAAGGTTCCCTCGCGCTGGTCGTTGACCAGGACGTGCTCCAGCCGGGCGCCCAGGCCCAGGAGAATGCTCCCGATCAGGTCGTGGGTGAGCGGCCGGGATTTCTTCACGCCCTTCAGGGTCGCCTGGATCGCGCTGCCGACGAAGCGGTCAACCTGGATGACGAAGGTCTTGCTTTCGTCGCCGATGAATATGGCGCAGGCGTTGGCGGTGGGCATCACCCCCTTGACCATTATGGCAACGACGTCCTTCTGCATGGGGGCAGGTTGCCTGAACGGGGAAAAAAGCGCAAGCCGGCGCGAACCCCGGGGCTATTCGAAGCCGAAGAGGCTGATTCCCCACTCGGCGGCCTTCGCGAGGACCGCGGGGCGGTCCAGGATGATCACCCGGCCGGCCTCGAGGGCGGCGGCGCCGATCGTGGACTCGCGCATGGTCTCCAGGCTGCGCAGGCCGAAGCACGGGACGTCAAAACGGTAGTCCTGGCGGGCCTTCACCGTCTTCACCAGGAGGCACTGGTCGCTCTTGAATCCGCCCGCCCGGCGCATCATCTCGTCGGTGCCCTCGAAGGCCTCCACGGCGATCACCGTTCCCTTGCGGACGACGCAGGCCTGCCCGATGTCGAGCCGGGCGCACTCGCGGGCGATGTGGATGCCGTGGTCGAGGTAGTCTCGCTCGATCGGAAAGGAGCGGCCGGTCATGCAGCCCGTCGTGGCCAACTGGTCGTCGAGGAAGGCCCGGGCGTCGAGGACGGTGATACCCAGGGCCTCAATCTCGGCGGCGACGGCCCCGAAGATGGTCTCCGCGTTGCGGCGCTTGAGCGACAGGAGCATCCGGGTTGCCTTGAGGTCGGGATGGAGGCCCTTGAAGAGCCGCCGGGGCGTGATCTGGCCGGCCATCAGCGCGTAGCCGGCGCCGAAATCCTCCAGCGCGCGGAGGGCCTTGCCGATCTGCCCGACCTTGAGGATCCGGCGTTCCGCCTCGGGAACGGACTCAACGAGGGCGACGGGGGTCTCCTCCTCGAAGGCGATCAGCCGGAGCGGGACCCCGGCGCGCCGCACGGCGGCGGCGACGAGGGCCGGGTAGAGCCCCTGGCCGGCGATCAGCGCCACGGGGCGGGCGGGATCAAAGCCGGGGGGCAGGAAGGAGGATGGCGGTTGCGGCATCGGGGGCGCCCGTCCGTGTTCCGTCAGGTCTGGGCGCCGTAGTACTTCTTGTAACTGCGATAATACCGGTAATTCGAGTAATATTCGATGCGCCGCGGCGAGAGGCCGTTCAGGACGATCCCCAGGACCACGTTCTTCCCGTTCAGGAGCGTGCGCATGTAGAGCTTGATGTGCTTGCGGTACGAGCGGTTGAAGCGGCAGACGTAGACGATCTCGTCGGTGCGGGCCGCAAGGAGCAGGGCGTCGGTCACCGCTCCCATCGGGGGCGAGTCGACCACGACCAGGTCGTAGTGCTTCTTGAGCTGCTAGAGGAGCTGGCCGAAGACGGGGGTCTCGAGCATCTCGGTGGGACTCTTCGAGCGGCCGCCGGAACTGAGGAGGGAGAGGTTGTCGGTGATCTTGGTGATCCCAAGGTGCGGATTGGTCACGAGGTTGCCCTCGAGGCTGGCCCCGTTCACGAACCAGGAGATCAGCCCGACGCTGTTCTGCTGGCGGAAGTGCCGGTGGAGCATGGGGCGGCGAAGGTCGCAGTCCACAAGCAGGGTGTTCTTGCCGTGACGGGCGAAGCAGCCGGCGAGATTGCTCGACACGAGGGTCTTGCCCTCGCCCGGGATCGTGCTGGTGACCAGGAGCGACTTGGGGTAGTCGAGCTTCGAGTGGATCTTGATCGAGCTGTAGATGTTGAGGAAGGGCTCGACGCCCGAGGTCTGCTTGTTGTCGATCAGCAGCGTGTACTTCTCCTCGTTCTTGACGCCGGAGAGGTCGGGGATGATCCCGAGCAGGTTGACCCCGATGAAGCTCTCGATGTCCCAGGCGCTCTTGATCCGGTCGTCGATGAAGGTTAGGCCCACGGCGACGATCAGGAAGGTCATGATCCCCAGGATCACGCTCATCCGGAAGATCCGGCTGAAGTTCGGCGCGTAGGGGGTGTAATTGGGGATCGCCAGGTCCACCGGGTGCAGCGGAACGCGCTCCAGGTCCCGGGTGGTGTTCGTCTGGTTGTAGCGGTCGAGGATCTGGGTGTAGTTGGACTTCGCCTCGGCCGACTGGGTCTCCAGGCTGTCGTACTCGATCTTCATCTCGCGGAGGGCGAGCTCCTCCCTTTCCCGCTTGTCATACTCGTGCTGCAGCGAGTCCACGTTCTTGCGCTTCTCGGCGAGGCTCGTGTTCAGGTCCGCGATCGCGGTGCCGATTTCCCTGCCGAGGACGTCGCGGGTCTCGGCGATGCGCCCATCCACGTCGATCATCCTGGGGTGCCTCTCCAGGTAGGTCTCGGACAGCGCGGCCTTTGTCTGGACCAGCCCGCTGAGCTGGCTGCGCAGCGAGGAGACGGCGCCGTGGCTGGCGATGTAGTCGATCTCCAGCAGGTCGCGGTGGCGCGCCCGAAAATCATTGATCTGCTGGAGCAAGTTCTCGTCGGAGAGGAGGGCGAGCCGGGCCGACGTGAGGTCGGTGTTCACCGTCTTCAGGCCCTCGGTGACCAGGTCGATGCTCTTGTCCAGCGAGACGAGCTGGTGGACGCGCATGTAGTTCTCGAGCGCCTTGTCGGCGTCCTCGGACTGCTTGCGCAGCTCCTCGGACCGGGACTTGAGGAAGCCCATGGCGAAGTCGTCCTTCCCGCTCACGTCGTCGCGGATGCTCAGCATGAACTGCTTCACGTAGCGGTTGGCGATCAGCGCGGCGGCCTCCGGGTCCTGGTGGACCACGGTGATGCTGATCAGGAAGCTCTTGCCGACCGAGTCGGGCTGGACGCCGCCGAGCATGGAACCGACCGGCGGGGGCGGCTGCCCGGGGGGCAGATTCTTGAGCGCGGGCTTGAGGATCACCTTCTGCTCGTCGGGGGTCAGGGAGTCGATGACGCTCTGCCGCAGCCGGTTGCTCTGGAGGATCTGGAGGTAGGTGTTGATGTCCATCTCCGAGTGCACGCCCGGATCGACCACGCCCTGGCTGGTGACGATTGTCTCGGTCTTCTCAAACTGCAGCGTCGCCTTGGCGGAGTACATCGGCACGGCGCGCGACTGCCAGTAGCCCAGGCCGATCGACACGAGCAGCGCGAGCGGCAGCGCGATCCAGATGCGCTCGCGCAGTATGATGTAGTAGTCGCGGAGCGTCCGGCTCTGTATCGCCTCCTCGTCGGGGCCCGGCCCGACGTGGGACTTGACTGCGAGGGGATGGGTATCGGCCATGGGTGTTGCGTTTAGATGATCTTTTCCGGCACGAAGACGATGTCGCCGGGCTGGAGCTGCTGGGAATTGTCGACAGACTTGGAGGACTTGCGGCCCTTGATGATGCTCTCGATGTCCATGTGGGTCACAATCTTCGTCCCGTCCGGGGTGTAGTGGGTCACGATGACATTGGAGCCCTTGGCGGTGTCCGTGAAGCCCCCGGCCTTGGTGACCAGGTCGACGACCGACCAGGTCGACTCAAGCGGCAGCTCGTAGCGGGACGGATTGCGCACCTGGCCCTGGATCGTGACCTCGCGGGGCGCGTATTCCTCGATTGAAATCGTGACCTGGGGATGGCGGAGGTAGCGCTTGCCAATGTAGGCGTTCTGGACGGCCTCCTGCGCCTGGTTGACCGTGAGGTCCGCCAGGTGGATGTCGCCGACCAGCGGGAGGTTGATGTTCCCGGTGGCGTCAACCCGGGTGATCGTCGTCAGGTCGGGCTCCGAGAACACCTCGACGCGGAGCTTGTCGGTGATCGTCAGGGTGTAGACGTATCCCGTGGATCCGGCCATCGGCTTCGGGGTCTGGGCGTGCGCCGGGGCCGCGAACGCGGCGAGGGCCGCGAAAAGGGCCAGGGCTTTCTTGGCGGGTGTGGGCATCATGGTCTAGTAGTCGGCGCTGAGGGTCAGGCTGATCGTGTTGCTCGTGAATTCTGCGCTTGAGAAATTAGAATAATTGATCGTGTGGGCGTAGGCAAGGTTCGCGCGGACGTGCGTGGTGATGGCCGTCCCGAGGTTGGCGATGAACTGCCACAGCGTGTCGCGGCGGCCGCCGCCGGCGACGCCCAGGAAGTCCGTGCCCGTGTACGAGATGTCAAAGCTCGTGCGCAGGCGGCGGATCGCGCTCACGTCGGTGTTCAGGGAGACGCTGGTCGTGTCCAGCGACACGTCCGTGGAGGAGGTGCTGAAGGCCTTGTTGACCGCGCTGGAGAAGCTCAGCAGGTGGGAATAGCGCCACGCCAGGGCGCCACTTGCGGTCAGGGAGCCGTAGTTGGAGGTGAGGCCGGACTCGATGCTGTGCCGCTCCTCGAAGCCTCCGCTGATCGAGCCGGTCACCTTCGGCAGCAGGCTGCCGCTCGCCCCGAAGGTCAGGCTGTGGTCGTAGTTCGTGGTCGAGGTCGTGTGGCTGAAGCCGAAATTGTAGCCCCCCGAGAAATCGAGCTTGGAATCGTACACGTAGTTCAGGTCGAGCCCGTCGGATATCGAGCCCAGGTTGGCGTACAGGACCTTGTTCGTGTAAAGCGTGTCGCCGTAGCTGGTGGTGTTCGTGAAATAGTAGCGCTCGTTGACCGGGTAGCGAAGGTTCAGCGAGGTGTTGTAATTCCAGGCGATCGCCCGGTTGTTCGAGTCGGGATCGGGCTGGTCCGTTTTCTGGGCCGACAAGGCCAGCGCCCCGGTCGTCCTCCCGGTCCCCTTTGTGAAGGTCACCGCGTAGCTCGGATCCGCGAAGTTTTGCGAGGTGAAGCTCGCGAACGAGCCGAAATCCCAGTTCACCGCCGCGGTGACGGAAATAAGCCCGGCGCGCCGGGTGTAATTCATCCCCAGGGTGTAGTTCTGGGTCGAGGAGCCGCGCGCCGCCTTCTGGGCGAAAACGTTGCTGTCGTAGCCGAATGTGTAGGTGGCGTTCACGAATACCTGGTCCGTTCCGTCATTGAATGTCAGCAGCGCCCGGGCCCGCGGGGTGGCCGCGATCAACAATACCAGCAGGCTGGCGCAGAGGCGGCATCTTTGGCGCATTGATTCGTGGTGGTGGAGATTGCCCGCGTCGGGTCAGGTGCCGGGGGTCACCGACGTGCTCGTGGTGTCCGTAGGCAGGGTGTTGGGCGTCGTCGGCGTGGCGGTGATCGTTGTTCCCGTGGTGCCGGTCGCCGTGCCGCTCGAGTCGCCGGAATTGGTCGTGCCGAAGGTCACGGTCGTCGTCGAGCCGCTGAGATTGTTGGCGACATCAACCAGGTTTCCGCCCGCCAGTTTCTCGACGATGATCGACGTGCCCTGGACGACTCCGGCGCTGGAGGCCGTGGAGGAGGTCGAGGTGCCGCTGGTGATGGTGGCGATGGTGTCGGCCGCGACGCTCGCAGCCGCCGAGACCGCCGCCGAGGAGGCGGCGGAGGACTGGGATGCCTGGGAGCCGCTCGCCACCGATCCGGCGGAGGCGGTCACGGTCGCGGCGGCGCTGGAGGCGGACGCCAGCGCACCCTGGGTCACGGTCGCCTCGGACTGGCCCGACGCCACGGCCACCGCCGTCGTGATCGCGGCCGCCGAGCCCGGGGATGCGGCGGAAATGGTCGCCGCGAGCAGTCCGGAGGCCGTTCCGCCCGAGGCGGAGAGGTTCTGCTGGATGAACTGCATGAGCGCGGTGGCGACCGGGACGGCCTGGGAGGGCGCGGTGGTCGTCACGGCGGCGCCGAGCGCGGCCGCGGTCTGGGAGACGGCGGTGCTTGAGAGGGCAACCGGGCTGGCGACCGTGATCTGCTGCATGACGGCAGCGGCGACCGGGCCGGCCTGCGCGGGCGTCGAGGCGGTGACGGCCGCCGCGAGCGTCGCTCCCTGCTGGGTGAGGGCCGCGGTTCCGGCCTGGGGGTTGGCCTGGGCGATCGCCTGCATCAGGGCTCCGGAGACCGGCCCGGCCTGCGCGGGGACGGAGACGGACATCGCGGCCGCGATGCTGGAGGCGGCCTGGGTCAGTGCGGAAATGGACTGGCCGGGGTTCTGGCCGGCGGACACCTGGAGGACCGCGGTGGCCACCTGCGCGGACTGGGAGGGGGAGGAACTTCCCGCGGCGGCGGCGATCGTCGTGGCCTGGGACGGGGAATTGCGGGTGAGGGCCGCGGCGACCTGCGCAGCCTGCGCGGGAACGGCGGAAACGGTTGCCGCGGTCACCGACGCGGCCGCACCGGTGGTGTTGCCGGCGGTCGATGCGCCCGGGGAATTGACCGCGGACATCGCCTCGGTGGCAAAGCGGGAGGCCTGGGTGGGCATGGCCGCGGCGGCCACCCCGACGACCTGGGAGATGAGGTTGATGGCGGACGCGGAGGGGAGGCTTCCGATGTTGTTCTGGACGATGGTGGAGACGGTATTTACAGCGGTCCGGAGGACGCGGGCGATCGCGGGATTCTCGGCGACCGCCTGGCTCAGGGGAATCGGGGGCTGCGCCTGGCCGCTTGCCGAGGTGATGGTTATGTTGCCCGCGGCAATCGAGTAGGAGGTGCCCGAGGGCGTGACGAAGGTCACGCTGTCGGCCGTGGCGGCGACCGAGAAATCGTTGGCCGTCACGGAAACGGAGAACGAGGTGCCGTGCGCGGTGGCGATGCCGTTGGGCGTCCGGACCCCGTAGTTGTCGATCTTCCGCTTCGCCGGGTCGGGATCCAGGACGGAGACCAGGGTTCCCCGCTTCAGGTCGAGGAGCGCGGTCTGCTTCTGCACCGTGCCTCCGGACGTCGCGGTGGCAAGTTTCTCGATCACCACCCGGGCGTCCGACTTGATGTCGGAAAGCGCCCCGGGAAAGGGCTGCAGGTAGACCTCGGCGTCCGTCGAGGTCGTTATGATCGCGCCCTGGGCAAGCTTGGTTCCGGAAACCAGCGGGACGACAGCGCCGTCCGAGCCGGATTGCGACGTGGCCTCGCCGACGACGGTCAGGACAACCGCCTCACCCGGGATCGTGACAATGGGACTGTTTGAGGTGAACCCGGGCTGCGAACCGGTGCTGCCGCCGCCCACCACGGCGCCCTGGGTGGGAACAGGCCCCGGAGCCTTAGCCCCGGGTTGGGCCGCCGCGGCCCCGTTGACCGTGTCCTCGGCCGAGGAGGCCAGGGTGATCTGGCCGGTGAGGGTGTAGCGAATGTACGCCTGCTCGCTGGACTTGATGCGGGTGCCGATCGACGTGAAATTCCCGTCCGCACCGCGGACCTGGATGCTGGCGGCGCCGGTGACCAGCGCGAAATGGGTCTGCTTCTCGGTGACCTCGATGAACGCCTTTTCGCCGCCGGGCTGCCCGTTGAGGACCGACACCCGCGAATGCTCGGTTTCGAAGATCAGCCTGGTGCCGCTGAGCAACTGGGGGGTGCTGATGACGATGCGGCCCGTGCCGACGGTGACCAGCGTATCGGAATTCGACGGCTCGATCAGCAGGTTGTTATTCGGGAGAAAGGGCTGCTGCTCAAACTTGTTGATCTTGAAGGCGGTCTTCTCGTCAAGGAAGAGAGTCGTCTCGTTTGAGAGGACCAGGGTTGCGTTTCCGCCCGGAAAGGACCTCAGGCGCGCCCCGCGCGCCAGGACGACGTCACCCTTCCTCAGGTCGAATATCCGGCTTTCGGACACGCACTCAACCCGTCCCGAGACCCTGCTCACGTAAAACTTCCCCAGAAGATTCTCCTTGGTTTCCGCCAACGCAAACTGGGGCACCACCAGAAGTAAGATGCCAATTGCCAGCAGTTTAATATTAATTTTCATTTCCGTACGGGATTCGGGATCACATTGCGGGCACATCTAGGGTGTTTTCCCTAGGCACTGCAACAATAATAAGGTAACTCACTCTCCCTCAGGATGAAATAAGTAAAGATACGTAGGACGTGTCAGGACTCCAGGACCAGGTTCAGGATTCGGTTGGGCACGTAGATGACCTTCTTGATCGTTTTGCCGTCCAGATAGGGTGCGACCCGGGAATTTCCCCTTGCCGCGGCAATGGCATCGGCTTCCGAAAGCCCGAGCGCAACAAGCGCGTCGCCGCGGTGCTTCCCGTTAACCTGGAAGACCAGCTTGGCGGACTGGGCGCGGACCTGCTCCGGATCAAAGCGCGGCCAGCCCGCGGAATGGATAGGGGAGGCCCCCCCGAGGCGCGCCCAAAGCTCCTCCGCCATGTGGGGCGCGAAGGGTGCCAGGACTTGGAGGAGGGCTCGGACGGTCGAGGTTCGCACCGCCGGCGCCTTTTGCAGGGCATTTGCAAAGACCATCATCTGGGAGATCGCCGTGTTGAAGCGCAGCGCCTCGATGTCGTCGCCGACCTTGCGGATCGTCTCGTGCAGCAGCCTCGGGAGATCCCCGGGCTCCTCCGCGTCGTCGGAAATCTTGGCGTTGCGCGCGCCGTCCTCCCCGATGCATTCGCGCCAGACCTTCTGGAGGAAGCGGTAAACTCCCTCGATCCCGCGCGGGTTCCAGGGCTTCATTGCGTCCAGGGGCCCGAGGAACATGAGGTAGAGCCGGAGGGCGTCCGTACCGTGGGTTGCGGTCGTGATCTCCGGGTTCGCGACATTCCCGCGGCTCTTCGACATCTTTTCGCCATCCTCGCCGAGGATGATTCCCTGGTGAAACAAGCGGGTGAAGGGCTCGGACTGCGGGACGACGCCCATGTCGAAGAGGACCTTGTGCCAGAAGCGCGCGTAGAGAAGGTGAAGGACGGCGTGCTCCGCGCCGCCGACATAGAGGTCCGGGACGCCCCAGTAGCGCAGCGCCTCCGGGGAGGCCAGGGCCCTGTCGTTCCGCGGGTCGACAAAGCGCAGGTAGTACCAGCAGGAACCCGCCCACTGGGGCATCGTATTGGTCTCGCGCCGGGCGCGGATCCACGACGGGCCCGCGGGCCGGGGGCCGGAGGCGGGGACCGCGGCGCCGGTCTCGTGGTCATACCAGATCTCAAGCCAGTCGGGCACATTGGCCAGCGCGCTCTCGCCGTCGCCGCTGGGCAGGTAGGACTGGACCTCGGGCAGGCGAAGGGGCAGCGCGGACTCGGGGAGCGGCAGGGCGAAGAGGGTCACGCCGCCGCTCGTGTACTGGACCGGGACGGCGGGAACGCCCGCGGGGCGGGCTGCGACGGCCCGGCGATAGTCCGCCTCGCTCGTCCAGACGATCGGGATCGGTTCGCCCCAGTAGCGCTGCCGCGAGAAAAGCCAGTCGCGCAGCTTGTAATTGACGGCCTCCTTCGCGGCGCCGCGGGCGGCAAGGTCCGCGGTTATCCGGCGCTTGGCCTCCCGCCACGGAAGGCCCTCGTAGCCCGGTGAATTCACCAGGCTTCCGTCTCCGGTGAAGGGCAGGGCGTCGGGACCCTCGGCGGGCGCGATCACCCGCGGCGTGGGCAGGCCGTATTTGAGCGCAAAGGCGTAGTCGCGCTCGTCGTGGGCCGGGACGGCCATGATCGCGCCGGTCCCGTATCCCATCAGCACATAATCGGCGATCCAGACGGGCACGCGCGCGCCATTGGCCGGGTTGATGGCATGGCCGCCGGTGAAGACACCGGACTTGTCCTTGGCCAGGTCGGTGCGCTGCAGGTCGCTCTTTGCGGCGGCCTGCCGGCGGAATGCCTCGACCTCGGCGCGGCGGTCCGGCGTTGTGAGCGCGTCGACGAGGGGGTGCTCGGGGGCGAGCACCATGAAGGTGCAGCCAAAGAGGGTGTCGGGGCGCGTCGTGAACACCCTGAGCTGCCCGAGGGACGCGGGCTCGAGCCCGAAGAGAACCTCGGCGCCCTCGCTGCGGCCGATCCAGCTCTCCTGCATGCGTTTTGTCGAGTCCGGCCAGTTGACGTCCTTCAGGTCCGCGAGAAGCCGCTCGGCATAGGCGGTGATGCGCAGGACCCACTGGCGCAGGTTCCGGCGCTCGACCGGGTAGCCGCCCACCTCGCTGCGCCCGTCGACGATTTCCTCGTTGGCCAGGACCGTCCGCATTTCCGGGCACCACCAGACGGGGCGCTCATCCACGTACGCGAGGCCGCGGCTGAAGAGCTGGAGGAAGATCCACTGGGTCCACCGGAAGTAGGCCGGATCGGTCGTGTCCACCTCGCGTTCCCAGTCGTAGGAGTAGCCGAACGCCTTGATCTGGCGCTTGAAATTCCGGATGTTATTCTGCGTGTTCGCCGCCGGATGGGTTCCGGTTTTCACCGCGTGCTGCTCGGCGGGCAGGCCGAAGGCGTCCCATCCCATGGGATGGAGGACGTTGAACCCCCGGGCGCGCCGGTAGCGCGCGATGATGTCCGTGGGGGTGTAGTTGGCATGGTGCCCCACGTGCAGACCGGCGCCGGAGGGATAGGGAAACATGTCCAGGACGTAGTACTTCGGCGCGTCCGCTCCGGTGAGCGCGCGGAAGGAGTGATTTTCGTCCCAGAAAGATTGCCAGTGGCGCTCAATCCCCTGAAAGTCGTATTCTTTGCACGTGGTGGGCATCGCTTGAACCAGTCACCTTGAACCTTTCACTCCCCCGGTCAACCGCGCACCTGCTGCGCCTTCTGATCCTCGGCGCGGCCGCGCTCGCACCGGTCCTTGCGGCGGCGGGAATGGGCAGGGGATTCAACCAGCTCCTGGACTCCGTGGTCCGCATCGACGTCCGCGAGGTCGATTACGACGGGGGAGCGCGCCGCTTCCAGGCAAGCATCGGCTCCGGGGTGCTGCTCTCGTCCGACGGGCTGGTCCTGACCAACGCCCATGTCGCCAGCCCGCGCGCCGTTGAGATCACGATAACGCTGGCGAGCCTCGAGCGGGTGGGCGCGAGGCTGGTCGGTTGGGACCACTGGACGGACCTGGCTCTTCTCCGGCTGGACATGGGGGAGGTCAGGCGCCGCCGGCTCAAGCTCACCCACGGGGAGTTCGGGGACAGCGACCGGCTCTTCCCCGGGGAGACCGTCTACGCCGTCGGGACCCCGTTCGGGCTGACCCGGACGGTCACCCGGGGAATCATCTCAAACTCAAACCGCTATTTTGAGGACGACAACGGCGTCAATGGCTACGAGACGGGCGCGTTCAACACCTGGCTGCAGACCGATGCGGCCATCAACCCCGGGAACTCCGGCGGCCCGCTTGTGACCGAGGACGGCAGGATCGTCGGCATAACCTCGCGGGGATACCTGGGTGCGAACAACCTGGGCTTCGCGATCCCGGCGAATGTCGCGAAGGGAATCGTGGCGGGGCTCGTCCAGACCGGGACCATCACGCGAAGCTATGTGGGGATCGTGCCGAAGGCCCTGCAGGATTTCGAGGGATTCTACGCCCTGGCCCTGGACACCGGGATGCTGATCGACAGCGTCGACCCGGGCTCGCCCGCGGCGCGCGCGGGGCTGCTGGGGGGGGACGTCCTCCTGGCGATCAATGGCCGGAAGGTGGACGGGCGCTTTCCCGAGCAGCTGCCCCCGATCCAGAACCTGATCGCGAGCCAGCCCGTCGGCTCCGTCCTTGTCCTGACGCTGAAGCGCGGGACCCGCGTGAGCGACGCCAGCGTGGTCACCGAGAGGCTCGAGAGCAGCATGGGGGAGGAGTCGGTCCTCGACGCCTGGGGCCTAAGCGTGCGGAAGGTCTCGCGGACCTTCGCCCGCGAGAACCAGCTCCCCGACGACACGGGGGTGCTTGTCATCGGCATCCATCCGGGTTTTCCTGCCGACGCCGCCGGCATCCAGGCCGGAGACCTTGTGACCAAGATCAACGAAAAGCCCCTGACATCGATCGATGTCGTCAACCAGGCCCAGGCCGCGTACGCCGCGAAGCCGGGCCCGACGCTCCTTGAGACGGTGCGCGACCGCCGCGTCTCCCTTTACATATTGAAACCATGATGCCCGTGTCCGGTCGACGGGCCGCCGCCCTTTTCATCATCCTTGCCGCCGCCTGCCGGATGCGGGGCGCCGACATCCCGGCCCTTCTCGCGGAGCGCGTCAGGAGCGTCGTGGCGGTCGAATACTTCACTGAGACGGAGAGCGAGCGCCGGACGACCGTCGCCTACGGGACGGTCATCGACGACCGGGGAACGATCATCCTGCCGCCCGGCGCGATCGACGGGCACGTGCCCCCGGCCCAGCTGAAGGACTTCAAGGTCTTCGTCCCGGGAGACCCGTCCAACGGCGCGGGAACCTACCTGGGGCAGGACGCCTACACCGGGTGGCACTTTGTGCGGGCCGACGAGAAGATCCGGGAGAGGCTTGTGCCGGTGACCCGGTTCGCGGCGGCGCGTCATGCGCCGGTCCCCGTCCTGGGCGACGAGGTCTGGGGAATCGGCCTGCGGCCGCTTGAGGAGGACTTCATGCCCTACTACCTCGGCAGCCACCTCGCGCTCGTCCAGTCGCTGCCGCAGCTCACCGGGGAAGCCCAGCAGGAAGTGGCCGGACCGGGGCTCCCGGTGTTCAACCGCGACGGGGTGCTGGTCGGCCTTGGCCTTAATTCGGGCGGCCAACCCTACGTGCTGTACTCGCAGGCCAACCGGGGCGGGGCGCCCGTCTACCTTGTCGACGTCGAGGAGAGCAGCCTTTTCCTGCTTGCCGGGGAGGTCCTGCCCTACCTCAACCGCATCCCGGGTCGGGTGGACGGCCGCCCGCTCGCCTGGCTGGGCGCGGACGGGCTCGCGCCCATGGACAGGGACGTCGCCGACTTCCTGAAGCTTGGCGGGCATTCCGGCGCCGTGGTCAGCGAGGTGCTGGAGGGGAGCCCCGCGGAGAGGGCCGGGATGAAGGACCACGACATCATCATCGCGATCGACGGCAGCCCGCTGCCGGTGTTCCGCCCGACCCGCTACGTCACCGAATATGTGGACCGCGAGGTCGAGCGGCGGCGGCCCGGTGACGTGATGACCCTGACGGTCCTGCGGGGATCGGAGCGGCTCACCCTGATGGCGACGCTCGGGGACCAGCCGACCCTCATCCGGGAGGCCAAGCGGAAGTATTTTGACCGGATCGGATTCACGGCGCGCGAGTTTGTCTACGGGGACGCCGTCGACCGTCGGACCCGGGTCGTCAACTCGGCCGGGGTCATCGTGCACTACGTGAAGCCGAACACCCCCGCGTCAATCGCCGGGCTCGAGCCCGACGACTGGATCAAGGACATCGACGGGGTGGCCGTCCGATCCTTCGCCGACGCCGTGGATAAACTCTCGGCGATCGAGTTCGACCCGCTCCGCTCCGAGTTCGTGCTCCTGGTCAGCCGGGGAGGGGACACCGCCGTCCTTCACGTTAAGCTCAAGTAGGCACGCCACGGAGACTCATCCCATGTTCACCGGAATCGTAGAGGAGGCAGGCAGGATCATTTCCTTCGAGCCGGGCGCCCGGGCCTGGAGCCTGCGGGTGGCCGCCCGGATCGTCGACGGGGGGACGGCGGTGGGCGACAGCATCGCGGTGAACGGATGCTGCCTCACGGCCGTGGCGGTCTCGCCCGGGGTGCTCGGCTTCGACCTGCTCGAGGAATCCCGGCGCCTGACCAATTTCGCGGCGCTTGGCGCCGGCGCGGCGGTGAATCTCGAGCGGAGCCTCCGCCACGACGGCCGCATCGGCGGGCACTTTGTGACCGGGCATGTCGACGGGCTGGGCAGGGTCGCGGTGTTCGAGCAGCGCGGGGCCGATCACTACCTGCGCGTGGAGGTCCCGAAGGGAGGCGGGAGGCACCTGGTCCTGAAGGGGAGCATCGCGGTCGACGGGGTCTCGCTGACCATCGCGGAGGTGGAGGGCGACGCCTTTGCCGTCTGGCTCATTCCGCACACCCTGGGCGCAACAAACCTTGGCGGGCTCCGGGTCGGAAGCCCTGTGAACATTGAATTCGACCTCCTGGGAAAATACGTGGAGAAGCTGCTCGGCCGTGCGTAATTCAATCCAGGCGCTTTCCGACGAACTGCGGCGGCTCAAGGAGGCCGGCGTCAAGACGCTGCCCGTTTCCGAGGCGAGCGTGAAGGCGCTCGCCGCGGCCGTAAGGCGCCGCGCCGGGGCCTCCGCGCCCGCGGCACCGGCACCGGCGATCCGCCCGGCCCGGGTGGCCGCGGCGAAGGCGAGCCCGGCCCCCGAACCGGCCGCCGCGGAGCCCAAGGCGTCACTTCCTCCTCCTCCGGCATTCGAGCTGCCGGCAGGCGACAAGCCGTCGCGCTGGGCCGCCCTGGGGGACCGGGTGCGGGGCGACCCGACCTGCCTCGCGCATGTGCGGCCCGGGAAAAAGATCGTGCTGGGCGTCGGCAACCTCGATGCGAAGATCATGTTCGTGGGCGAGGCCCCCGGGGCCGACGAGGAGATCCAGGGCGAGCCCTTCGTGGGCGCCGCCGGGCAGCTTCTCAACCGGATGATCGCGGGCATGGGCCTGTCCCGGGGCGATGTCTACATCGGCAATATCATGAACTGGAGGCCGGAACTCCCGCTCGGGCCGGGGGGCACCCAAGTGGGAAACCGGCCGCCGACCCCGGAGGAGATGGCGTATTGCCTGCCCTATCTGCGGGCTCAAATCGACATCGTGTCTCCCGCGCTCCTGGTCGCACTTGGCGCCACGGCGGCCCAGGGCCTCCTCGGGGCGGGCACGTTCAAGGCGCTTGGCGAGATCCGGGGGCAATGGCGCGAGTTCCAGGGCCGTCCGCTCATGATCACCTATCACCCGAGCTACATCCTGCGGAACCAGTCGAACCGATCGAAGCGGGTGATCTGGGAGGATTTCCTGAAGGTGATGGAGCGCGCCGGTCTCGCGATCTCGGGGAAGCAGCGGGGTTATTTCCTGGAGAAGTGACCGCGGCCGGTCAGGCCCGGTCTTGAGGGGCCTCGAGGATCCGCTCGAGCGCAGCCTCGTCCTTCAGCTCCCGAATGATCGGCTCGGAGCCGGCGATCCCCTGCCGCTGGGAGCGGATTTCAAGCCGTTCCGCGACCGCCCTCACGCGGGCGGCGCCCAGGTTGGCCGCGCTGCCCTTGATGCTGTGCGCGGCGCGCTGGAAGGCCGGGGCGTTGCCCTCGGCAAAGCTGCGGTCGATCTCGGCGAGCCGGGCGGGAACGTCCGCCGCGAACAGAGCCACGATTTCCCTGAGAAAGTCATCGTTTCCGTCGGTATTAAGCGAGCGGAGGGTCCGGATGGTCGCCGGATCGATCAAGGGGAACTCGTCCATCGGAGGGGAGCTAACACGGTTGCATGCCGGTATCAAGAGCCGCCGGGGGGCGCCTTGGTAATAGTCGCATCATGAAATCGAGATATGTTGATATTTGCTTGCAAAACGCCCTTTCGGGGCATCTCTATGGAACCCCAATCCATGGCCAAATCATTCGTCTTCTCATCTGAGTCAGTGGGCGAGGGGCATCCGGACAAGGTCGCCGACCTCATCTCGGACAGCGTCCTGGACGCCTGCCTTGCGGGCGACCGCTCCAGCCGCGTCGCCTGCGAGACCCTCGTCAAGTCCAACCAGGTCGTGCTCGCCGGCGAAATCACGACCCGGAGCCGCCTCAACTACGAGGCGATCGTCCGCGAGGCGATCCGAGGGATCGGCTACGTGAACGACGACGACGTCTTCCACGCCGACAAGGTCTTTGTGCACAACCTGCTGACCCGCCAGTCGCCCGACATCGCCCAGGGCGTGGACGCGCGCAAGGCATCCGGGAAGAAGACCGCCGAGCAGGGCGCCGGCGACCAGGGGCTGATGTTCGGATTTGCCTGCAATGAGACCCCGGAGCTCATGCCGACCCCGGTGATGTTCGCCCACCGCCTCGGGCGCGGGCTGACGGCGCTGCGCAAGGGGGGGAAGGCCGCGTGGCTCCGGCCGGATGCCAAGTCCCAGGTTTCGATCCGCTACGTGGACGGAAAGCCGGTGGAGATCGTCAATGTCGTCATTTCCACGCAGCACACCGCGGACGTGACGCACGGCGTCATCGAGGACTTTCTCATCGAGCGCCTCGTCCGGAAGGTCCTGCCGGCGCGGATGCTCACAAAAAAGACGGAATTTCTCATCAATCCGACCGGGCGCTTCGTCGTCGGCGGGCCGGAGGGGGACTCGGGGCTTACCGGGCGCAAGATCATCGTGGACACCTACGGCGGATGGGGCCGTCACGGCGGCGGGGCGTTTTCCGGGAAGGACCCCTCGAAGGTCGACCGGTCGGCCGCGTACATGTGCCGCTGGGTCGCGAAGAACATCGTGGCCGCCGGGCTCGCCGACGCGGTCGAGATCCAGGTCGCTTACGCCATCGGCCATCCGGACCCGGTCAGCATCCACGTGGACACCCAGGGAACCGGCCGGCACGACGACGCGAAGATCGCGCGCGCCGTGGCCCGGGTGTTCAGCTTCAAGCCCGCGGACATCATCCGCCAGCTCAACCTCCTTCACCCCATCTACCGCCGGACGACCAACTACGGCCATTTTGGAAAGGCCGGCCTCTCGTGGGAGCGGACCAACCGGGCCGCCGCCCTCCGCGCAGCCGTCGGCCGCTGAACACCGCCGCACCCTCATGACAAACGCCACCAAGACCGCCGCCGCCAAGCCCGACCACCAGGTGAGGGACATCACCCTCGCAGAGTGGGGGCGCAAGGAAATCTCAGTCGCCGAGCACGAGATGCCCGGCCTCATGTCGATCCGCGCGAAATTCGGGCCGACGAAGCCGCTGGCCGGGGTCCGGATAACCGGGTCGCTGCACATGACGATCCAGACGGCGGTCCTCATCGAGACCCTGGTCCGGCTCGGCGCCGACGTGCGATGGGCATCGTGCAACATCTTTTCGACGCAGGACCACGCCGCCTCCGCGATCGCGGCGACGGGTGTGCCGGTCTTCGCATGGAAGGGGGAGACGCTCGAGGAGTACTGGGACTGCACCTGGCGGGCGGTCTGCCATCCCGACGGGCGCGGGCCGCAGCTTGTCGTCGACGACGGCGGCGACGTGACGCTCCTCCTGCACAAGGGCTATGAGATGGAGGAGGGAAGCGGCTGGGTCTCCTCCCCCGGCGCCTCGCACGAGGAGCAGGTCATCAAGGATCTCCTCAAGCGGATCCATGCGGCGACCCCCACCATTTTCCACGAGTTCGCCAAGGAGTGGCGCGGCGTGTCGGAGGAGACGACCACCGGCGTCCACCGGCTCTACCAGCTCCACGAGAAGGGCCGGCTCCTAGTGCCCGCCATCAACGTCAACGACTCGGTCACCAAGTCTAAGTTCGACAATCTCTACGGGTGCCGCGAGTCGCTCGCCGACGGGCTGAAGCGGGCGACCGATGTCATGATCGCCGGCAAGGTTGCGGTTGTCTGCGGCTATGGCGACGTCGGCAAGGGCTGCTCGCACTCGCTGCGCAGCTTCGGCGCCCGCGTGATTGTCACGGAAATCGACCCAATCAACGCCCTGCAGGCGGCGATGGAGGGTTTCCAGGTCGCCCCCATCGAGGACACGCTCGGCTCCGGGGACCTGTACGTGACGACGACGGGAAACACCGACGTTATCACGCTCGAGCATCTCCAGGCGATGAAGGACCAGGCGATCGTCTGCAATATCGGGCACTTCGACAACGAGATCCAGGTCGCGCGCCTCTACGCGGCGCCGGGCGTTCGGCGGACGACGATCAAGCCCCAATACGACATGTTCACCTTCCCCGGCGGCCGGAGCATCTACCTGCTGGCCGAGGGACGGCTGGTCAACCTCGGCTGCGCGACGGGGCATCCCTCCTTCGTCATGTCGAACAGCTTTACCAACCAGGTCCTCGCCCAGATGGACCTTTGGAACCACCGCGACAGCGCCAAGCCCGGCGTCACGCGGCTGCCCAAGCGCCTCGACGAGGAGGTCGCCCGGCTTCACCTGGAGCGGATTGGCGTCAAGCTGACCCGGCTCACCGCGGCCCAGGCCGAGTACATCGGCGTGCCGCTGGACGGGCCGTACAAGCCCGAGCATTACCGGTACTGAGGGGGCGCGAAAGCGCGCTCTGCCGCAGAATGTAGCCGGCCTCCCAGAGGCCGGCTACATTATATCAATCACGGATGCCGCGCGTAGAGCCGGTCCAGTGTCGCGGCCGAGGGCGGCGGCATCGGGGCCTCCGCGGTGGGCCGCGCCACGCTGAAACGCAGGAGCAGCTGCTCGTTTTCCTTGTCCAATTGCAGGACCTGCAAAATCCGCGTGCGGGCGCGGTCGAGCGCCGGGCGCCGGGACGCGTCGGGCCGCGGGGCCGCCCGCAGCGCGGCGAGCGATGCATCCAACCGCGCGAGGAGCGCGGCCTTCCGGCCGAGCAGTTCCGCGCCCGGGGCGCGCTTCTCCTGCTGGAGGCAGCGGTTCTCCTCCTGGGCGAGCCCGTAGAGCTCGTCGCAGATCTCCTGGTGGGCGGAAATGGGATCCGACACGGTCATGAGGGGGGCGGTTGGCGGGGGGAGGTGACCCGGGGACTTTCGGCGGGGGAGAAGAGGGTTGAGAACGTGCGGTCAGTGTTGTCCCGCCACTCAAGGTGCGCAAGCCTCCAGGCGGCCATGCGGGCGAGCTCGGAGACCTCGGCCGGCGGAGCGTGGCCGGCGGCGGCGTTGCCTGCCGCGACGATCTGCCGGTAATCGGAGCGCGCCAGGTCGAGCTGGCCGAGCCGTTCGTGGCAGAGCGCCGTCTGGTAGGTGTCCGGGAGGCGCCACTCCGGGTTGGACGAGAGGGCGGCCAGGCCCTGGTAGATCGCGAGCGCGTCGAGCGCGTCGCCGTTCTGGAAGAACTCGTTCGCCACCTGGTTGCCGGTGCGCCGCTGCCAATAGGCCCAGCGCGCGGGGTCCGCCGCGGAATTTGCGTGCTCGGCCCGGAGCAGGTCGAAGGTGACCGCGAGGGCCTCCTGGGGGCGCTTGAGCTGGCGCAGCGTCGTCGCCAGGAGATAGCGGGCCTCCGGCACATTCTTGTCAGCGGGCCACTCCTCGAGATAGGTGTGCAGGGTGGCAACCGCCCCCTGGTTGTCGCCGCTGAGCTGCTGCGCGAAGGCGGCCATGAAATGGGCCCGGGCGCGGTCCGCCGGGGCCAGCTCAAGGAGCCGGACGCGGGAGAAATACTTCGCCGCGGACGCAAAGTCGCCGGACTCAAAGTAGGTCTGCGCAATCTCAAACTGCGCGGTCTTGGCAAGAAGCTGGTAGTGCCCGAAATCCTGCGAGGGGAATTTCAGCGTCGAGTTGATCACGCTGTACAGGCAGCTTATCGCCATCGGGTAGACCTCCATGTCGCGCAGGGTCCGTCCGAGGTCCAGGAGGGCGTCGGGGAGGCGCTCATCGTCAGGGTATTCCTTGATGTACCTCTCGTAGATCGCCACGGCCTTGGTGAGCGAGCCCTGGCGCCGGTGGAGGCGCGCGAGGCCCAGCAGGGCCGACTTTGTCTGGTAGAGCGGGCGATCCCGCCCAGAGCTCCTCGCTGATGGCGCAGGCCAGCGTCCTCACCGGCCGCTTCCAGCAGGTGGACCAGAACCTCGCCCAGGTCGGCAACGACGTCGGCACCGTGAACGGCCTGCTCACCCAGGTGGCCCAGCTCAACAACCAGATCAACAGCATGCAGGCGACGGCGCCCGGGTCGGCCCTCCAGCTTGTCGACCAGCGCGAGGGGGTGCTCGAGCAGATCGCCGGCTACATGCCCGTGTCGGTGACCCAGAACTCAAGCGGGGAGGACCAGGTGAGCGTCACGGATGCCAACGGCCAGGGCGTGGTGCTCGTGTCGAATGCCGCCGTGGTCAACACCGTGTCCCTTTCGGGCGGCGCGCTCTACGCGGGCTCGCCGCCGTCGGCGCTGGGTTTCGCCTCCGGCTCCCTCCAGGGCGCCCTCACCGCGGGCGGCGGCGCGGTGCAGGACCTCCGCAGCGCGCTCGACCAGATCGCCAGCCAGCTCGTGACCTCGGTCAACGCGGCGTACAATCCCTCGGGCACCCCGGGCGGGGACTTCTTCAGCGCGTCGGGAACGACCGCCGGCACCCTGTCGCTCGATCCGGGCCTGAACGCGGCCTCGCTGACCGCGGGCCTGGGCGGCGCGGGCAACAACACCGTGGCGCTGGCCGTCGCCGCGGTTGGAAACCAGGCCTTTTCCAGCGCCGGCGGCGACCAGATCGACGGGACGGTCAACCAGGCCTACGCAAACGCGGTGTCGTCGATCGGCCAGGCGCTGTCCACGGCGAACACGAACGTGACCGACCAGACCGACGTCCAGACGATCGTCGGCAACGAGCGGGCGAGCACAAGCGGCGTCTCCATCGACCAGGAAATGACCAACCTGGTGACCTATCAGCAGGCCTACCAGGCCTCCTCCGAGGTGTTCCAGGTCGTCAATGAGATGATGAAAACACTCGAGTCCGCGATGGCGGTCTCGGGCTGAGCGAATCCCCGTCATGCGAATCACAAACAACATGGTGACAAGCTCCATCGTGACGGAGCTTCAGCAACTCGAGACCCAGCAGTCGGCCATCCAGTCGGAGGTGTCCAGCGGGCTGGCCGTGACGCAGCCCTCGGACAACCCGGAGGCCTTCGGCCAGGTGATCGAGCTCCAGAGCCAGAGCTCGCAGCTCCAGCAATTCGGGCTGAACGCCACCCAGGCGTTGAACGTCGCAAGCGCGTCGTATTCGGGCCTTAGCACGATGCAGCAGATCTACGATCGGGCCTCGCAGATCGGCACCCTCGGGGCCGGGGCGGCCAATCCCAGCTCGCTCCAGGGCTACGCCACGGAGCTCAACCAGCTGGTCCAGCAGGCCATCCAGGCGGGCAACAGCCAGCTGGGCGGTTCCTACCTCTACGCCGGGACCGCGGACAGCTCCCCGCCCTTCACCGCGACGACCGATTCATCGGGGCAGATAACCGCCGCGGCCTACGCCGGCAACACGCAGGCTACCGCCATCCCGATCTCGGAGAACGGCACCGTGTCCCCCCGGACCACGGGGGCGACAAACGCGGGAATCGCGGATTTCATCAACGGGCTGATCGCCCTGCGCGACGCCGTGCAGGGCGGGGACTCGGCGACAATCGGGGCGGCCACCAGCTCGCTGGGCGCATCCGAGTCGGTGATCACGGGCGCGGTGGCCGACAATGGCGCCGTCCAGGCCCGGATCCAGTCGGAGCAGACCCAGCAGCAGGCGATGGCCACGCAGGACTCCAGCATGATCTCCGACGCGTCGAACGCGGACCTCCCGAGCACGATGGTCAAGCTGAGCCAGGCGCAGGTGGCCTACCAGGCGGCCCTCCAGTCCTCGGCATCCATAATGAAGCTCTCGCTCATGAATTACATCGTCCTTCAGTAA
>CAITEC010000119.1 GCA_903891325.1 uncultured Opitutaceae bacterium
CCTCGCGGTAGGTCGCCGAACTTGGTGCCAGGGTCGGGGGAGCGGGGGGCGCGGCCACGGAGGGAACCGAGCCGCCCGCCTGGCCCTGCCGCACACCCGGATTTTGGAAGAAGGGCAGAAAATCCTCCGGCCTCACCCGCGGCGAGCTGTCGTCCGGTATCAGGGAGGGCGGGGTGCCGGCGCTGATCTCCTGCTCCTGCCGGGGCGCCTTCCGGCCGGGTTCGGGGGAGCCCGGGTTCACGACGACATCCGGCGTCACGGCGGCAATCGCAACCTTCTCGATCATCTTCGGCTTCGTCGCTTCCTGGGCTGGCGGAGGGCGGTCCGAACCCGGATCGGGATCCGGGTCCATGAAACGAAGGGGTGGAGGGCCGATGCTTCCAAGGTAGCCCTGGGAACCCGGCAGCTGGCTGTGCCACTGCCGGGGTTCGGGCGTCCGCGCATCCGGTCCTCCGGCTGGTTCGGACGGCGAGCCCGCCGCCGATCCGCGCGGCTGCGGGTCCTGAAGACCGTAACGCCAGCTGTAGACGTGCGGCGTCAGGCTTTGGGACACCCCGGTAGCCAGGGGCGGAAGGATCAGGCCCAGCAAAATCCAGGCCTTCCGCGTGGCCGCCGTTGGCGGATTCACCGGATAATTCATTGAGGATGCGTGTAGACGATCCCACGGTTGTTTCTGATAGCCCGCCTCAACTATCGGCTTTCCGGCGGATACCTTGAGGCCCAAACCCGGTAAATCGCGCAATCCTAGGAATCGAGGAGCTGCCGGAGTCGCTTGCCCATCTCGTCGAGCGTGTACGGCTTCTCGACAATCGACGTAACCCCCAGGGTTTCAATCTCCTCCCGGATGTCCGGTTTGAAATTGCCGCTCATGACCATGACCTTGAGATTGGGTCGCATGGCGCGGATGACCTTGAGGACGTCGAGTCCGGTGGCGCCGGGCATGTTCAAGTCCAGCAGGATTGCATCCAGCTCGCAGTCCGCCCGGGCGATCGTCTCGATTGCCTCGAGCCCGTCCCGGGCGCCGGTGACCCGGTATCCCTTGCGGGTGAGCGCCATCCGGAGCAATTCGCGCAGCGCGGTCTCGTCGTCGACCACCAGGATGGCCTCCGCCCCGGCGGGGAAGTCGCGGGACACGGCGGGCGCCTGCGGAACCGGCGCGCTCTCGGCCATCGGCAGGTAGATATTAAAGGCGCTGCCCGCCCCGGGCGTGCTCTCCACCTCGATGAATCCGTGGTGCGACGCAACGATCCCGTATACGACGGAAAGGCCGAGGCCCGTCCCCTTGTTCACGTCCTTGGTCGTGAAGAAGGGCTCAAAGATGCGGCTGCAAACCTCCGGGGGCATGCCCACGCCCGTGTCCGTGACGATCAGGCTCGCGTAGGACTGGGTGGGATCGGCCCTCGGGCCGGTGACGCTGCCCTTTTCCCTGAGCAGTGTCCTCACCGAGATGACGCCGCCGGTGGGCATGGCATCGCGGGCGTTGACGCACAGGTTCAGGAGCACCTGCTGAAGCTGGTTCTGGTCGGCCATGAGCGGGGGAAGCCCGGCCTGCAGGTCGGTCCGAAATTCAATCACGCGGGGAAAGGTCTCGGACAGCAGCGCAACCAGGTCCCCCACGAGCTGGTTGAGGTCCATCGGGGCAAAGTGAACCGCCGCCGTCCGGCTGAAGGTCAGGATCTGGCTCACCAGCCCGCTCGCCCGCTGGGCGGCGCGGATGATCTCCGACGCGTCGAACGCGGACCTCCCGAGCACGATGGTCAAGCTGAGCCAGGCGCAGGTGGCCTACCAGGCGGCCCTCCAGTCCTCGGCATCCATAATGAAGCTCTCGCTCATGAATTACATCGTCCTTCAGTAA
>CAITEC010000120.1 GCA_903891325.1 uncultured Opitutaceae bacterium
ATGACTGGGCGATTTCGCTGTTCGGGGACCTCCTTCGCTGAAGCTTCGGAGGGCGCCAGCTTTCGATTCGAAAGCTGGCGGGATGGACGGGACTCGAACCCGCGACCTTCTGCGTGACAGGCAGACGCTCTAACCAGCTGAGCTACCACCCCGTTTACAAGCGGAAGGCGGAACGTAGATTCTGAGGCGGGCAAGTCAAGTGCCCGTTTTGCCCCGTGCTTGCCGCTCGGCCGCCCAGGGAGGGTGAGGGACCCGGGGCTCAGCCCTTCACCGCCCCGCTCAGCACTCCTCGCACGTAGGACTTCATCCCTATCCAGAATATCGCGATGATCGGGATCGAGGCGAAGACGTAGCCGGCGGCCACCACTCCGAGGTCCATCCGGCCGGTCGCCTGGCGGTCGGAGGGGACGAATCGCAGGAGCGCCTGCATGAGCGTCTCCCGATGGGGGTCGTTGATCATGAGCATCGGCCAGATCAGGTCGTTGTAGAAGGTCATCATCGTCGTGATCGCCACGGTCACCAGGATCGGCCGGCACAGGGGGATCGCGATCATCCAGATGCACTGCCACTCGGAGGCCCCGGAGAGCCGGGCGGACTCGAAGAGTTCCTCGGGAAGGGCGGCAAAGAAGCTTCGCATGAGGTAGATCGCCACGACCTGCCCGCTGGAGACGTAGAAAAGCCAAAGGCTCCAGTACGAGTCCCTGAGCCCGAGCCTCATCGCCAGGACGTAGTTCGGGGTCAGCAGGAGCATCCCGGGGACCATCATCAGAATCATGACCAGCGCGAAGAGCGCCGAGCGTCCCGGGAACCTGAGGCGGGCAAAGGCGTAACCGGCCAGGGTCGAGAGCGTCAGCACCCCCGCCACGGAGGTCGTGCAGATGTAGAGCGTGTTGAGCGCCGGCGCGAGAAGCTCCGTAAGCGCGGCCGCGTAGTTGGCCGGGTGCAAGGGCCAGGGCAATGCCCAGAAATGCGCGTAGATGCTCGCCGACTCCCGGACCGACATCAGGAGCAGCATCACGATCGGCAGGTAGGCCGCGAGCAGCAGCGAGGAGAGCAGCGCCAGGGACAGGAGGAGCCTTTGCCGGGATTTCACCATGGGGGGGCGCGGCGGCTCATGACTCCTCCTCCCGGTTGAACTTCCGCACCGCCAGGGTGAACGCCACCACAGCAAGGAAGAGAACCATCCCGATTGCGGAGCTGTAGCCCAGGTTGTGCCCGTCCGAAATCTGCGTGAACATCTGCAGGGCCGGGACGTAGGTCGCCATCCCGGGGCCGCCTCCCGTCAGGATCAGGACCGAGGCGAAGTCCTGCACGCTCCAGATGAAGATCAGCGTAATCGCCACGTTCATCTGCGGACGCAGCGCGGGAAGGTCGACGCTCCAGAAGCGCTGCAGGATCGTCGCCCCGTCCATCTCCACCGCCTCGAACACGCTGCGGTCCACCTGGATCAGGCCGCCGAGAAAGAGCAGGAAGATGAGCAGGTTGATCCAGGGGAAATTGTAGAAGACCACGGACGCGAGGGCGAAGCGCTCGTCACCGAGCCAGGCGTGCGCCGCATCGCCCCATCCCAGAGCCCGCAGCGACACGTTGATGAGCCCGTTGTAGGGGTCGTAGATCATCTTCCAGACCAGGGCGAGGACCACGCCGGGGACAACGGCGGGGAAAATGAGCGCCGCCCGGAAGAACTGCTGCCAGCGCTCGGACGGCAGCCAGAAGACCAGCTCGGCGGCCAATAGGGGAAGCGCGATCATCTTCACCAGGCCGGTGCAAAGGAGGACGAGCATGTTGACGATGCTGCGCAGGAGATAGGGATCGGACGCCATCTCCCGGAAATTTCCCAGCCCGGCAAATTCCCAGGGTGCGATCAGCGAAAACTTCCCGAACGAATAGCCCAGGGCCGTGGCCATCGGGTAGTAGCACAAGACGGCCAGCAGCGCGAAGGTCGGCAGGGTCAGCAGGTAGCCGTGCCGGCCGGCAATGGCGCGGGAGCAAAGCCGTGCGAGCCATGACGCCGCCGCGGAGCTGCCAGCCACGCCAAGCAGGAGCGAGGCCAGCGCGAGGAGGGCCGTGCCGAGAGCCCGGAAGACGGTCCGCGCGCGCAGGTCGCCGGCCGGCAATGGAGCGATCCCGCTGGTCCGAAAAATGCGGCCCCCCTCGGATATGAAATCGACGGCCCCCGACCCCGCAACGATCGCCCGGAAGGGTGCAGCCCCCGGCCCAAGGTCGAAGCGCCGAAAGAGCCGCCCCTGGCGATTGAACACGCCCACGCTCCCGCGGCTATCGACTTCCACCAGGATGTCGGAGCCCACGAACCCCGTGGCGGTGATCGGGAAGTCGCCGACCGCGATCGTCCAGGCGACCCGACCCCCAGCCGAGCAAAGCGTAAGGCCGCCGCGCTCGTCGCCGACGGCTACCCGGCCCTCGGGCGACACCGCCAGGGCGGTCGGTACCTGATCGAGCACGATCTTCCACCTCTCGGCGCCTTCGGCCGTCACGACCGCAAGCCGCGACTGCCGGGTCGCGTAGCAGACATCCCGGCCCGCGGCGGCGACCAGCGTGGTGCAAAATCCGATGGGAATCCTGGCTTCCCGGGCGGAAGGCCGCCCCGGGTCCAGGACAAGCAGGAAATAGTCGGGCCCGAAGCCGGAGCGCCCCAGGCAGAACGCAACCCGGCCGTGGTCGAGCGGCGCGACCCCCGTGACCAGGTCGCTCGTGCCCGCCGCCGCCCGCCCGAGCCCTCCGGCTGCCGCCGCACGGAGGCCCCCGGCCCGGTCGACCGCGAGGAAGCGTCCCGAAGCCGGATCGCGAATGATGTCAGTGGACCCGGGAGTCCCTTCGGGTAAATCCAGGGCATCGCTCTCGCCCCTGATCGCGCCCTCGCCGGTGTTGAGCGACCAGGCGTGTCGCACGGGCCGGACCACGACTTCCGTCACCTTGGGCTCCTGCGCCCGCTCGCGGGCCGTCAGCACCGCAAAATAGGCGATTCCCAGCGCCCCGGCGCAGAGAGCCGCGATCCGGAAAAACAGGTGCCTTCGCGATAGGGAGGGGCCGGGTGGCTTCATTTCCGGATCCTATGAGCTTGGGTCGCGCTCCGGGTGCGCGAGGTTGGATTCGTCCAGCCGGTTCCGCGCCGCGACCTCGGCGACGCCCTCGATCATCATCGCCTGGATCCGCCGCGCCGCTTCCGGCGAGCCGATCCGCCCCCGCACCAGGTCGGCCAGGGTCTGCCGGAAATCGTTCACCAGCCGGCTGCCGGGCGGAAAGAAGCCGAACATCGCATTCAGGAGAATCTCCGCGTTCCCCCGCCGGGTTACCATCGCAAAGCGGTCCCGGTAGGCCGGGGGCAGCGTGACACCGCGAACCATGATAGGGCCGGACGGTTGGAAGTTTCCCGCCGCAATCTGGCCATCCACGAACGCCTGGTAGCCGGCGGGCGAAAACCAGAAGTCCACGAAGTCCAGCACCCGGTCCGTCCGCGGCTGGTTCTTGTTGACGATGCTGATGTACTCACCTCCCGAGCTCTCGACCGCCCGGGCCGGCGCCTTGACCAGTGCGTTCACTTGGGAGGGGGTGTCGAAGGCGCCCCAGGGAAAGGCCCCGGGGCCGGCCATGTCCGCGTCGATGTGCGTGAGCAACTGCGTCGTGTCGAGGTGGATTGCGGCTACGCCGTTGAGAAAAAGCGTGTACGCCTCGGCATCGGACGATGGGGTGTCCACGAGGAAGTCGTCGGGCACGAAGGGCCCGAGGGACTTGAGCGAGTCGAGGGCCCGGATGAAGGCGGGGCCATCATAGGGGATCGCCCGGCTCCGGATCGCCGCCAGGAGCCGGGCATAGTTCACGGTCGGTGTCGCATCGTTGAACGGGTCCGCGGGATTGTAGCGCCAGTTCGCGTCGCGGGCCGGTTCGTAGCACCAGTCGCCGGGCCGGGCGCGGATCAGCTCGATGTAGGGGCGCGTGTACTGGTCCATGAGGATCTCAAGGAGCCACTGGTAGAACCGGTAGTTGAAGCGCAGCGAGGTTGGGACATAGCCGGCCGCGCGCAGGGTGGCGCAGGTGCGCAGGAACTCGTCCCAGGTCCGCGGCGGCTTCAGCCCGAGCCGGCGAAAAATGGCCGCGTTGTAGAACCACATCACCTTCACCATCTGGGTGGAGAGCGTCATGCGCTCGCCCCGGCTGTTGATCGTCCTGTAGAAGTCAAAATCGATCCCCTCGTCCATCCGGCGGCCGGTGTAGGGATTCAACTGCCCCGCATAGTAGTCGAAGTTCAGGTAGTGCGCGTATTCCTGGACGTAATTGCCCGACACGATGTCGGGCCGCGGCGCCCCGGAAGCCATCTGGGTGTTGAGCCAGGTCGAATAGCCAACGCCGTAGCCGTTGCCCTTGCCCTCCAGGAGCACCCGGACATCGGGGTGTTGTTTCCGGTAGGCCGCCGCCAGGTCGCGGAATCCCGCCTCAAAGCCGGGATTGCCCGTGCCCGCCACGATGCTGACGACAATTTCCGTCGGTGGCTGCGCCGCCGCGCACGGCAGGCCCAGGACCCGCGCGAGCACGAGGAGCCCAAGGGCGGCCGGGACGCGGGACATGCCGCGAGCGCGCATCGAGGGCATTATTCGTTGACCACGTAGTTGAAGAAGCCGCGGGTTTGCGCGCGATCCTTGCCGGCGATCATCATGCCCTCCGCGCCGGGGAAGGACTGGATGAACTCGATGCCCTTGGCCGCGCCCAGGACAAAGGAGGTGGTCGACAGGACTCCCGCCTGGAGGCAGGTGGCCGCGATGACGGTTGTCTGGCTGCAGCCGTTCGAGACGGGCCAGCCCGTCCTCGGATCGATGATGTGGCCGTAGCGCTTCCCGTTGACCACAAAGCAGCGAATGTAGTCGCCGGACGAGGCGATCCCCCGGCTGCCGCCGAGCGCCACGCTTCGCCAGGCTTTTCCCGGGTTAAACGGGTCCTCGAGCCCGATGTGCCAGGCCGGGCGGCCCGGTGGCGCGCCCAGCACCCGCAGATCGTGACCGAAGTCGACAAGCAGGCTCGAAATCCCGCAGCCGGCGGCGATCTGGGCGACGATGTCCACCGCGTACTCCTTGCCAAAGCCGCCAAAGTCCAGGGCCATTCCCTTCTCGGGCAGGAAGACCTTCCCGGGTTCCCGGCGGACTTTACCCCAGCCCACAAGGCGGCGGGCCTCGTCGATCTGAGCCGGGGAGGGGATCACCGGGTTTGGATCCTTCCAGTTCCACAGCTTAATTAAGGGCAGCGCGGTCGGGTCGAGAATTCCCTGGGTCGTGAAGGTCAGCGTGTCGCAAAGCTTGAACATCCGTTCCATCTCCGGGTCCACCTCGACCCAGTCCGCGCCGGCGGCGGTGTTGATGCGGCTCAGGAGACTGGTGGGCCGAAACCGGGAAAACTTTGCCTCAAATGCGGCCACCCAGCCGATGGCCTGCCGCTCGAAGTCGGCGGCCTGCGTGTCGCCGCCCGGGGCGGCATACTGCACCTCGCAGTTTGTCCCCAGGGCGAAGAACGCCCGTTTCCGCAGCGGAGGGCCGGCCGGTCCCGAGGACCGGGACGGCTCCGGCGGAGGCTGGGACTTTGCAATAAACGCCATGAGGTCAGGCCCTGAAATCTGTATTTTCGCACCGAGTGCGACCCAGCCACAGAATTAAGGGCCCGTGCCCGAGGCAACGAGCAATTTTAACGTGACAGGCTCCGGCCCCTGCGGTGAGCATCCCGGAACATATGTCCAACAAGAAGATCCGGATCGGCTTCGTCGGAACGGGCGGGATGGGGCAAATGGCCCACCTCCGCAATTATTCGCTGCTGCCCGACTGCGAGGTCGTGGCCGTATCCGAGACCCGTGAGGGGCTAGGCCAGAAGGTCGCCACCAAGTACGGCGTGCCCAAGGTCTATCCGGACGCCGCCTCGATGATCGCCGCGGAAACGCTCGACGGGCTGGTCGCCTCGCAGCCCTTCTGGCGCCACGGGATCGTCGTCTCCGAGCTCCTCAAGACTGGACTGAAGATTTTCATCGAGAAGCCGCTCGCCGGGAGCCTACCGGTCGCCGAGGAGCTCGCGGCAGCGGACAAGGCTGCCGGGGGCAAGATCATGGTGGGGTACCACAAGCGCAGCGACCCGGCGACTATCGCCGCCAAGGCCGAGATCGAGCGGCTCAAGAAGACCGAGGAACTGGGGAAGCTCCGCTATATCCGCGTCACGATGCCCTCGGGCGACTGGGTCGCCAACGGCTGGCTGGGCTGCATCGACGCGCCGCGCCCCGACCTGGTCGTCGACCCCGTGGATGCGACGCTCAGCAAGGAGAACAACGACGCCTTCATCGCGTTCGTCAATTTCTACATCCACCAGGTGAACCTGATCCGGCATCTCGCCGGCGAGAATTACAAGCTGAACTATGTGGATCCGACCGGGATCGTCATCACCGGAAACGGCCTGACCACGGGTGTGCCCGTGCTCCTCGAGGCCAACCCTTACGCGTCACCCTCCGACTGGCAGGAATCGGCGCTCGTGGGTTTTGAGTTCGGCTTCGTGAAGCTGACACTTCCCGCGCCGTTGGCTCACAACCGGCCCGGGCACGTGGAGATTTTCCGTGATCCTCCGGTGTCCAAGACGGAGTTCAAGCCGGCCGGGGGTGCAACGACCATTCCCCAGCTTCCCTGGGACCACGCGATGCGCGTCCAGGCCCAGAACTTCATCAAGTTCTGCCGCGGCGAGGCCCCGCCTCCCTGCGGTGCCGCCGAGGCCGCCGAGGACATCCGGATAGCCCGGGCCTGGCTCAAGCTGGCGAAAGGGGTTTGAGGATGGGCAGAAACCTGAAACCTGAGACCTGAAACCTGAGTCGATCTTTCAGTCCGCGGATGCGTTTGTCCGGCGGAGCGTGGACGGAAACCACGACTCCCTATTCCTTCACGAACGCGAGGTAGTCGTCGACAAGTCGTCTCCCGTCTCCGAACGAGAAGGCTCCGCCAATGTAGGCACGCCATGCATACTTAGCGGCAAGGCCATAGTCCTTTTCCACGCCAACGCCGTCACCGTAACATTCAGAGAGGTTCCGTGCTCCGACGAAGCTTCCTGCGGTCGCCGACCGCAGCGAAAGGTTGAAGGCCATGCGGGCGTCCTTCGGCCATCCAACGTCCTCGAGCGTTCCCCAATAGCTCAAATAACCCAGCTCCGCCAATGCATTGGCGTTGTTGCCGACAAGGCCCAGTTTGCGCAATTCAGCCAGCGCCTTTGCCGGCTCTTTCGGCCCCCCCATGCCTTCCGCCCACATCACCGCCAATAGCGCGCGGGCGTCGAGTGAACCCAACTTTGCCCCTTTTTCCAGGCAGGTCCTCGCCTTGGCCGCGTCAGAGAATCGGTATCTGGGATGCGGAAAGTAGAAGTAGCCCAGGTCTGACAATGCCTCCGGATCGTCAGCACAATTCTTTTCAAGGAATCGGGCGGCAGAGAGCAGCCTGCGGTTCTGCGTACCTTCCGCGCCGATGAGATCGAGCCGGCGGACATAGGCAATCGCCCCGGGAGTGCCGGAATCCGCGAGCTGCCTGAGGCGGGCGAGTCCTGCCGCGCAACCATACCGTGCCGAAACAAAGTATAGATTGCAGGCTTTTCCCATGTTGGGCTCCCCCAGAAACGTCTTCTTCTCGTACAATTCGGCCACTCCGCAGAGTCCAGACGGAAATCCGTTGATGGCGGCCTGAATGTAATGCTGCGTGGCCCGATCGCGCGACCCGTCGGCCAGCGCAATGCTCCCCATGAGGGCCATGGAGAGGGGATCACCCCCGGCAACCCCGCGGGTCGCATAATCGTACGCCTTCAACGGGTCGGACGCAACGAGATCGCCCTGCATCAACTCCAGTCCGAGGACGCCATAAGCGCGCACCGCCCCCTGCTTGAGCGCCTCAGCGGCAATCTGGATCGCCTCCGAACGCCGCCCCTCCGGCGCACCAAAGGCGCTTCCAAAAAACAAAAACTCAGCGAACACGGCCCGGATGTGCGGGGTGGGATTACGCAGATAAGAATGCTCAGCATACGCAAATGCCGCCGCGGGTCCTCCGTCAATGTCCGCTTCCTGGCATCGGACATCAAACGCCTCCTCCGCCGGTGTCAGCTTGAGGTATGTCCCGGAATCAGGAATATCATCCAGCAGTTGCGATAGGTCGACTGCCTTCGGTTCCGCCGCAGCGCAGGTTGCCACAAAAAATAAGCCGACGAGAGCCAGCGCTTTCACAGAGCGACGATCAGACGCGCTAAACGTTCAGGCAAGCGCCGATCCCCTGCATCACCGGATAACAGGCCCGCTTTCGAGCGCAAGAAGGTGGCGTTTTGTCGCCTCGCCGAAGGCGAAGCCTGTCAGCGATCCGTTGGCGCCGATCACGCGGTGGCAGGGGACGATGAGGCAGATCGGGTTTGCCCCGCAGGCGCTTCCCACGGCCCTGACCGCCTTCGGCGACCCGATTGCGGCGGCAATCTGGCCATAGCTTCGAGTCCGGCCAAAAGGAATCTTCCTCAGCGCGGACCAAACCCGCCCCTGGAAGGCGGTCCCAGCCTTCGCCAGCGACAGGTCAAATTTGGTCAGTCTGCCGGCAAAGTATGCCCGGACCTGCTTTGTGACCGGTGCGGTGCGGCGATCATCGCGGACAAGCGGCCCCCCCTTGGCCCGCGCCGCCAGGGCCGACCTTCCGCCAAAAGCCGTACCGGTGATCACGCCCGCCTCGTCGACCGCAATCGAGAATCGCCCCGCGGGGGTGGCAAAGGTCGTGTAGTATTGCTGCATGTCCGGATTCTTTCGCAGCGACCGGCCGACGCAAGTCGGATTGCCTTGGAGCCGGACGCCGTTAGGAATGCCTCATGGTAAAAATCACCGGAGACTACAAGGGCGGGCTGCACTGCACCGCCGTCCACGGCCCCTCGGGCACCGCAATCGACACGGACGCCCCGAAGGACAACCAGGGTAGGGGAGAGGCCTTTTCGCCGACCGACCTGGTCGCCACCGCCCTCGCCACTTGCGCGGTGACGACAATGGCCATCGTCGCCCGGCGCCACGGGGTCGAGCTGGACGGCGTGAAGTACGAAGTGACCAAGGAGATGACAGCCGCGGCCCCGCGGCGGATTGAGCGGCTGACGCTCAATCTCTGGATGCCGGCGTCTGCGGCAAAGGTGGATCGGGCCATTCTCGAAGGGGCCGCCCGCGGCTGCCCCGTCGCCCGAAGCCTGGGCGCGGATGTGCAGCAGGTGGTTGAGTTTCACTGGGCGTGAATTTCTGAAGGTGGAGCGCGATCTCCGAGCGCGCTGTG
>CAITEC010000121.1 GCA_903891325.1 uncultured Opitutaceae bacterium
ACCGGCGACGGCACCAACGACGCTCCCGCCCTGGCGCAGGCCGATGGCGGGGTGGCCATGAACACGGGGACGCGGGCCGCCAAGGAGGCCGGCCACATGGTCGACCTGGACTCCAACCCGACGAAGCTTTTGGACATCGTCGAGATCGGCAAGCAGCTCCTGATCACGCGCGGATCGCTGACGACCTTCAGCATCGCCAACGACATCGCCAAGTACTTCGCGATCATTCCCGCGATGCTCGTGGGCTCGTTTCCGGCGATCGCGCCGCTCAATGTCATGCACCTGGCCTCGCCGATGAGCGCGATCCTGAGCGCGGTGATCTTCAACGCCCTGATCATCGTCTTCCTGATCCCGCTTGCCCTGCGGGGCGTGGCCTACCGGCCCGCCGGCGCGGCGGCCATCCTGCGCCGCAACCTGCTCGTCTACGGGCTTGGGGGCATATTGATCCCCTTCATAGGGATCAAGGCGATCGACCTTGTCGTGAACGCCCTTCACTTCGTCTGACCACGGCCATGAAAAACATCCTTGGAGAGCTTCGGACCTCGCTGGTCCTCACCGCGATCCTCCTGCTCGTTTGCTGCGGCGCCTACCCGGTCGCAGTCTGGGCCGGGGCGGAAGCGCTTTTCAAGGACAAGGCTGAGGGCAGCCTCTACGCCGACCGATCGGGCGCAATCCGGGGTTCAATGCTTCTGGCCCAGAATTTCGCGGCTCCGGGGTATTTTCATCCCCGGCCCTCGGCCGCCGGCACCGGCTTCGACCCGACGAGCTCGTCGGGACCGAATTTTGGCCCCACCAGCTCCAAGCTGGCGATTGGCTCGCACGCGAAGGACAAGGCCGGCCGGGACCTCGACGATCCGGGCAATTTTGATGGGATCAAGGACCTCGTTGCCGCGTACCGTGCGGAAAACGGGCTCGGCGATCGCGACCCGGTTCCCGCCGACGCGGTGACCCGTTCGGCGAGCGGCCTGGACCCGCACATCAGCCCCTCCAACGCCCTCATCCAGGCCGTGCGCGTCGCCCGGGCCCGGCATCTCGATCTAACGGCGGTGCAGTCACTTATCGCCGCGCACACCGACGGCAGGGACCTGGGGGTGCTGGGCGAGCCGGGGGTCAACGTCCTGGCCCTTAATCTGGCTCTCGACGGTCAGGCGGGAGGCCGTTAGCCTGGCCCCGTGGACGCTCATTCACGGCCGGATCCGGACGCTCTTCTTGCGGCGCTCACGCGGGCCGAGAAGCGCCGTTCCCATGGGCGCCTGAAGGTATTCTTCGGCATGTGCCCGGGGGTGGGCAAGACCTACGCGATGCTCGGCGCCGCGCAGCAGGAACTGGCGGACAAGGTGGACATCGTGGTCGGCGTGGTCGAAACCCACCGGCGGGTTGAGACGGAGGCGCTGCTCAAGGGGCTTCCGGTGATCCAAAGGAAGGTGATCGAGTACAAGGGAATCCAGCTCACCGAAATGGACCTTGAGGCGATCCTCGCGCGGAAGCCGAAAGTGGTCCTGGTCGATGAGCTCGCCCACACCAACGCGCCGGGTTCGCGCCATCCCAAGCGCTACCAGGACGTGATCGAGCTCCTTGACGCGGGGATCGACGTGCTCACCACGCTGAACGTCCAGCACATCGAGAGCCGGGCCGACGCGGTCAGGCAGATCACGGGCGCCCCGGTGAACGAGACGGTGCCCGATTCGATCCTGGAGCTCGCCGACGAGATCGAGCTGGTCGACCTGACACCCGAGGCCCTTCTCGAGCGGCTGCGGCAGGGAAAGGTGTACCTGGGCGACCGGGCGGCCGCTGCTGCGGAGAATTTCTTCAAGGACACGCACATCACGGCCCTGCGCGAGCTCGCGCTGCGCTTCACGGCGGAACGGATGGACAAGCGCCTCAGGGAAATGCGCGCGTCCGGCGGCAAGACCGTATGGCGTTCCGGCGAGCGGCTGCTGGTCGGGGTTGGGCCGAGCCCGTCCTCAACCCAGCTGGTCCGGTGGACGAAGCGGATGGCCGCGGCCCAGGGCGCAGCGTGGATAGCGGTCAACGTCGAGTCCGCCCGCAACCTCGCGCCCGAGGCCAGGCGCAGGCTCGACCAGAACCTGTCCCTGGCCCGCGAACTGGGAGCGGAGGTCGTGGTGACCCATGACGAGAGCGCCGCCGACGCCCTGCTCCGGGTCGCCCTCCAGAACAAGGCCACGCAGATCGTCGTCGGCAGGTCCCGAAATCCCCGCTGGCTCGATATTATCCGGGGCGGCAGCCTCCTCGACCGGCTGCTGCGGATGCGGGAGCCGATTGACATCTACGTCGTCCCGCCGGAGCGGCTCGACAAGGGGCCTTGGATCGACTGGTCCTCGCGCTCACCCTCGCCGCAGCGGGAATATGGCGCGGCGATGGGCGTGATCGCGGCGGTCACGGCGGTCGGTTGGTTCCTCGCACCGCATACCGCCTACATGTCCGTCGGCCTGCTCTACCTCATGGCGGTGATCGGCCTCAGCCTGAAGGTGGGCCGCTGGCCGGTCCTGCTCGCGGGCGTCGTGAGCGCGGTTGCATGGGACTTCCTGTTCATCCCGCCGCTCTTCACCTTCACCATCACCCGGATGGAGGACCGGATAATGTTCTGCATGTACTTCGTGGTAGCCCTGGTGACCGGGCAGCTGACCGCCCGGGTCCGCGCGCAGGAGCGGCACGAGCGCCTCAGGGAGGAGCGCGCAACGGCGCTGTTCCACCTCACCCGGGCGCTCAGCGCGGCGAAGACCCTCGACGACGGCGTATTCGCCGCGCTGCGGCAGGCCGATGAGCTGTTCAGCGCCCAGACCGCACTCCTCCTGAGCGACGAGGAGGGGCTGGGGCTCGCGCCGCATTTCGCCGGATCGTTCGCCATCGATGAAAAGGAGACCGGTGTCGCCGACTGGGTGTGGCACAACCGGAAAAAGGCCGGGCGGTTCACCGACACCCTCCCCTCCTCAAAGGGATTCTATGCACCGCTTGTCCGCGAGGACAAGGGGCTGGGCGTGCTCGTGGTCAAGGTGGCGCCGGATGCGACGCTCACGCTGGCCCAGCGGGACTTGATTGAGGGATTCGCGGCGCAGATTGCGCTCCTGGTCGAGCGGGAATTCCTGCGGGCGGCCGGCGAGCGGGAGAAGCTGCTGGTCGAGTCCGAGCGCCTTCACCGGACCCTTCTTGACGGGGTCTCGCACGAGCTCAAGACCCCTCTCGCCGTCCTGGAGTCGGTGGGAGAGAACATCGCGGAGGCGGACCCCTCGCTTCGCGCCAATCTGGTGGGCGAGATGCGAACGGCCACCCGGCGCCTGACGCGCCTGGTCAACAACCTGCTCGACCAGACCCGGCTCGAATCCGGCGCCCTCCGGCCCAAGCTGGACTGGTGCGACACCCAGGACCTCCTCAACGCTGCGATTGCCGGCGTGGAGGACTCGCTGGCCGGGCACCCGTTTGAGGTGGTCGTGCCGCCGGACATGCCGCTTTTCCGGGCCGATTCGGCTTTGATGGAGCAGGTGATCGCCAATCTCCTCCTCAACGCGGCGCGCCACACCCCGGCCGGGACCCCGATATTCCTGGCCGCCGGCATTGACGGTGCGCGCAAACGCGTATTCTTCACCGTGGCCGACCGGGGCCCGGGATTCCCAATGGAAATGCGCGAACGACTCTTTCAGAAATTCCAGCGCGGCGACGCCGCGCGGGCCGGCGGGCTCGGGCTCGGGCTCTCGATCATCCGGGGATTTGTCGCGGCCCAGGGGGGCGACGTCATGGTGGGTGAAAATCCCGGCGGAGGCTCGGTCTTCACCGTCTATCTGCCCTATGAACCGCACGGGGAGGTGCCCAGCGAATGACCGAGGAAGGCTCCAGGCTCGAAGTGCTCGTCATCGACGACGAGACGCAGATCCGGCGGCTCCTGCGAGTGACGCTTGAGTCGGCGGGCTACCGCGTGCGCGAGGCCGACGCCGGGCTGCCGGGCCTGGCCGAGGTGACCTTCCGGCGACCGGCCGCCGTCATCCTCGACCTCGGCCTGCCCGACATTTCGGGATGCGACGTGCTCAAGCGCCTGCGGGAGTGGAGCCAGGTGCCTGTCCTCGTCCTCTCCGTCCTGGGCCAGGACGACCAGAAGATCGGGGCGCTCGACGCGGGTGCCGACGACTACCTGACCAAGCCCTTCAGCGGCGGCGAATTGCTGGCCCGCCTGCGCGTGATGCTTCGGCGCGGGCAGCCCAGCGACGACCTGAAGGTGATCCGCTTCGGTGAGGTCGAGGTCGATCTGGTCCGCCGGGTCGTGACCCGGGGGGGACAGGACGTGAAGCTGACCGCCAAGGAGTACGCGCTGCTGCGGCTCCTCGCCGTCAACGCGGGGAAGGTCATTGTCCACCGTCAGATTCTCCGGGAACTCTGGGGCCCGAACGCCGAGGAGCAGACCCAGTACCTGCGGGTGTATATCGGCCGGCTCCGGCAGAAGCTCGAGGAGAACCCCAACAATCCCCGCCACCTCAGGACCGAGTCGGGGATCGGCTACCGTCTGGTGGTCGAGTGAGCGGGAGTCAGCCGCCCAGGGCCGCGACCAGGGCGCGGAGTTTCGCGGGGTCCTTCTTCCCCGGCGAGGACTCCACCCCGCTGTTGACGTCCACGCTCCGGGCCCCGCTCCGCCGCACAGCTTCTGCGATATTCCCAGGGCTTAGCCCCCCGGAAAGAATCCAGCGCTTATCGGGATGGGCGGCCTGGAGCTGCGAGAATTTCTCCCAGTCGCCGGTCTTGCCGGTGCCCCCAAACAGGTCGCGGCTGAAGGTGTCGATCAGGAAGCTGTCCGCGAGGGGCAGCCAGTCGGGATTGAAGTCGGTCTCCGGCGGCAGCTTGGGCGCGAGCCAGAGTTTTCCCGGGCCCACGGCCGCCGACCACGCGCGCACCCGGGCCGGGGGCGTGTCGTGGCGAAAGTGCACCTGGAACAGATCGAAACCGGCGGCCGCCGCTTCGCCGAGCGCCTCCGGGGAGGGCTCAACCATGATGGCGACCCTTGGGGCCGCCGGCAGCGAGGCGGCAAGCGCCCGGTAGTCGGGCAGGCTGACGTAGCGGGGCGATTTTTCGTAGAGGTTGAACCCCAGGGCGTCCGCGCCGGCCCGCACTGCGGCCGCGGCGTCGTCCGCCCGGGTAATGCCGCACACTTTCAACTGAAGGGAGCCAATCATGGTATCGGGATCGGGAAGCCGGACTTTAGCCCGGATGTCGGCCCCGTCAACGGTCGGCCACGGGCGGGGCCTGGAACTGGGCGTCGGGAATGTCGACGTCGGTATCGACCGACTCCAGTTTTTCCACGGTCTTGCCCGCGTAATTGCTGATCGTGGTCTCGAAGGGTATCTCGATCCCGTGCACGACGTGGAAATCTCCGAAGTCGACCACCGTTCCCAGGGTATCGCTGTCGCGAGGTGGGACGATCCGCAGGAGGCGGCCGGTGTCCCGGTCAAAGTAGTAGGTGCCACCCCGCCCGGAGAAGTCCGAGAGCTCGACGGCGAAGGCGTGGCGGCCGTTGACGATCCGCTCACCCACGAGCCGACGCAGCGCGTAGGCCTCGGAGAGTCGGGGAAGCGTGAAGCTGGTCCACTCCGTCTCCAGCGTCCGCACGTCCTCGATTCGGAGGAGGTGAAAGCCCTGGACGTCGCTCTCCATCCAGCCCTGGCTTCCGTCAAAACCCTCGACACTTCGACCCATCCCGGCGATGTCGATTTGGAGGCGCACGAGGTCCGGGCGTTTGGTCGCGATCGTCATTTTCGCCGTGAGCCCGGTCGCCGAGGAGTTCTGGGTCATCCGGATGACGCGCGAACGAAAGCCGCGCGCGTCCGCTGACGCATTGCCGTAGACCGCGGCGTGGCGCTTCAGGATTGCGGTGACGGCGTCCATTTCGCGCACCTGAGCCATTGTCGGAACGAAGGCGGCCTCGTCGACGGGATGGTTGAACGAGAACTGCGAAAAGCGGATGGTCCGGTTGAAACTGCCCGCGGCAATGGTGATGGTGCGGGGCAGCGTGAGTCCGTCCGCCGGGCCGTAGTCGGAGAACGCTATGCTCAGCGCGGCGCCGGACGCGTCGATCGGGCGCTCGATCCGGGCGAGCTGGTGGCTTTGCTTGTCGAAAAACCACTTTTCCTCCTCGCTGTCCGGGGTTGTTCGCATGCCCAGGACAAAGCAGGGTCGCCCCGCGGCCTCCTGGCTCGCCAGGAGCTCGCGCACCGGGTAGGCGCGCACGGAGGAAAGCGCGGTGGTCAGGAACGCGTCGCTCTTCAGGGAGGCTATGCCCTCCCGCGTGAGGGGCCCCATCCCGACCTGCGGCCGGCTGCACCAGCCCATGCGGCCGTCGAATACCCGGACGACGGCGGGGCCCTTGAGGTAGCTCGACTCCACCCGCACGTAGCCGTCGGCGGCGACGGCCGCATGGTGGGTCATGTGGCGCGGGAAGGAACTTGACTCGACCTCCTCGACAAACTCGTAGCTGCGGATCCCGGCAAACCGATCAAGCCCTCCCTCGGCCTTCACCCAGGAGTCGAGGATGAAGTCGCACAGCCCGTCCGGCGAGCTGTCCAGGTCGAGCGGCTCGGCGCGGGCGAGTCCGCCCGGGGCGGCCGCCAGGAACGCAAGGGCGGCGATTCGAAGGGCCCTCACCGCGTCCCCCTTTCGTGCGAGAGCCACACCCGGGCGGCTTCGAGCGCGGGGTCGCGGCCCGCGGCCAGTTCCGCGGGGGCGGGCGTGACGACGACATCGGGATTGACGCCCTTGCCCTCGATCGCCCTTGCCCCCGGCGTGGTCACGTCGCCGATCGCATATTGGAAAAGGTCGCCGGTGGGCAGGGTCTTGAACGAGGAGGGCATCGCCGCCCCCGCGCTGGGCTCGCCGAATATCCGGGCGCGTCCGGCCTCCCGGAGGCCCGCGGCCATGACCTCGCTCGTCGAGGCAGAGCGCCCGTCGATCAGGACGGCGAGCGGGCCGGTAAAGGCCCCCGCCTGCGGGTACACGTCAAGCTTCTGGACGCCGTCGCGGGTGCTGGTGATCCCCAGGACCAGTTCGCGGCCGCTCAGCCATCCGGAGAGCCCGCAGGCGACAAGCAGCACGCCGCCGCTGTTGCCGCGCAGGTCGACGATCAGTCCGTCTCGCGGGCCGAGCGAGGCGAGGAACTTCCGCGAGGTCGCAATGACGGGCAGGACAAAGGCGTTGAAGCGCAGGTAGCCGATCCCGCCGGCGTCGCGGACCGCCTCCCAGCGAATGGGAAGCGACGGGGTCCGCCCGACCGGCTCCGACCAGGCCGCATCGTTTGTCCTGCACGTCACGACCGCGGCTCGCCGGGCGCCGCCGGGGGCCAGGAGCGCCAGCCTGACCTTCGATCCAACGGGGCCCTCCAGCCGGGACTGGACGAACTCGGTGATGTAGAGGCCGCGCCGGGCGGGGGGAACGCCGGCCTTTTGCAGCGACGCCAGCGTGCGGGCTATGACGATGTCGTCGACGGCCTCGACCCGGTCTCCGGCCTTCAGGCCCGCTGCGGCGCCGGCGGAACCGCGCCTTACCTCGGCGACAACCGGCAGTCCGCCGACGATGGCCATCTCGACCCCGGCGGTCCCGATCCGGACCCGCTCCGCGGGGTTGAAGACCGCGCCTTCCCGTGGAACGATGCCAAAGTGGGTCTTCTTAAGCTCCGACAGCATGGCTTCCAGGAGGCCGCGAAGCTGGTCGTTGTTCGCGGCGCGCGGAAGCAGCAGGCGATATTTCTCGCGGATCGCCTTCCAGTTCACGCCCCCGAAGCTGGGATCGAAGTACTCCTGGTTGACGGTGCTCCACACCACCTGGAAGGTCCGGTAGCGCAGCTCGGTCCAGTCCCGCAGCTTGGGGTCCATCTTTGCGCGCTTGCGCATGATCCCGGACTGGCCGCCCAGCGCCGCCTTGTCCCCGGGGTCGATCGACAGGGCGGCGCGAAAATCATCGAGGGCCTCGTCGTCCCGCCCCTGCGCCGCGAACGCGGCCCCGCGCCCCGAGTAGCCGGCCGCCGCGTCCGGCGCCAGGCGCACGACAAGGTCGAATTCGGCGGCGGCATCGGCCCAGTCTCCCGAGCTGGAATCGACCTCTCCCAGCGCCAGGTGAAAGCGCGAGTCGTCGGGATCCAGGCGGATTGCGTCCCTGAAATCGGCGCGGGCCGGCCGGTACTCGGCCATGCGCTCCCGCGCGAGTCCCCGCCTGTAGATGACCTCGGGATCGCCGGGGACAAGGCTCAGCGCCTTGTCGTAGGAGATGATCGCCATCAGGAAGTCGCCGCCTGCCGCGTCGGCGTCCCCCTTTGCCTGCGCCGCGATCGCCCGGGCCTGCGGGTCGTCGCTGTCCGCCGGAGGCCTGAAGAGGATCGGAATCTGAAGATGGGAAATCACCGGTTCCCCGCGGCGGATCTCGGGCTGGAAGATCCACTGCGTGACCGCGGCCTCGGCAGCCTGGGAGAGCCGCGGATCCGGCGACTCGATGGCTGTCGCGCGGGCGACTGTGCCGTCCCGGTTGACGATGAAGTCCACGAGCACGGTCCCCTGCACGCCCCGCTGGGCGTACGCCAGCGGGTAGCGGGGAACCGCCCGGTAGATCGGCCTTGGCGGTCGGTCCTCGGGATACCGGGGCACGGAGCCCTGCGTGAAGTCGTTGCCGTGGAATGTGTTCGATTCCATCTGCATCTGCTCCATGCTGATGCCCTGCGCAAAGGCGGCCGACGGGCTGAACAATAGGACGACCAGGCACAGGGCGCGGCGCCAGCCTGGGAACGGGTCTGTGTCTCCCATCTCGACTAGAAGGAGTTGACGCTGGCGATCACGTGCCCGACCTGCGCGTCGCTGAGTTCAGGGAATATCGGAAGGCTCAGGCAGGTGGCGGAGGTCTCCTCCGCCACGGGAAAGGAGCCCGGGGAATAGCCGAGGCCCGCATAGCATTTCTGCCGGTGGAGGGGGACCGGGTAGATCAAATCGGTCCCGACTCCCGCGGCCGCGAGGTGCTCGCGCAGGGCGTCGCGCCGGGGGTGGAGGATTGTGAACTGGTGAAAGACGCTGCGCCCGTATTCGGGCTGCGCGGGAAGCCGGGTGTCGGCGAGCCGAATCCCGGCAAGGTAGCGCCCCGCGATCGCGCGGCGCCGCTCGGTCCACCCGGAGAGGTGCGGCAGCTTCACGTTCAGGAGCGCTCCCTGGAAGCCGTCCATCCGGAAATTTCCGCCGATGATGTCGTGGTGGTAGCGCCGGTCCGACCCGTGGACGCGGATCTGGCGCGCGATTCCCTGGACCGCCTCAAGCCGGGAAACGAAGGCGCCGCCCTCCCCGCAGCCGCCGAGGTTTTTTGTGGGATAGAAGCTGAAGGTGCCGCAGTCGCCGGCGAGGCCGACGGGGGTTCCGCGGTAGCGGGCGCCGACGGCCTGCGCGCAGTCCTCGATCACGAAAAGCCCGTGCCTTCCGGCGATCGCAAGGATCTCGTCCATCCGGGCGGGCTGGCCGAAAATGTGGACGACCACCAGCCCCTTGGTCCGGGAGGTTATCGCCGCCTCGAGTTTCGCCGGGTCGAGGTTGTAGGTGCCCGGCTCGATGTCGGAAAAGACCGGGCGCGCCCCCGAATAGCTGACGCCCCACGCCGAGGCGATGAAGCTGAAGGGGGTGGTGATCACCTCGTCGCCGGGCCCGAACCCGGCGGCCAGGCAGGCGACGTGCAGCGGTGCGGTGCCGCTGTTCATCCCCAGGACGCGGGGATAGCCCAGGGCCGCCCCGAAATTGCGCTCGAAATCCTCAACGTCCTTTCCCAGGCAGAACCGGTTCGCGTCGTAGGTTGCCGCGAGGGCCGCGAGAGCCGGTTCGCGCAGCGCCTTGTGCTGGAGGGACAGGTCGAGGAAGGGGACTTTCATCCGCCCGAGGACTATCACCGGCCGGAGCCGGCCCCCAGCCTTTTTATCAGCGCGTCGATGAAGGTGTCGAAGCCGGGAGGGTTCGCCTCGAAGTCGACGCTCATTGCGCACTTCCGCATCGTCGCGCTTGTCTGGGGCCCCATGCTCCCGAAAAGCGGCCGGCGGGCGCCGGCGGCAAGCGCCAGGCCGGGGGCCTGCTCGGAGAAGAACTGCGCGGACGAGGAGCTGGCAAAGAGGACCGCGTCGGCGCCCTTTTCCCGGTAATCGGCGGCCTCGGGCAGCGCCGTCGTGTCCACCTTCTCGGTCTGGTAGACGGGGAGCTGGTCGACGATCGCGCGCGCGGCCTCAAGCCGGGTCACGAGGGTATCGCGATTGAGGTTGCCGGTGATGACCAGGACCTTCGCGTTGTCCAGGCTTCCCGTGGCGATCATTTCGTCGGCCAGCGCCTCGGCCGTCTGCTTTGCGGGCCGGCACTCGATCTTCAGGTGAAGCTCCTCGATTCCCCTGCCCGTCCCGTCGCCCACGCAGGCGATCCGCATCCCGCCCAGGGTGCGGATGTCGTCGAAGAGCCGGAAGAATTCCTCAAAGAAGAAGTGAACGCCGCTTCCGCTTGTGAAGACGATCCAGTCGTAGGTCCCCAGTTCGAGCATGACGTCGGCCAGGGTTTCCTTTGGAATCGCCTTGGAAATCCTCAGGACGGGAAGCTCGATGACCGTCGCCCCCAGCCCGGTTATCCGGGCGGCCAGGACGGAGGACTGCTCACGGGTCCGTGTGAGGACGATCCGGCGACCATTCAGGGGCTTTTCGGCCGGGGTCATCTCAAAAGGCGGGTTCAAGCGGGGACCAGCCCGAGCCCGGAGAGGACCCGCAGGGCGGTCGCCTCCGGGGTGGCGAGGTCGGCGGCGGTGAGGGGAAAGGAGAGGATGCCGGTCTTCTCGTGGAAGAAGTGCAGCCGGTCGGGCGTGACATGGGCGCCGAACGCGGTGTGGCAGCCCCCGCCAAGGAGGGCCTGCAGGGCCCGCTCCAGTCCCACCGCCAGCGCGGTGGTCGAGTCAAAGAGGGGCCGGAAGCGGGCAGTCTCCGCGTCGCGGCACTGGATCGCGATTGCGCCCTGCCCGACCGCCGGGACCATTTCACCGAGGGCAAAGGGCAGGAATTCAAGGCCGGGCCACGACGGGATCCCGAGCCGCGCCAGGCCGGCGGCCGCCAGGATCGTCGCGTCGGCGGCCCCGCCGGCGATCTTCTCGAGCCGGGTGTTCACGTTTCCCCGGATTTCGATATGGGTGGCCCCGGGAAAATGAAGGGTCGACTGCAGGCGGCGCCTCGGGCTGGCGGTCGCGATCACCCGGGGCGAGGACACGCCCGCGCGGCGGACCAGGACATCGCGGGGATCGGCGCGGGGGAGGTAGCCGGCGATGGAGAGCCCGGGAGTTGCCTCGCCGGGCAGGTCCTTCGTGCTGTGGACGGCGACATCGGCATCCCCCCTGAGGAGGCCCTGCTCGAGTTCGCCCGTGAAAAGCCCCTTCCCTCCCTTGGCCTCAAGCGACCAATCGGCCTGCCGGTCGCCGGTCGTCACCATCCGCACGATCTCCGTCGCCGCCCCGAGCGCCGCGCCGACGTGGGCTGCGACGAGCCCGGCCTGCGTCAGCGCAAGCGGGCTCCCCCGGGTCGCAATGCGGATTTTGGAATTGGCCAATGCCTGGGATCAGTAGCTCGCCTGGACGCCCTTGATGTTCTTCTTGGTCATCCACGGCATCATTCCCCGGAGACGGCTCCCGGTCTTCTCGATGAGATGCTTTTCGCCCTTCTTCAGGAGCTTCTTGTAGTTCTTCAGGCCGCCCCGGTACTCGGCGACCCACTCGCGCGTGAATTGCCCGCTTTGGATCTCTTTGAGGATCTTCTTCATTTCCTTCTTCACCCGGCCGTCGATGACGCGCGGTCCGCGGGTGATGTCCCCGTACTTGGCGGTCTCCGAGATGGAGAAGCGCATCCCGGCGATGCCGCTCTCGTACATGAGGTCGCAGATCAGCTTCAGCTCGTGAAGGCATTCGAAGTAGGCCATCTCGGGCTGGTACCCGGCCTCGACGAGGGTCTCGAACCCGGCCTGGACGAGCGCGCTCGCGCCGCCGCACAGGACGGCCTGCTCGCCGAAGAGGTCCGTCTCGGCCTCCTCCTTGAACGTGGTCTGGAGGACGCCGGCGCGGGTCGACCCGATGCCCTTGGCCCAGGCAAGCGCGGTCTTCTTGGCCTTCCGGGACTTGTCCTGGCCGACGGCGATCAGGGCGGGCATTCCCTTGCCCTCGACATATAGGCGGCGGACGAGGTGCCCGGGGCCCTTCGGGGCCACCATGATCACGTCGATGTCCTTGTGGGCCTTGATCAGCCCGAAGTGGATCGCCAGCCCGTGGCTGAACATCAGGGTCTTGCCCTTCGCGAGGTTCGGGAGGATGTCCCGCTCGTAGACATCGGCCTGCTTCATATCGGGCAGGGCGACCATGATGACGTCGGCCCGGCGGACGGCCTCGGCGGTGTCGACGACCTCGAAGCCGTGCTGCGTGGCGACCTGCCGCGACTTGGAGTCCGGATAGAGGCCGATGATGACCTTGCAGCCGCTGTCCTTGAGGTTCAGCGCGTGGGCATGGCCCTGGGAACCGTAGCCGATGACGGCCAGGGTTTTGTTTTTGAAAACGCCGAGATCGGCGTCGTTATCGGTGTAGACTTTGGCGGGCATGATGAAAAATGGGTCTTGTCGGTTCAGCGCTTCAGGGCGAGGCGCCCGGTGCGGGCGAGTTCGATGATCCCGAAGGGTTCGAGGAGCCCGAGGAAGGCGTTCACCTTGTCCTCGTCGCCGATCGCCTCGATGATCAGGGCATCCTGGCCCATGTTGACGATCTTCGCGCGGAAGATGTCGGTCACCTGGAGGATTTCCGGCCGGGTCTTCGAGTTGGCGCGGACTTTGACGAGCAGGAGCTCGCGGGCGACTCCCTGGCCCTCCTTGAAGTCGGAAACCTCGACCACATTGATCAGCTTGCGAAGCTGCTTGGTGCACAGGTCCAGGGCCGCATCGTCCCCGTTCAGGACGATCGTGATCCGGGAGAGCAGCGGGTCGTTCGTCGGTGCCACGTTCAGCGAATCGATGTTGAATCCGCGGCCCGAGATCATCCCGGCCACGCGCGCAAGCACGCCGAACTTGTTTTCCACAAGGGCTGAGATCGTATGGCGGTTGGTGTTCATGGGTTTCCGGTTGGCGACCGGGGAACCGCAAATCAACCAAGCTTGGGCCAAAAAAGAAAGCCCTAAGTGGGGGACGCCCCCCCCTACTTGACGTGGCAGCGCATCAGGCAGGTAGCGGCCTCGCCGGGGGGGATGCTGCGCAGCAACGCGGACGTGTCGGCCGGGGCCGCCGAGCGGAACGCGGCGACCACGGTCCCGACATAGTTGCCCGAATCAACAAAATTGGAGGCCGATTCCCCGCCGTTGGCCGCGACCGCCCTCCAATGATCTCCCTGCTCCTCGACCAGGATTTCCCCGCCGATCGAGCGGTGATTTCCGGGTTCATTGAAGAAGATCACCGTCATTCCCCGGCGCAGGTGCTCCCACTCCAGGTGCTGCAGGACCAGGACGGTCCCGTCGGGATAGAACGGGAGCATGCCGCTCCCATGCCCCACCATCAGCATGCTGTTGGGCACGCCCTGGCGCAGTTGCTCGGCCGCCTGCCAGGGACTGCCGGAGACAACGGCAACCGGCGGCGTGTAGGTGGTGGGCGGGGGCGGTCCGGCGCAGGCCGTGATGATGAGGGCGGCCGCGCCGGCCGCCAATCCACTTAAGACCGCCCATAAACCCAGCCTTTTCACGCCATGAGCCTACTCCGGCGGCCGTCTCCCCGCTAATCGCGCGTTGCAAATAAATGCGCGGTTATTGCCATTCTTTTCCTTAAAGGCCGGCGGATTCCGGCCGAAGGAGCAGGTGATCCCGTTCGGGATACACCCATGAACCCGTTTGGAAGCAATAACTCTGTCCTGATCGTCGAGGATGATGGCATGGTGCTTGGAACCCTCATGACCACGCTCGAGCTCGAGCATTTCGACGTCACGGGCTGCTCGAATCCGTTCGAGGGCCTGCGGCTCCTCGCGCGGCGGGAATACGCGGTCATCCTCTCCGACCACAACATGCCGGGCATGACCGGGCTGGCCTTCTTTGCCGAATGCCGGCGGCTCCACCCGGGCAGCTCCCGAATCCTCCTGACGGCGGTGCGCGAGCTGAACACGGTGATGGCGGCGATCAACCAGGGCGGGGAGGTCTGCCGCTTCCTGAGCAAGCCGTGGAGGCTGGAGGAGTTGGTCTCCGCTGTTCGCAGCGGGGTTCAGCTGCATGAGCGGATGACGCGGGGCGGCGGAATGCAGGGGCGGGTTGCGGGCTTGGGTCGGGGCTGATTTTGCCCGTGTCAGGTCGCGCCTTACAGGGCGCTGTATTTCCCTTGCCGGTCGACCGTCGGGCGCGGTTTGGTCTTCGTGCGCGCCGCTCCCATGCCCCGATCCGCTGCCAAAGATTTCCTTCCCATGGACCGGCCCGATGCGCAATCGGTCCGTGACGCGAGCGTGCGCAGCCTATGGCCCTACCTCTTCCTGGCCTGGCTTGTCCTTCTGTTCTTCGGGGATCTTCTCGCGGGCGGCCGGAGCTTTGCCCTGCGTGATGTCTTCATTAATTTTCTCCCGTGGCGGGTGTACGCGCACCAGGCCATGGCCGCCGGCGAGATACCGTGGTGGAATCCCTACGGGGGATACGGCAAGCCCTTCGTCGCGGACGTTGAGGTGGGGTTCTACTACCCGGCGCACATTCTCTTCCTCTTCCTTCCGGTCGTAACGGCATTCAAGGCGACGTGGATGCTTCACCTCTGGATTGCGGGCTCCTCGATGTTCGCGCTCTGCCGGAGCTGGGCGCTGCGGACCGCGGCATCGCTCGTGGCCGCGGTCGCCTTCATGTTCAGCACTTTTCCGGTCGCGATCCTCGAGTCCGAACACGGGCTGGGGACGATCGTCTGGACACCCCTGGTTCTGCTGCTGCTCTGCAGGCTGACCGGCACCTGGGCGGCCGGGGCCGGCGAACCGATCGGACGGGTGTTCAGGCAAAGCGCCGGGTCGGTCGCCGGGCTCGCGCTCGTGACGGCCGTCCAGTTCCTGGCCGGCCACACGGAGTTTTTCGTGTTCAGCACGCTCTTCAGCTCGGTTTGCTTCCTTGCGCAATGCCTGTGCCGCGTGCCGCCCCGGAGGATCGCCGGCGCGCTCCTTTCCGCCGTTGCGGCCGGCGTGCTGATGACCGGCCTGGTGCTTCCCCAGCTCGTGCCGACGCTGGAGATGCTCCCCTTCCTGGACCGGATGGGGACCTACGATCCGAACATGCTCAGCGGCTCGATCTCGCCGAGGCACTTTTTGGCAATGGTCTTCCCCTTCCTCTTCGGCGGACTGGGATGGTACGGCCAGTACTGGGCCGAGTCGGTCGGCGAGTTCACGGTGGGCACCTGCTACCTGGGGATACTCCCCCTGCTCCTTGTGCCGTGCAGCCTCCTCCCGTGCCTCCGCAGGGGCCCCCGCCTGTGCCTGACGCTGTCGCTCTGGCTGCTGGGGGTCGCCGGGCTCGTGATTGCGATGGGCCGGTTCACGCCGCTCGCTCCCTTCCTTTACCGGTTGCCGCTGGTGACGCATTTCCGCTGGCCCTCGAAATTCAACTGCTGGATATGGACCGCCGCGGCGCTGCTCGCCGGGCTCGGCTACCAGGCACTTACCGGCGAACCCGCTGATCGCCGGGCGCGCCGGGTCCGGGCGGCCTTTTTCATCCTGATTGTGGCGGCATGGGTTTTACTTCTCATTTCCTTCTCAGGGATCATCGGGATTTCCGACAGCACCAGCCGCCTGATCGGCCGCGGCGGGCTCGACGCGGCGCGGTACGCCGCGGTCCGAAAGGACGTCCTGATCGGGCTGGTCTTCTTCGGGACCGGGATCGCGCTACTGGCGCTGCGCGTCTACACGAGGATCAACCGGACGCTCGTCGACGCGATGGTGGTCGGCTGCCTCTTCCTCAACCTGGCGGTCATTGGACGGCAGGTCCACCCCATCATGCCGGACCGAGTCTACACCGATCCGCCGAGGCCCGAGCTGCTCGCGTCGCTCAAATCGGACGAGTGGAGGGTGCACACGTTTGCCTTCGGGTCGCGGGTTGGGCAGCTCCTCTATGGCAATCCAGGGATTGACGCCTACGTCTGGGCAAAGGCGATTGGAACGGAGGACTGCTGGCTTCCCTACGGGATCTATTCGACCTACGCGGCGGGATTCAAGATTAAGCGCAACCTGGAGATCGTGGAGGGCCTGGACCGGCTCCGGCCCGACCAGAGACTCCTGCTCGCGCGGGTGGCGAACGTGGGTGTGATGCTGGTGAAGCCCCCGGGCCAGAATGGGGAGGCGGCGTCTGACCAGATCGTGACCGTAGCGGTCGACAAAGGCCTTCCCCGGGCCTTTCTCGTCAACCGATGGTGGAATGTCGATGGCGTCGAGCAGACGGCCGCCACCCACCTTTTCAAGGACGAGGGCTATCGCAGCGGCGCGACGGTTGAGTATGTCCCGGGCGCGGTCGAGGGCCTGCCGCCCCCTCCGGAGACCGGCGATGGGGCCGCGCCGCCCGGCTCGCCCGCGGGAATCATCCGCGTCTTCGAAGCGGGGAGGAACAACGTCCACCTGGAAGTCGAGGCTCCCGGCCGCTCGCTCCTGGTGTTATGCGACTCGTGGTACCCGGGATGGAAAGCCTACGTGGACTACAAGGAGCAGCCCATCTACCGGGCGAACATCTGGTTTCGCGGGGTCTTCGTGGGAAAGGGATGGCACCAGGTGAATTTCGTGTATCGGCCGACGCATATTGACGCGGCGTTTGTGGGATGCGGGTTGAGTGCGCTGGTGGTATGCGGACTGGGCTGGATGGGTTGGCGGCAGCGCCGGTTGTCATTTGGCGTTGTCAGATGAACCGGCCCGCGATTTGGCGGCTCGCTGTTTGGCTGGGGCCCTCCTTCGCATCGGCCGTCGTTGCCGGCCGATGATGGACGTCATCTAACTCGGCGTAGCCCCAATTCTTGACCTTGAGTCGGGGGCCCTCCTTCGCATCGGCCGTCGTTGCCGGCCGATGCTTCGGCGGGCAGGGTTTCGGATTCCGAAACCCTGGACGCCGAGGGACTCGAACCCCCGACCCCCTCGGTGTAAGCGAGATGCTCTAACCACTGAGCTAGGCGTCCAAACTGGGTGACCTAGAAAAGCTGTGGATGGGTGGCGCTGACAAGGTTAAAGGACGCACTGATTGGC
>CAITEC010000122.1 GCA_903891325.1 uncultured Opitutaceae bacterium
CGCTTGTCCGGCAACTGAGTCGAGCAAGCGCGCTCGGAGATCGCGCTCCACCCCCAATCCGGAAACCGCACGAGAACTCACTCTGTCTTGAAACTGATCCGCTAACAAAAAATCGTTTAAACTTGGCGCGGCCCTGCCACGCTGTGGGAATCGAATGCGCGATCTCATCCAGATTTCCCCTGAGGTTTCCGAGGCGCTCCGGGCGGGACGGCCCGTGGTGGCACTCGAGTCGACCCTGATCACGCACGGCCTCCCCCATCCCGACAACCGCGACACCGCGCTCGCGATGGAGGCCGCGGTCCGCGATGCCGGCGCCGTGCCCGCCACGATCGCCGTCCTTTCCGGCAGGATCGTCGTGGGCCTCTCGCGGGCCGACATCGAGCGCCTCGCCGCCCTGCCCCCCGGCTCGGTCCGCAAGTGCAGCCGCCGGGACCTGCCCATCGCCATCGCCCGCGGCGAGGACGCCGCCCTCACCGTCGCGGCGACCATGATCACCGCTCACATGGCGGGAATCCGGGTTCTCGCCACCGGCGGCATCGGCGGCGTGCACCGCGGACATCCCTTCGACATTTCCGCCGACCTTCTGGAGCTGGGGCGAACGCCGGTCGCGGTCGTCTGCTCGGGTGCCAAGTCGATCCTGGACCTTCCCCTGACCCTCGAATACCTCGAGACCCAGGGCGTGCCCGTCATCGGTTTCGGCACCGACACCCTTCCCGGATTTTACACCCGCAGCAGCGGGCTTCCGGTCGATGTTGCGGTAAGGACTCCCGCCGAGGTCGCAGCGATCATCACCGCCGCCGCGCGCCTGGGCGCCGGGCACGGCTTTGTCGTCGGCGTCCCGGTGCCCGAGGACGCAGGCATGCCCGGCGGGCGGATGGAGGAGGCAGTTGCGAAGGCGACCGCCGAGGCCAGCGCCAAGGGGATCAGCGGAAAGGCGGTGACGCCCTTCCTCCTTGCGCGGGTGGCGGAACTGACCGGCGGCGACTCCCGCCGGGCGAACATCGCCCTCCTGGTCAACAACGCCCGCGTCGGCGCTCAGGTCGCCGCGGCGCTGTCCTGAACGATCCGCCTTCGGTCGAGATTGGGAAGAAACGCCGTCAGCATTCCGATCAGGGGAAGGAAGGCGCAGACCTGGTAGACAAACGAGATGCCCCTGTGATCGGCCAGTATTCCAAGGAGTCCCGCGCCAAGGCCGCCCATTCCGAACGCGAATCCGAAGAACAGCCCTGAGACCATCCCGATCCGCCCCGGGAGAAGTTCCTGGGCGTAGACGAGGATCGCGGAAAAGGCGGACGAGAGAATGAGCCCGATGACCACGCTCAGGCCGATCGTCGCCCCGAGCCCGACGTGGGGAAGCAGCAGGGTAAACGGGGCCACCCCAAGGATGGACGCCCAGATCACGTACTTGCGCCCGAACCGGTCGCCGACCGGGCCGCCGATAATCGTTCCCGCTGCGACCGAGCCCTGGAATGCGAACAGGCAGTAGAGCGCTTGCTGCGTGGAAACGTGGAACCGGTCGATCAGGTAGAACGTGTAATAACTGCTGAGGCTCACCAGGTAGAAGTATTTGGAAAAGATGAGCGCCAGGAGGATCAGGATCGACCAGACGACCTTGCGGCGGGAGAGGTTAAACCCGGAATCCAGCCGTCGGCGCTGCAGCATGCCGCTTGTTTCCACCAGCCTTCGCCGCTGCCAGCCGCCGACTTGCAGCAGAACAATGATCCCGACCAGCGCCACGAGCGAGAACCAGATGACCGAGTGCTGCCCGCGGGGCAGGATGATAAGCCCGGCCAGCAGGGGCCCCAACGCGCTTCCGGCGTTTCCGCCGACCTGGAAAAGGGACTGGGCAAGCCCGGGCCTCTCGCCTGAGGCCATCTTCGCGACCCGCGAGGCCTCCGGGTGAAACACCGACGATCCCAGCCCGACAAACCCGGCGGCAATCAGGATCATGCCGTAGGTTCCGGCGGAAGAAAGGAGGATGAGGCCCAGGAGCGTGCAGGCCATCCCGGCCGCCAGTGAATAGGGCCGCGGCTTGAGGTCGGAAAAGTAGCCCACGAAGGGCTGAAGGATGGATGCAATCAATTGGAACGTGAAGGTGATCAGCCCGATCTGCGCGAAACTCAGCGAAAACGACTCCTTGAGGAGCGGGTAAATCGCCGGGATCAGCGACTGCATCGCATCGTTGAGCAGATGCGAGAAACTGAGCGCCACCAGTACCTTGAAGACGGTCTTCTTGATCATTGTAAAAACCTCAATGCGTGGCCCGGGTGGCCAGGACGCGGACGGTGATCCGCTTCTCCGTGTTCTCGGGATTGGACGCCTCCAGGCCGAGGATGCCGGCGCTGGTCAGCAGGGGCCGCCGCGGCTCGACCACCGCGAGCGCGCAGTCGAGAGCGGGCTTTCCGTTGAATTGGAGTTCGAAGGGAAGGCGGTAGACCGGAAGCGGAATCCCCCAGTTGTTGGGCTCGATAACGCCGACCTTGGAACTCTGCATCTCGATGCCCGCCTCGAGCTTTCCCTGCCGGAAGATCGACCAAAGCGAGGGGGCCGAGACGAGGCGCATGACCATCTCGGGCATCCGCGGAACCTTCTCGACCGATCGCAGGAACGCCGTAAGCGCCGGGGCAACACCGCCAACCTGGCGGTCGTCCTCGGGGGTCATGCCGATCAGGGCTGCCAGCCGTTTTCCCTCCGCCACCTTGGCGGCGGGAAACGGCTTCACCGACCAGCTCAGCACCCCCGCGGGGTCCACTCCCGTCGGATTCTCACCGTTCTTGTGCTTCAGCTTTGGGCTGGTCCGCATGATAAACAGGCAGGATCGGTCGAAGCCCAGGTTCAGGAACGAGGTTCGGACCAGCGCTCGCGAGTCGTGCTCCTCCACCGAAAGCCAGCCGCCGCCCTTCCCGTAAAAAGGGCCGACGGAGCTGATTCCCATCGCCGTCCACGATCCGGGATAGCGGAGCACCTGGCCGGTGATAGTATACAGCACGATGTCGTTTGGCGGCTTGCGCTCCCTTTCCGGCCCGCTCAGCGCCTCCGTCCGGAGGGTGACCAGCCATTGCTGGGACTTCTCGCCCTCCAGGAATGTCACGAGCAAGATGACCGAATCCCCCGGCCGGGCGTCCTCAGCCCTGTCCGCCAAGTCTATGCCGGACATCGGGATATCATGGCCCCGCGCATAGGTCACGACCGCGGGCATGGGCGCCAGGAAAATGGACCCGTCGTCGCCGGGCTGGCCGACAGCCGCGGCCCGCGAAAGCGCCGAAAATGGAATCAATAAAAATGCGACCCAGATCAGGCCGCAGTGGATACGCATCGAAAGAAGCTAGCGCCACCCCGGCGGGTTGCAAATCCGAAGACAAATCGGGATCGCAATCCTGCGACATTTTGAAGAGCATCCGCCACCCCATGAAAGACATCCGCACCCCCGCCCTCGGCCTGTCGCTTGCGCTCGCCGTGTACCTGATTGCCCCGGCTCCGGCCGCGCGGGCCGACGCGGCGCCCCCCCCGGCGGCGGCTCTGTCCACGCTCGACCAGCTCACCGGTCCGATCGCCCTTTATCCCGATCCCCTGCTCGCGCTCGTCCTGCCGGCCTCCACGCTTCCCTCGGACATTGCGGCGGCCTCGACCTATCTGAACGGCGGCGGAGATCCCACGAAGATCGACGTTCAGCCCTGGGACCAGAGCGTGCGTGGCCTGGCCCACTATCCCACCGTCCTGAACTGGATGGCCGAGAATCCCGATTGGACGGCGGCCATCGGCGCGGCCTTCGTCAACAATCCAAACGACGTCATGGCCTCGATCCAGCGGCTGCGCGAGATGGCAAAGGCGGCCGGAACCCTCGACAACACGGCCCAGCAGGATGTGGTCGAAGACGACGGCTCGATTGAGATTGTCCCCACGGATCCGGATACGATTTACGTCCCGGCCTACGACCCGGCCGTCTGCTTTGTCGGAGGCCCCTATTATGGCTACCACGGGCCCTTCATCACCTTTGGGATCGGCTACCCCGTCGGCGCCTGGCTCGCCTATCAGTTCGACTGGAGGGGTCGCGCGTTCTGGCACGGCGACTGGAGAAACTGGCGCAACGACCACGGCTGGGGTCACCCGGTTTTCCCCGGCCGTCCCGGATTTGTCGGCAACGGCCCCGTTCACCGCTGGGCCCCCTCCCCGGCGGCCGTCCGATTCGGAGAGCCCCGGTTCGACCAGGGCCGCGCCGTCGCCCCCCGCTCCACCCCCGGCTATCTCCATCCGCCCGAGCCCGTCCACGCGCAGCGCTCCCCCTGGGCGAACCCCCGGGCGATTCCCGCCCCGACCGGCCCGGCTCCCCGCGTCGGCCGCGAGGCACCCGGCCAGTACGGCCAGGCTCCGGCGATCCAGCATTATCAGTCCGCAGGGCCACAGCACTACCAGGCCCAGCCCTCCGAGCATTTCCAGGCGATGCCCGGGCAGCACTATCAACCCCAGGGACAGCCGCATTACGCCCCCCCCGCGGGCGGCTACCAGCCCCGAAGCACCCCGGCGGTCCACAGCAAGCCTGCGCCCTCCGCGCCGAAAGCCGTCCCGCAGAACCAGCCCTACCGGAAGAACCCGCAGTAACGGTCTGCGCGCGCTCTTGCTTGACGCAGGCAGCCACCGCTTGCTTCATTACACCCTCAGATTACGCAGGCGTAGCACAATGGATAGTGTGGTGGCCTCCGAAGCCATTGATCCGGGTTCGACTCCCGGCGCTTGCAATTTTTTCATCGCGCAGAGCGCCGATGAAAAAATTGCCCCGGCGTAGCTCGCGTGCAGCGAGCGTAGCCGGGCCGTCGATCAGCCGATCGAAAATTGCCCCGCCGTAGTCCCGCAAAGCGGGACGAAGCCGGACCGTCGAACGCGCAGAGCAGCACCCTATCTCACCAAACGCGACGGTTTTCCGGCAAAAAAAACCTCGGTCGTGCGCCTTAACAGCTCCTCCTGCTGCTCGAAGCTCAAACCACGCAGCTTCCTCCCGGTGGCGACCCGCCAACTGCGGGAAGCGGCAACGGCGTTA
>CAITEC010000123.1 GCA_903891325.1 uncultured Opitutaceae bacterium
CGGTCCCGGCCGCGCGCGCCCTCCTGGCGGCGCAGGAGCGCGCCGCGGCCCGGTTTGGGCGGAGCGTCTCCTCCGGCCGGTCGGCGGCCCGCGCGATGTGGGGGCGGACCCGTGACCGGCGCGTCGCGGGCCCGAACGAGCGGATCGTCGCCGCCGACGCCGCCCGCCTCCGCGCCTGGCGGGCCTGGCTGCGCCGCCGGCGCGACGACGGGAGGGCCTGGGAACCCTCGCCGGTCGCCGGCCGCTGCCAGCTGGTCTTCACCGTGGATAACTTCGAGCCCCTGCTCCAGAAGGTGGTGGTCGAGGTCCGGGGGGCGGACGGCTGGACCGCGGTGGACGGCTTCTTCACGGTCGAGTTCCGGGCCTGCGCCGCGCGCCCGCGCGCCCGGGTGTCGCACCGCGTGTCCGTGCCGCTGGGCTTCGCGATGCCGGCCGTCCCGGTCCCCCCGATGCGGATTGTCGCCCGCGGTTACGGCCGGATCCGGATCCGCGACGTCGTGCTCACCGACGGCGTCACATGCATCGCGCTCGGCCGGACCGCGGTGATCGGCGAGAGGGGGCCGCGGCGCGGCTATCCGGACTTTGACTGGGAGGAAAACAGGGGGAAACCGCTCTTTCTCCTGGAGGTGGAGCGCGATCTCCGAGCGCGCTGAGCGACCCGAGCCCAAACCAGCGTGCCCGGAGGTCCCGCTCCACCCGCAAGCCGGTTTATTGCCAGTCCAGTGGAGCGCTTGCATGGCGTCCGAACCGAATTATCGTCCTCCGCATGAAGTCCCGGTTCGCAGCCCTGCTCCTCCTCGCCTGCCTCTTCGCGGCGGCGGCGCGGGCCGATGACGACGCCCCGGGGCCGGCTGTCGCGCGGGGCTATCTCAAGCTGGGCTTCGACAAGCTCGCCGCGTTCAAGTTTGTCGCCCCGACCTATGATCCGGTCGCGGACCCGAGGGCGGCACCGCCCACCGGCGACGACCAGATTCCCGCCGAGGTTAAGGCCTGGAACGGGAAGAAGGCGGTTATCACCGGCTTCATGCTCCCAACCGCGCTCAAGGACGGGAAGGCGACGGAATTCCTGATCATGGCCAACCAGATGGCCTGCTGCTTTGGCACGGTGCCGAACATGAACGAATGGGTGATCGTGAAGATGCCCGCCGGTGTCGCGGTTACCCAGGACGTGCCGATCTCCTTTTACGGCGTCCTCAAGGTCGGCGCCCTGTACGACAACGGCTACATGACCGGCATCTACGAGATGGACGCCGAGGGGCTGGGCGACTGATCGGCGCCTAGCCCGGATATTTCATGAAGCACAGGCGAATCTCGTCCAAATTCCGGGCATAAAAACCCTCATGCTCCCTCTATGGCCTCACGAGGCCACCTTCGGTCGCCTTCGGGCTTTTCTGCTCCGGAATTTTGACGATCTTCATCCTGTGTTCATGAAATATCCGGGCTAGCGGGAGATGTCGCCCTGGGTCAGGACCTTGTACCCGCGCTGTGAAAGCGCCTGCGCGGAGACGTCGGAGTCCTCGACATTGATCGCAAACGCGGCCTTCCCCTCGGGGCGCTTGATGAAGCTGTAGATGTAGTGGATGTTGATCTCGGCCTCGCGGAGGGCGGAGAGCACCCCCTTCAGGTCCGACTCCGTGTCGATCTCCACGGCGAGCACGTTCAGCTCGTTGTAGGGGAAATCATTGACGATCATCAGTTCCCGCGCCTTGCCCGGGTCGTCCACGATGAAGCGGACGATCGAGCTGTCGGTCGTGTCCAGGACGGTGATCGCCATCACGTGGACGTTGTTCTGCCCCAGGACCGTGGTCAGGTCGTGGAGCCGGCCGAGGCGGTTCTCGGCGAAAACCGAGAACTGCTTTACGGGGTCAAAGGGGGTCGTATCCGTTCGCTGGGGATCCATCAGGGAGGTCATCATGCCAGCCATTATGGCAAGGTCAAATCCAGGCGCGCGCATCGATCCGGGCGGCTGCCAAATCATTGGTTGAACCGGTCGCCCCGGGTGTCAATCGTCAGGCGATGAGCCCCGAACCGCAGGCGCAGCATGCGTCCAACGAGGACCGCGCCCGCGCCGGGGGCCGCCTCGTGATCTGGAGCCTCGCGCTTAACGCAGCCATGGCCGTCCTCAAGTTCGCCGGGGGCTTCCTGGGCCACAGCTTCGCGCTGGTGGCCGACGGCGCCGAGTCGCTCCTCGACGTGCTCTCCTCGATTCTCGTCTGGGCAGGCTTCAAGGTCGCCTCCCTTCCGCCCGACGACAACCACCCCTACGGCCATGGCCGGGCCGAACCCCTGGCGGCCCTCGCGGGCGTCGTCTTCATCTTCGCGACGGCCGGCTGGATCGGCTGGCGATCTGTCTACTCGATCGTGACGCCGCACGCGGGTCCCCACTGGGAAACCCTCCCTTTGCTCGCGGGCATCGTCGTCACAAAGCTATGGGTCTACCGGCGCCTGCGGGCGGCGGCAACGGCGGCGGGGAGCACGGCGCTCAAGGTCGAGGCGTGGCGCCACCGCTCCGACGCCTTCACCTCGGCGGCGGCCTTCATCGGGATCGCGATCGCCGTCGTGGGCGGGCGGGCCTGGGCGGCAGCCGACGGCTGGGCGGCCCTTTTCGCCTGCGCCATCATCACCTTCAACGGCGTGGAAATCCTGCAGCGGACCCTCGACGAGATGATGGATACCGCCGTGTCCCCCGACATCGAGAACGACGTCCGCGCGCTCGCCTCAAGCGTCGAGGGCGTGCGCGCGCTGGACAAGTGCCGGATCCGGAAGAGCGGGCTGAGCTACCTCGTGGACATCCAGGTGCGGGTCGACGGCGACCTGAGCGTGGTCAGCGGCCACGAGATCGGGCACGCGGTGAAAAGCCGGCTCATGGCCTCGGCGCTGCGGGTCTCCGACGTGACGGTGCACATCGAGCCCTTCGAGGTCAGAATGAAGCCGTGACCTCGAGCTGGCGGCCGGGCTCCAGCGTGCCCTGGCCGAGCGACGCGCACTCGATCTCGTCGTTCTTGTAGAGCCTGAATCGGACCGGCCCGGACGCCTCCTCCGTGTCCCAGCGCCACTTCCCGATCGATACGAACTGGAGCGGGACCCCGCTCTCCCAGTTCAACCCCGGACCCTCGCCCCGGATGAAGAGCCGGTTTCCGATCCCGATGTAGGCGGTGACCAGGAGCCGGGTCGCCCCGTCGGCGGAAAGCGAGGCCGGGGGCAAGTCCTCGTCGGGCGCCGACTGCGTGAACTCGGACGGCGCCGCCGCAGGCTCATCATCGAGGATGAGGCTGGGCTGCTCGGGCGCCGGGATCGGCTCAGGGAGAGCGGCCACCGGCTCGGGGGCCGGCTTCCGCGGCGCCCGTTTCCGGGGGGGCGGCTTGGGGGCCTGGGGAACCTCCTCGGACACCGGGGTGGCGGGCTGCGGCTCGGCGGCCGGCTGCACCGGCTCGGACGGGGCCGGGGGCTCGGGAGCCTCCGGCGCGGCTGCGGCGACGGGCGGGGCGGAGGCGACCGGAGGAGCGGAGGGGGGCGGCGGCTCCGGCGCAACCGGGACGGGGGGCGGGGTGGGCGCGGGCGCCTCCTCGCGGACGGCGGCCTTCCGCGCGACCCGCGCCAGCTCGGCGGCGGCCGCGGTGATCCCGTCGGCGCTCTCCTGGAGCTTCCCGGCCACCGAGAGCCGCAGCGAGCCGAGCTCCTTCTCAAGGTTTTTCCGGTCCTCGAGCCGGGCCTTTGCGGCCTGGGAGGTGAACTCGGTGATCTGCTCCTGGATCTTTCCGGGGAGGGTGCCGGCCTGGGTCAGGCCCCGCTGCGCGGCGCCTGCCACGTCGTGAAGCGACCGGGCCGCGATGCTGATCTGCTCGGCGGCCTCGGTGGCGTCGCGCGCGAGCTTCTCAAGCGAGCGCTGGCGATTGTCCAGGGCCTCGTCCTGGCGCCGTGCGTAGTCGGCGAGGAACGGAATCGCGCCTGCGATTCCGGCCGCGGCCACGCAGCCGACGATCGCCAGGATCGCCTCGACGGGAAGCGGACGGGCCGCCCCCTGCGAGATCACCCAGGCGGCGGCGAGCAGGGCGGCGTCGCAGGCCAGAAACGGCCATTTCGGAAGCTTCGGTGTCTGGTCGGGAAGGATCATGGCGGCCCGGCGGCAAAAACCTTCTGCGGCCCGCCGCCGAAGATTTCAACCAAATCTCGCTCGGATCGCCTCGCGGAGCCGCAGCCACTCGGCCGGGTTGAGGTCGGCCTTCCGGCCGGGGGCCACCTGCCGGTGGTCGGTCATGCGCTCGGCCGTCCACCCGAGGGGTTCCCAGCGCGGGGCCAGCCACTCGATCGCCGAGGCGAGCTGGAGGGAGGTGAGCGGCTCCCGGTAGGTGTCGCCCGCGAACGCCACGCCCAGCATGAAGGCGTTGCACCCCGCCCGTCCCATGAATTCCGAGGCCCCGGCGTGCCAGGCGACGCAATGGTCGGGGACCAGCCGGCAGCGCGATCCGTCCCTGTCGATCACGCAATGATAGCTCACCCGGCTCTCGGGCCGGAGCATAAGGGCGACCGTATCCGCGAAGGGGATCGCGGTGTGGTGAAAAACAACGCCGCGCCGCTCATTCGGCGGCGCGGCGTCGTGGTTGGGGGAAAGGCTCTGTGTTTCCGTGAAGGGCAAGCGGGGCCCGCCTCAGGCCTGGGCAGACTTCTCCGCCGGGATCCGCATGCAGTAGAAGCTGCGGTAGACGAAGACCAGGCCCACGAGGAAGATCGCCGCGCCCAGCGCGTGCCGCAGGACCGGCTCCATCTTCACCGCGATCTCGACGGCCAGGAGGCCGAAGAGCGTGGTGAACTTGATGACCGGGTTCAGCGACACCGAGGAGGTGTCCTTGAAGGGGTCGCCAACGGTGTCGCCGACGACGGTCGCGGCGTGGAGCGGGGTGCCCTTCTGCTTGAGCTCGACCTCGACGATCTTCTTCGCGTTGTCCCAGGCGCCGCCGGCGTTGGCCATGAAGATGGCCTGGAAGAGCCCGAAGAAGGCGATCGCGATCAGGTAGCCGATGAAGAAGAACGGGTCGAAGAGGGCCAGGGAGAGGGCGAAGCAGAACACGACCACGAAGATGTTCTTCATGCCGCGCTGCGCGTACTGGGTGCAGATCTTGACGACCTCCTTGGAGGCCGCGGTCGCCGCGGTGGTCGCGTCGAGCTTCATGTTCTCCTTGATGTAGACGACCGCCCGGTAGGCGCCGGTGACGACGGCCTGGGTGCTCGCCCCGGTGAACCAGTAGATCACCGAACCGCCCATCAGGAGCCCGAGGAGGGCCTGGGGATGGACAAGCGAGAGCCGGGCGATCGTGTCCGGGTAAATCCGCTGGAGCATCATGATGATGCCGAACACCATCGTTGTCGCGCCGACGACGGCGGTCCCGATGAGGACCGGCTTGGCGGTCGCCTTGAAGGTGTTTCCGGCGCCGTCGCCCTTCTCGAGCTGATGCTTGGCGTTCTCGAAGTCGGGCTTGAACCCGAAGTCCTTCTGGATCTCAGCGGCGATCCCGGGCTGGGCCTCGATCTGGGAGAGCTCGTAGACGGACTGGGCGTTGTCGGTGACCGGGCCGAAGCTGTCGACGGCGATCGTGACCGGGCCCATCCCGAGGAAGCCGAAGGCGACCAGCCCGAAGGCGAAGATCGGGGCCGCGAACGCGAACTCCGGCGGCATGATGGCCGCGATCGCCCCGCTGGTGGAGAGGCGCCAGGCGAAGAACATGAGGACGAGGATGACCAGGCCCTGCCAGAAGGCGGAGAAGTTTCCCGTGACGAATCCCGAAAGGATGTTCAGCGAGGCGCCGCCCTGCCGGGAGGAGACGACGACCTCCTTCACGTGGCGGCTCTCCGTCGACGTGAAGATCTTGGTGAACTCGGGGATCAGGGCGCCGGCCAGGGTGCCCAGCGAGATGATCGACGAGAGGGCCAGCCAGAGGCCGGAATGCCCGGGCAGGTCGCCGAGCAGGTAGTACGAGGCCAGGTAGGTGACCCCGATGCAGATCAGCGATGTGATCCACACCAGGAGGGTGAGGGGATGCTCGAGATTGAAGTCCTTCTCCTTGCCGTAGAGGGCCGTGCTGACCGCGTTGTTGATGAAGTAGCTGACGAGGGAGGCGATGATCATCAGGATGCGCATGGCGAAGAGCCAGACGATGAGCGTCCCGCAGAGGAGCGGGTTGGCGCCCAGCGCGAGCGCGAGGAAGGCGATCAGGGCGACGCCCGTGACCCCGTAGGTCTCGAACCCGTCGGCGGTCGGCCCGACCGAGTCGCCCGCGTTGTCTCCCGTGCAGTCGGCGATCACGCCGGGGTTCCGGGGGTCGTCCTCGGGCAGGTTGAAGACGATCTTCATGAGGTCCGCGCCGATGTCGGCGATCTTCGTGAAGATGCCGCCGCAGATGCGCAGCGCGGAGGCGCCGAGCGACTCGCCGATCGCGAATCCGATGAAGCACGGGCCGGCCAGCGACTTGGGCAGGAAGGCCAGGATGCAGATCATGAAGAACAGCTCGGTGGCGACGAGCAGGAGCCCGACGCTCATGCCCGAGCGCAGCGGGATGAGGAGGGTGGCCAGCGGGTTGCCCTTCAGGGCGGAGAACGCGGCGCGGGAATTGGCGACCGTGTTGATCCGGATGCCGAACCAGGCGACGCCGTAGCTTCCCAGGATCCCGAGCACCGAGGCGCCCAGGATGACGATGACGTGCTTGGTCGAGAGACCGCCGAGCCCGCCGAAGTAGTAGGCGATGCAGACGGCGATCAGGATCCACAGGCCCAGGAGAAACTTGCCCTGCTGCCAGAGGTAGGTCTTGCAGGTCTCCCAGATGATGTTCGAGACCGCGCTCATGGTGCGGTGGACCGGGAGGTTCCGCGTCTGGATGTACTGCAGGAAGCCGAAGAGGACCCCGACCGCGCAGACCGCGATACCTATCATGAGGACGGTCATCCCGCCCAGCGACCCCCCGAAGAACGAGACCGACTTTAGGTCGGGTATGTTGATGTCCGTTTCGCTAGCGCGAAGGGACGGCGTCAGTGTCGCGGCGACTGCCGCGGCAAACCAGGTGGTCTTGTTGATCTTCATGGTCGGGGGGAGGGGGTTCGAAACCAGAATAACGCAGTCTTTATGGCCAAACGCCGAACAAGGCGCGAGTCATTTGTGCGTGAAAAAGACGGCAATGGCTCAGGTCGCCGGAAGCAAAAAATGCGCAGTTTTTTTCAAAGGCAGGATGGGGTCAGGCCGCCAGAAGTAAAAAAACGCCTATTTTTTACTTCTGGCGGCCTGACCCCGTCCGCAGGGATCCGTCCGCCGGTCCAAGATTTTCTGGCACAGGGGGATGGATTGATCTTTAACCAAGGTCACGCAGCCCGGGTGGCGGAATGGCAGACGCATGGGACTTAAAATCCCCTGTCCGCAAGGACGTGCCGGTTCGAGTCCGGTCCCGGGCAATTTTACCATCGCTCCGGCTTCGCGGGAGCCGATGGTGAAATTGTCCTCCGAAGCCCTCTGCGGAGGGCGCAGGAGGGCTGCCCGCTAAAAACAACAGCCGAACCACCAACGACCCATTCGGGCCAACGGGGAGCAGTGGCTCTGGCAACAGCGGTCAGGCGGGCATGGGACGGGACATCCACGGACGGCGCCGGGTTCGGCGAGAGAAGCTGGGGTGACACAAACGTAACCCAAGCACATCATATTCTCATTGAGGTATATTCCACTCGTTACATATTGGGTGGCATGGACCTCATCAGAATTTATCAGTGCCTGTGCGACCAGACCCGCCTGCGGGTGCTCAATCTCCTTAGCCAGGGACCCCTCTGTGTGTGCCATTTTCAGGAGCTGCTCGACGAGGGCCAGGTCAAGATATCCAAGCACCTCGCCTATCTGCGCACCCACGGCATGGTGGAGGCGACACGCGAGGCCAATTGGATGGTGTACCGCCTGCCGCGCAAGCCCTCGCCCGAATTGAAGGCCAATCTTGCCTGTCTGCAGGACTGCGCGCGTGAGCAATCGGTGTTCCAGGCCGACCTGGCGAAACTCCGCAGGCTCCACGGAAAATTTACGGACACCAGTCCGATCTGCTGTTCTCCGTCAAAATCCAGGATCTAAGAAAATGAAAAAGATCCGCTTGGGAATCAATGGCTTCGGCCGAATCGGCCGCCTCTGCTACCGCGTGGCCTCGGAATGGCCGGAATTTGAATGGGCTCTGATCAACGAGGTAAAAGGCGGGGCGGAATGCGCCGCCCATCTCTTGAACTTCGATTCCGTCCAGGGCCGTTGGACCCGGGAAGCAAAGGCGGAGGAGGGCGCTGTTTGCGTGGGCGGCACAAGGATCGCCTTCACCGCCGAATCCCAGCTGGCCAAGGTTCCGTGGGCGGAACACGGAATCGACATTGTCCTGGAGTGCAGCGGCAAGTTCCGCAAGCCGGAGGACTTTGCGCCGTACTTTGCCGCGGGAGTGAAGAAGGTGATCGTCGCCGCCCCCGTGAAAGGGGACGGCGCCCTGAACCTCGTTTTGGGGGTCAACGACCACCTCTACGACCCGGCCCGGCACCGATTGCTCACGAATGCCTCCTGCACGACCAACTGCCTCGCCCCCATCGTGAAGGTCATTCACGAGGGGATTGGCATCGAGCGCGGCGTGATCACCACGGTGCATGACGCCACCAACACCCAGAGCATCGTCGACAAGCCGGACAAGGACCTCCGGCGCGCCCGGGCCGCCGGCCTCTCCCTGATTCCAACCACGACGGGCTCAGCCACGGCGATCGGCCTTATTTACCCAGAATTGCTCGGAAAGCTGAACGGGCACGCGATCCGGGTGCCCCTGCTCAATGCGTCGCTGACCGACTGTGCATTCCAGGTGAAGCGGCCGACGACCGCGGACGAGGTCAACCGCCTCCTGAAGGAGGCGTCGGCCAAGGCCCCCCTGGCGGGAATCCTCGGCTACGAGGAAAGACCGCTTGTCTCGGTGGATTTCAAGGGCGACCCGCGCTCCGCGATCATCGATGCCCCCTCGACCATGGTCGTGGACCGGACCCTGGTGAAAATCTACGCCTGGTATGACAATGAGTGGGGTTATTCCAACCGGATGGCGGAGCTGGCGCGGAAGGTGAGTCAGGACCTCTGACGGAATGAAGCTGCGCAACTACATCTTCGTCACGGCCGCGTACTGGGGATTCACCCTGACGGACGGGGCGTTGCGGATGCTGGTCCTCCTTCATTTTGCCAACCTCGGCTACAGCCCCGTCCAGCTGGCCTTTCTTTTCCTCTTCTACGAATTCTTCGGGATCGTGACCAATCTGATCGGGGGGTGGATCGGCAGCCGCATGGGCTTGCGAGTCACCCTCCTTGGCGGGCTCATTCTCCAGGTGGCCGCGCTCGGGCTCCTCGCCCAGCTCAATCCCGCCTGGCCGCGGGAATGGTCCGTCATCTACGTCATGCTGATGCAGTCGCTCTCGGGCATCGCCAAGGATCTGACCAAGATGAGCTCCAAGAGCGTCATCAAGGTGCTGGTGCCCGAGGATGCGAAGGGGACGCTCTTCAAGTGGGTCGCGATCCTGACCGGATCGAAGAACGCGCTTAAAGGCGTGGGTTTTTTCATCGGCGGATTTCTGCTCCACGCCGCCGGTTATGCCGGGGCGCTTTGGTGGATGGCGGGCGGCCTTTTCGTCGTGTGGGCCGGGTCCTGGTTCGTACTGCCGCCCGACATGGGCCTGACCAGGAAGAAGGTCGGATTTCGGCAGATCTTCTCGAAGACGCGGGAGATCAATATTCTCTCCGGCGCCCGATTTTTCCTCTTTGGCGCGCGGGATATCTGGTTCGTGGTCGGGGTCCCGGTATTTCTCGAGGGCACGCTCAAGTGGAGCTTTTCCCAAGTTGGCGCCTTCATGGCCCTGTGGGTCATCGGCTACGGGATCGTCCAGTCGTCGGCGCCGGTGTTCTGGCGCTCACACGCCCCGGCGGGCGCGGCAGCGGCCGGAACCGCCTTTCTCCTGGCGGGTGCGGCTGCCGCAATTCCGCTTTCCCTGACCTGGGGACTAAGCCCCTCGGTGGGCATCATTGGGGGCTTGGCCCTTTTCGGCATCGTCTTTGCGCTCAATTCGGCGGTCCACTCCTATCTCATTCTCGACTACACGGACGGCGACAAGGTCGCCCTAAACGTCGGCTTCTACTACATGGCCAACGCAGGAGGGCGCCTGGTGGGCTGTCTTCTCTCCGGCATGCTTTTTGAGTGGGCAGGACTGCAGGGTTGTCTCTGGGGCACCTTCGTTTTCGCACTCATTGCCGCCTTGATCGCGTTGGGTCTGCCGCGGCAGATCGTCCATCCGGGCCTGCTCGCGACCGCCCGAGTCAAGGCGGGCGATGGTGACTGACCCACCTTATGAACGAGTCCGTATCCAAGAGCATGTCGTTTCTCGACCGGTATCTCACGGTCTGGATTTTTGCCGCGATGGGAGCCGGCGTCCTGCTCGGCCAATTCGTGATTTCCAACCCGGCGGCGTTCTTTGCGCCGCTTACCGTGGGCACGACCAACCTGCCCATCGCCGTCGGCCTCATCCTCATGATGTATCCGCCGCTCGCGAAGGTGAAATACGGACAGCTCCCCAGGATCTTCGCCAATACCCGCATCCTGGCCCTCTCGCTTGTCCAGAATTGGATCGTCGGCCCCATTCTCATGTTCCTGCTCGCGGTGTTGTTCCTGCGCGACCGGCCGGACTACATGGTGGGGCTCATCCTGGTGGGCATCGCCCGCTGCATCGCAATGGTGCTCGTGTGGAATGACCTTGCCAAGGGCAGCCGCGAATACGCCGCCGGACTTGTCGCGCTCAACAGCATTGCCCAGATCCTTTTTTACAGCGCGTTCGCGTGGGTTTTTATCACCGTGCTTCCACCGCATTTCGGGCTGGAAGGCCGGGTGGTCGCGATCTCCATGAAGGACATCTTCTGGAGCGTGATGACCTACCTCGGAATCCCCTTTGCCGCCGGTGTACTGAGCCGGGTGATCCTCGTGCCGCTCAAGGGCGAGGAGTGGTATGACCGGAAATTTGTTCCGCGCATCTCGCCGATAACCCTGGCGGCACTCCTCTTCACCATAGTGGTGATGTTCACCTTCAAGGGAGAAGCCATCGTTCAGCTTCCGTTGGACGTGCTGCGGATCGCCATTCCGCTGACGATTTACTTCGTGGTGATGTTTTTCGTGAGCTTCTTCATGGCGAGGAAACTCGGGGCCGACTACCCGCGCAGCGCCACGGTGGCCTTCACGTCGTCAGGCAACAACTTCGAACTGGCCATCGCGGTGGCCATCTCGGTCTTCGGGCTCAAATCGGCCGTCGCCTTCGCCACGGTGGTGGGTCCGCTCATCGAGGTCCCGGTCCTGATCGGGCTGGTGCATGTGGCGCTGCGACTCCGCTCCCGCTTCGCGCCCCCGCCCGCCTGATCCCGTCCCATAGGGAATTGCCAATCCGGGCATTTCCGGCCAGTCTCAAGCGATGCCCACTCCCCCCCGCATCCTCGCCTTTGCCGGCAGCGTCCGGCGCGATTCGCTCAACCGGAAGCTGCTGGCCGTGGTCGTTGCGGAGACCCGGGCTGCGGGGGCCGAGGTGACTTCCATCGAGCTCCGCGACTTCCCGATCCCCCTCTATGACGGGGACCTTGAGGACGAGAAGGGCATCCCGGAGAATGTCACCAAGCTGGCGGCGCTGATTACCGGGCACCAGGGGCTGCTGATCGCGTCGCCGGAGTACAACGCGCTGATCACGCCGCTGCTCAAGAACACGATCGACTGGTGCACCCGGCTGGATGACAACCCGTTTGAAGGCAAGGTGGCCGCCGTCGTCTCGGCGTCGCCGGGGGCCTTCGGCGGCGTCCGCTCGGCGGCGGTGGTCCGCCAGCTCCTGATGAAGCTCGGCTGCACCGTTGTCCCCGTCGAATTTGCCCTCTCCAAGGCGCATGAGGCCTTTGAACCCGACGGCCGGCTGAAAAGCGCGCATTCACTCGAATCCGCCCGGAAGGTTGCGGCGGCACTCGTCCGGACCACGGCGAGGCTCTCCGGGTAAGGGGTCAGGCCGCCAGAAATAAAAAATCGGGTTTTTTTTTACTTCTGGCGGCCTGACCCCTTTCGCCTAGCGCCGCTCGATCAGCTCGACCTCGTAGCCCTCGGGGGCGTCGATGAAGGCGATCACGCCGCTTCCGGACGGGGTTGGGCCGTCGCTCAGGTGGTAGCCCTTTTTCTCCAGGTCCGCGGCGAACTGGGCGAGGTTGTCCACGAGGAAGGCCAGGTGCATCAGGTCGGGCTGCACCTCGACGGCGGGGCTGGTGGGGAGCTGGCAGATCTCGATCTCCTCGTCGCTGTTGGGCGTCTTGAGGAAGGCGAGCTGGGCGCCCCGCGGGGAAATATGCCGGCGGGAAACGGTCAGGCCCAGGGCGTCCTGGTAAAAGGCCACGGTCCGCTCGATGTCGTTAACGCGCATGCGCGTGTGAAGGAGTTTTTTGACCATGCGACAACTGAGTCCCGGATTGCGCGGCTTTCAAGTTGATTGGCGCCGCCGGGCCGGGCAGAACGGGTCCCGCACATGCCGCCTGAAAACGCCGGTGAACGAAAGAAGCTCCTCCTGAAGCTGTTCCTGGCGGCAGCCGTCGTCGCGCTGGCCGCGCTGCTCCTGCTTCGGGAGAAGGACCTGCACGCGCTGGCGGTCCGCGTTCTCGGCGCCCTCCAGCGGCTCGGGCCCTGGGCCTTCTTTTCCGCGATGGCGCTCCTGCCCGCGGTTGGCGTCCCGCTTCTGACTTTTTCGCTCACTGCCGCCCCCGCATTCGCCGGTCGGATGGGGATGGCGGGGGTCGTTGCCGCGGGGCTCGCCGCAATCACGGTCAACCTTGTCCTGGCGTATTGGATCGCGCGTTGGGCGCTGCGCCCCTGGGTGGTCCGGCTGCTCGCGTTCTTCGGGCACCGCGCTCCGCGGGTCGAGCTGTCCGACATGGGCGACTTCATTGTCCTGCTGCGGGTGACCCCCGGCATCCCCTTTCCGGTCCAGAACTACCTGCTGGGGCTCGTCGATGCGCCGTTTCGAAAGTATTTCCTGATCTCCTGCGCCGCCTCGTGGGCCGTGAATGTCGGCTTCATCATCTTTGGCGGCGCCCTCCAGAGCGGAAAGGGGAAGATGATCTTCACCGCCCTGGGCCTGATCGTCGCGGCGGCGGCGGCGACCCACCTCGTCCGCCGCCACTTTGCCGGCCGCGCCCGGCGGGCCGCCCCCGCCGCCTGACCCCGCCATGGCGACTGCCATCCCCGATCCCGCGGAGTCTCCCGACCGGCAGGTCGAGACTGTCACGGAATTCACCCGCCGGGTGAAGGCGGTGCTCGAGGAGGGGATCCGGCCCTGCTGGGTTCGGGGCGAGGTCTCAAACCTGCGGGCCCAGGCCAGCGGGCATGTCTATTTCTCGCTGAAGGACGCCGGGGCGCAGCTCAGCAGCGTCCTGTTTCGCGGCGACGCGGCCCGGCAGTCGGTGCCGCTGCGCGAGGGGATCCAGGTGATCGCGTACGGGGAGGTGAGCGTCTATGAGCTTCGGGGCCAGTACCAGCTGATCGTCCGCGCGATCGTCGAGGACGGCGTCGGGCGGCTTCAGCGGGAGTTCGAGGCGCTGAAGAAGAAACTCTCGGCCGAGGGCCTCTTTGCACCCGAGCGCAAGCGCCCGATACCGGCCCTGCCGCTGACCGTCGGCTTCATCACCTCACCGACGGGCGCGGCCGTCCGCGACTTCATGCGGATCCTCACGCGGCGCGGCTGGCGGGGCCGGGCGGTCGTGCTCCCTGCGAAAGTGCAGGGGCCGGGCGCCGCGGCGGAGATGGTCGAGATGCTCGCGCTCGCCGCCGGACTGGGGATATTCGACCTCCTGGTGATTGGGCGGGGCGGGGGAAGCATCGAGGACCTGTGGGCCTTCAACGAGGAGCCCCTGGTCCGCGCGGTGGCGGCCTCGCCGGTGCCGATCATCTCGGCGGTGGGGCATGAGATCGACTTCACCCTCTGCGATTTTGCAGCGGACGTGCGGGCGGAAACCCCGAGCGGCGCGGCCGAGCTCATCTCCAGCCACTTCATCGCCTGCGCCGAGCGGGCGACCCGCGCCGGCAAGGCGCTCGGCGAATCCCTGGAGCGGACCCGCGTCCGGGCCGGCGAGCGGCTCGACCATGCGCGCTCCCGCCTCCGCCTCCTGACGCCCTCCGCGATGATCGAGCGGGGCTGGCTGCGGCTGGACGACTGCTCGAATCGCCTGGGCGCGGCCCTTCGCGCCGCGGTCCACGCGCCGCGGCAGCGGCTGGCCGACGCCCGGTCGCGGCTCGAACGCGCCTCGCCGTCCGTGCGGCTTCAGTTTGCCTCCGAGCGGCTGCGCGGGCTGGCCCGGCGGCTGGAGGGGGCGAGCGCCGCGTCGGTCCTCAACCGGGGCTTTGCGGTCGTGCGCGACGAGCAGGGTGCCCCGGTCACGCGGCGCAAACAGGTAAAGCCCGGCCAGCGGCTCGCAGCGGAGTTCGCGGACGGAACGGTACCCGTCCGGGCGGACGGGTTGCAGAAACCTGAAACCTGAGACCTGAAACCTGAGTCGATCCTTCAAACCTCGGGATCGGCGGTCTTGGTGCCTTGGTCCGATTTCAGGTTTCAGGTCTCAGGTCTCAGGTTTCTGCAAAGGCGCCCCCCCCGCTATATCGAACCAATCAACTCCGGCGGCAGCCCTAACGCAGTCGATAAAAAGCCGCTGTCGGCTGGCGCCTGCCCTCTCGCAGGCGCTTGATCAGCTCCCAGCCGTCCGGCTCGAACACCGCCTCGCCGGGCAATTCGAGGGTCACGATCGCGTCCCGCTTCGAGGCGAGCGCCCGGGCCAGCCGCTCGAAGAGAACGGGCGCGACCACGCCGATGATGTCAAAGGGCGGGTCGATGAAGACCAGGTCCGGGGGTATCCCCGCGTCCAGCGTCGCCGACATTGCGTCGTATTGCAGGACGGTCACCCCCTCGGTGCCCCGCCCGGCGCTCTTGCACACCGCCTCGATGTTGCGGCGCACGCAGGCCGCCGCGCGGGCATCCTTCTCCACAAAGACCCCTCCGGCCGCCCCGCGGCTGATCGCCTCAAGTCCGTAGGCGCCCGTTCCGGCGAAGAGGTCCAGGAAGCGGGCCCCGGCCACGCGTTCGCCCAGGCTCGAGAAAACGGCCTGCCTCAGGCTGTCGGTTGCGGGCCGGACCGCGTCCCCGCGGGGGGCCAGGAGGGGAATTCCGCGGGCAAGCCCGCCGCTGATGCGCATGGCCTAGCCGCTCCTTCCGCGCGATTTTACTGTGTGCGGCGGGTTCAATAGTGTAATTTTAAAGCCACATTTAAGGAACCTACCTTCTTCTTCGGAGATCAACTAGATTTGCATCTCACTTCGTCCACCCTATGTTGCACGTTTGTCCCTGAAGCTGCCAGCGCCGTGTCCGTTCCGTGCCATCGCCCTTTGGCTTGGGCTGGCCGCTGCGTTCCCCTGGACGGCCCTGCCGGCTGAAGAGACCAACCTCTGGCCGGTCTCGGTGTCGAAGACCGGACCGGCGGGAAATCGGGAGTCCTGGAGCGCCCTCGGGCCCTTTTTGTTCGATTATGTCAACAGGCCCGGGGCGCCGATCCCGGACGCGGCGGCCAGAAAGGCAGTCGGGCAGCAGCCGGCCCAGCCCGGGGACGTGATTTCGGGCTTCCGCCCATTCTATGTCCAGCGCAGGACCCCTGCCGGCGTCATGGCCGAGGCGACCGTCCTCTATCCGATCTTCTACTATCGAAGCTACGGCGACAGCCACCTGTGGAGCGTCTTCAACATTATAAACCTGTACGGCCGAAATCCGGGCGCGGATCCCGGCGCGACCGCCGACGATCAGACCTTCGACATCTGGCCCTTCTATTTTTCCCGCGACGCCCACGATCCCTCCTCGTCCTACAAGGGGCTCTTCCCGATCGCCGGCGAGATGCAGGGGCATCTCAGCTACGCGAAGCTCGAGTGGGTGCTGTTTCCGCTCTGGGTGAGGACGGAAAAATCGGGCGCGACCACGACCCAGACCCCCTGGCCCATCGTCCGGAGAACGGTGGGCGCCGAGCAGGGCTTTGCCGTCTGGCCGCTCTTCGGCCGAAAGGTGCGCCCGGGAGTATTCTCCCGCGAGTATTTTCTCTGGCCCCTCACCTGGAACAACACGATCCAGCCGCCCGAGGAGAAGCCGCCGGGCACCCCGCCGAAGCGCCAGGTCGGCGTCCTGCCCTTCTACTCGGCCGATACCGGGCCCGACTCGGTGTCCCGGAATTTCCTCTGGCCCTTTTTCGGATACACGGACCGGAAAGCGCCCGACCGCTATCACGAGACGCGGTATTTCTATCCCCTCCTGGTGCAGGGGCACGGGGATGCCGTCACGGTCGACCGGGTTGGCCCGTTCTACACCCACTCGATCCACAAGGGCGTCGACAAGACCTGGGTCCTCTGGCCGCTCTGGCGCCGGATCGCCTTGAATGACGACGGCCTCGACCAGACCAAGACGCAGTTCCTCTACTTTCTCTACTGGGACCTCCTGCAGCGCAGCGCGTCCAATCCCGCGGCGGCCACGGCGCGAAAGACCTTCGTGTGGCCGCTGTTCAGCTACTGGAACAACGGGGCCGGAAGCCGGCAGTTCCAGGCGCTCGGCCTCTTCGACGTTTTCTTCCCTGATAACGAGAACGTCCGGGAGTCGTGGGCCCCCCTTGCGGCGGTGGTCCGGCATGCGGAGGCGCCCGACGGCGGCTCGCGGACGTCCCTGCTGTGGAATGCGGTCACATGGGAGCGGCACCCGGCCGCCGGCACGTCGTCCTTTCACCTCGGCCCCCTCCTGGCGATATCGCACGGGCCGGGCGTCTCACGCGTCTCGATCGGCGGCGGCCTGGCCGGGCTGGAGCGGGGGGCCGCCGCGGGCTGGCGCCTGTTCAGCATGGAGTTTTCCGGAAGCCGCGGCAACATCGCCTCCTCAAAACGGTGACATGAGACAAATCAGATCCATCCTCGAGGGTGTCGGAAGCACGGTGCAGCTCCTGCTGCGCGCGCTGTCGTATGTGGCGACCCTGCCCCGGCAGTCCTCGCGCTTCATCGAGCAGTGCTACCTGATCGGCTACACGACCCTGCCCATCGTCGGGATCCTGAGCTTCTTCATCGGAAGCGTGCTCGCGCTGCAGGCGGGCTACTCGATGCAGAACTTCGGGGTGATGCAGTTCATCGGCTCGCTGGTCGGCCTTTCCCTGGCCCGCGAGCTCGGGCCGGTGATGGTCGCCATCCTGGTCACCGGCCGCGTCGGTTCCGCGATCACCGCCGAACTGGCATCGATGAAGGTCTACCAGGAGGTCGACGCCCTGATCACCATGAACATTCCGCCGGAGCGCATGCTCGTCCTGCCGCGGCTTGCCGCCGTCGCGGTCATGATGCCGGTCCTGACGGTCATAGCGAACATCGTGGGCTGGTTCGGGGGCGCCATGATCTGCAAGTACACGGCGTTCATCTCGCTTTCGCCCAAGGCCTATTTCGCCTCGATGGTCCAGTACACGAAGTTCAAGGACGTCTTCGACGGCATGGTCAAGGCCGAGGTGTTCGGCCTGGTGGTCGTGCTGGTCTGCTGCAACATCGGGCTGAACACCCGGGGCGGTCCCCGGGAGATCGGCGCGTCCGTCACCCGCGCCGTCGTCGTCTCCCTCATCCTCATCCTCGTGCTCGATTACTTCGTCACGAAGATCCTCATTTAACCGCCCGCCATGGCCAGCCCCGCATCCCAGCCCAATCCCCTCCCCGCCGCGGAGTCGCCCGCGGTCGGGGTCTCCGTCGAGGCCCTGTCCAAGAGCTACGGCAAGCTCGACGTGTTCAAGGATGTCACCTTTGCGGTCGAGCCCGGCGAGATCTTTGTCCTGATGGGCCCGAGCGGCTCGGGCAAGAGCGTCCTCCTCAGGCAGGTCGCCGGGCTTGAGACCCCGACCTCCGGCCGGGTCATGATCGACGGCCACGACGCGGGGTCCGCCGAGACGCGCGAGCACGTCCGCCGCGCGCTCGTTTTCCAGGCCGGCGCCCTCTTCAATTCGCTGAGCGTCTACGACAACCTCGCGCTCTATCCCCGCGAGCACCAGATGGGCACCGAGGACCAGATCAGGGAGAAGGTCATGCGGGCACTGGAGATCCTCTCCCTGGGGAAGACCGCGGAGACGTTCCCGTCCCAGCTTTCCGGGGGCATGAAGAAGCGCGTGGCGATCGCCCGCGCCCTGGTCATGGAGCCCCAGCTCCTCCTCTACGACGAGCCGACCAGCGAGCTCGACCCGGTGATGTCGGCGACCATTGACGAGATCATCGGCTCGCTGAGGAAGGAGTACCACGTCACCTCGGTCGTGGTCTCGCACGACTGCGACCTCGCGCTGAGCATTGCCGACCGGGTCGGCTTCCTCATGGACGGCCGCCTGGTCCATGTCGGCAAGCCTGCCGACCTGCGCGAGCCGGCCGACCCGCGCATCGCCGAATTCCTGAACCCGAAGATCGACGTCGGAAATCCCCGATTCAAGAAGATCCACACCGAAACCTAGACGGAGAAACGCATCATGAACAACGCACAGCAGACCGCCCGCGTAGGGCTGTTTTTCCTCCTCGGGGTCGCCCTCATCTGGGTGACCTACGAAACCCTCAGCGGCGGCAAGCTGTTTCGCGACCAGGGTTACACGCTGATCGCGGGCTTTGACGACGTGAAGGACCTGAAGAAGGGCGACGACGTCCGGATGGCCGGCGTGAAGATCGGCTCCATCGACCTCACGCGGCTCGACGGCCGGCGCGCGGTGGCCGTGCTGCGCGTGGACTCCGGGGTCCTGATCCCGCGGGACGCGACCGCCACGATCTATATGGCCGGCCTCCTGGGCTCCAATTACGTCGGGATCGGCATGGGGACCGCGGGGGTTCCGCCGCTCTCCGACGGGCAGGAGATTTCCACGACCGTCACTCCGGATTTCAACACGATCATGAGCGAACTGGGCAACCTCGGGAAGAAGCTCGACGGCGCCCTCGGTTCCTTCAGCTCGGCGATGAACGGCGACGGCAAGGGAAACGGCGGTCTCATCCAGAACCTCGACCACCTGGTGACCGACAACCGGGACAAGATCGGCGCGACCCTCTCGAACCTCCAGAGCGTCTCCGAAAAGATCAACAACGGGGAGGGCACCCTTGGGAAGCTCGTCAACGATCCCGACCTCCACGACCAGCTCCTCGCGGCGATCAACGAGCTCAAGGCGACGGCGACCCAGGCCAACAGCTTCATGGCCAATGCCCAGGGCATCGTCGACCACGTGAAGTCCGGCCAGGGCTCGCTGGGCATGCTCCTCTACGACCCGCAGTCCGCGGAGAACCTGAGGGTTGCAGTCCAGGACTTCCGCGACGTCTCCGACAAGCTGGCGAAGGGCCAGGGGACGCTCGGGAAGCTGATCAGCGACGACAGCCTCTACCTGAGCGCGCAGAGCACGATGAAGAAGGCCGATCGGGCGCTCGACGGCATGACCGACTCCGGCCCGATCACCGCGGTCGGGATCGTGGCCAACGCGCTGTTCTGACCCGGGCCGCCCCGGGTCAGTGCTTCCCGCCGAAGAGCCCCTTCAGACCCGAGCTGACCGCCGCGCCCATCGTCGAGCCGATCTTCCCGGCCGCCTCGGTCGTCGCCGTGACAACGCTCTCGCTCACGCTGCGCATGATCGCCAGGGCGAGCTGGTCGGCGGTGATCCCTCCCTCCCGGGTCCCGAGGTCGGTCAGGTCGATGGTCGGCATGGGGAGGGCGATGGCGGCCGGCCCCACGCCCAGCCTGATCGTGCCGTTCTGGAGCCTGAAGTGCCTGACCTCGAATTTCATGGGCTTGCCCGAGGCCGTCGCGGGCTTCGCGGAACCGTCGTCGGCCCCGGACTCCATGCCCTTCAGCAGGGCGCCGATGTTGCTCGTGAGGACCCTGGTCTCGTAGACGAACTGCGGCCCGTCGATCAGGACGTCCTTGACGACGATGTGGTCGCCCAGGATGGAGAAGGGCGAGGCCTCGACGTGGATCTCCTTCATTGAGAAGGCGCGGTCCGAGCTCCAGCCGGGGGGATTGCCCACCACCAGGCCGCTCAGGGTCCCGCCGCCGCTCAGCGGCGAGATCCGGGCGGACACCAGCGTGACCGGCACGTGGATGATTCCCGGTGCGAAGCGATTGACGCCGGCGGTGACAATCGAGCCGAGGATGATGGAGAATCCGAAATAGACGACGGCGAGGACGACCGCGACAATCGCCATGATCCGAATGGACTTCTTTTTCATGGGCTGGATCGTGCAGCAATCGCCGGCGCCCGGGAAGCGCAAACCCGGAAAAAATTCCGGGTAAACGCTTGCCTCCGCGGCATCCGGCTTTTCGGTTGTGGGATGGCGTCGAACTATACCGAAGCGAGCATCAAGACCCTTTCCTCGACCGAGCACATCCGCCTGCGGCCGGGCATGTACATCGGGCGGCTGGGCGACGGCGCCCACGCGGAGGACGGCATTTACGTGCTGCTGAAGGAGACGGTGGACAACTCCGTCGACGAGTTCGCCATGGGCTCGGGGAAGAAGATCGAGATCGACCTGAAGGACAACAGCGTGCGCGTGCGCGACTACGGCCGGGGCATTCCCCTGGGCAAGCTGCTGGAGTGCGTCTCGGTGATCAACACGGGCGCCAAGTACGACAGCGAGACGTTCAAGAAGGCGGTCGGCCTGAACGGGGTCGGCCAGAAGGCGGTCAACGCGCTGTCGCTGGCCTACCGCGCCCAGGCCGTCCGGGAGGGGGAGACGAAGGTCGTCGAGTTCGCCCGGGGCAAGCTCGCGAAGGATCACCGGGTGGCGAAGACCGCGGAGCGCAACGGGACGATCGTCGAGTTCACGCCCGACGGGGAGCTCTTCGGCAAGGACTTCCGCTTCCGGCCGGAGTTTGTCGAGGACATGCTCTGGACCTACGCCTACCTCAACCGCGGGCTGACCCTCACCCTCAACGGGAAGCCCTTCAAGTCCGAGGGCGGCCTGCGCGACCTGCTGGAGAAGAACCTCATCGGGGAGCCCCTGTACCCGATCATCCACCTGGAGGGCGACGACATCGAGATCGCGCTCACGCACGGCACCCACTACGGCGAGGAGTACCACTCCTTCGTCAACGGCCAGCACACGACCATGGGCGGCACGCACCAGGCGGCCTTCCGCGAGGCGCTCGTCGAGACGGTCCGCAATTTCTACAAGAAGGACTTCGACGCCGCGGACGTGCGGCAGTCGGTCGCCGCCGCGGTCTCCATCCGCGTGATCGAGCCGGTCTTCGAGTCCCAGACCAAGACCAAGCTCGGCTCCTCGGACATCGCGCCGGGCGGCCCGTCGATCCGGGAATTCATCGGCAAGTTCGTCCAGCAGAGCCTGGACACCTACCTGCACAAGCACCCGGAGGCCGCCGAGGCGATCCGGCGCAAGATCGACGAGAGCGAGCTCGAGCGAAAGGAGCTGGCCGGGATCCGTAGCCTCGCCCGCGAGCGGGCGAAGAAGGCGTCGCTGCACAACCGCAAGCTGCGCGACTGCCGCGTCCACCTGGGCGACAAGGACGGGCGGGCCGAGGGCAGCGCGCTTTTCATCGTCGAGGGCGACTCGGCGGCCGGCAGCCTCACCGCCTGCCGGGACGTCCAGACCCAGGCGGTCTTCGCCCTGAAGGGCAAGCCGCTGAACACCTACGGGCTCTCCAAGAAGGTCATCTATGAGAACGAGGAGTTCCACCTCCTCCAGTCCGCGCTGAACATCGAGGACGGGATCGACGGCCTGCGCTACGGGCGGGTCGTGATCGCGACCGACGCGGACGTCGACGGGATGCACATCCGGCTGCTCCTCATCTCCTTTTTCCTCCAGTTCTTCCCCGACCTGATCGCCCGCGGGCGGCTCTTCATCCTGGAGACCCCGCTCTTCCGCGTGCGCAACAAGAAGGAGACCGTCTACTGCTATTCCGAGCGCGAGAAGCAGGCAGCCGCGGCCCGGCTCGGCGCCGCGCACGAGATCACCCGCTTCAAGGGGCTGGGGGAGATCTCCGCCGGGGAGTTCAAGGCCTTCATCGGCGAGGAGATCCGCCTGGAGCCGATCTCACTGAACCACCTCCATGACAGCGCCGAGCTGCTGTCCTTCTTCATGGGCAAGAACACGCCGGAGCGGCAGGACTTCATCATCGCAAACCTCAAGGTTGAAAAGGACCTTGTCGAAGCATGAAACTCGGCAATTCCAAGGCGCCGCTGGCGCGCGACTACCAGACGTGGTTTCTCGACTACGCGAGCTACGTGATCCTCGACCGCGCCGTACCCCACATCGACGACGGGCTCAAGCCGGTCCAGCGCCGGATCCTGCACACCCTCTGGGAGATGGAGGACGGCCGCTTCCACAAGGTCGCCAACGTCGTCGGCGCGGCCATGCGCTTCCATCCGCACGGCGACGCCTCGATCGGCGCCTCGCTCGTGGGGATGGGCCAGCGCGCCGTCCTCATCGAGCCGCAGGGAAACTTCGGCAACCCGCTGACCGGCGACGAGGCGGCGGCGGCCCGGTACATCGAGGCCCGGCTCACCCCCTTCGCCAAGGAGGTCCTCTTCAACCCAAAGACGACCGCCTGGCAGCTCAGCTACGACGGGCGCAACCGCGAGCCGGTCACGCTGCCCTCGAAGTTCCCGCTGCTCCTCCTGGACGGCGCCGAGGGGATCGCCGTCGGCCTGTCCACCAAGATCCTGCCGCATAATTTCAACGACCTGTGCCGCGCGGCGGTGAATCATCTCCAGGGAAAGACATTCCGAATATACCCGGATTTCCCGACCGGCGGGATCGCCGACTTCGGCGAGTACAACGACGGCGAGCGCGGCGGCAAGGTGAAGGTCCGCGCCCGGATCGAGGCCCGCGGCAAGCAGCTCCTGGCGATCACCGAGCTGCCCTTCGGCACGACGACCGAGTCGCTGATCGAGTCGATCCTGGGCGCCAACGCGAAGGGCAAGATCAAGGTCAAGCGCGTGGACGACAACACCGCCGAAGCGGTCGAGATCCTCGTCCACCTGCCGCCCGGCAGCGACCCGGCGCAGGTGATCCAGCAGCTCTACGTCTTCACCTCCTGCCAGGTGAGCATCTCGCCGGCGGCCTGCGTCATCGAGGACGACAAGCCGCAGTTCCTGGGCGTCCGCGAGATCCTCAAGCGCTGCGTGGACCGCGCCAAGTCGCTCCTGAGGCGCGAGCTGGAGATCCGGCTGGCCGAGCTCGAGGAGGCCTGGCACGCCGACTCGCTCGAGCGCATCTTCATCGAGGAGCGAATCTACCGGCGGATCGAGAAGTCGGCCACCTGGGAGAGCGTGCTCCTGGAGATCCGCGAGGGCCTGAAGCCCTTCGCCAAGCGCCTGCGCCGCACGATAACCGACGAGGACATCACCCGGCTCACCGAGATCCGGATCAAACGGATCTCCGCCTACAACCGCTTCCAGGCCGACGAGGCGATCAAGCGGATCGAGGCGGAGGCAAAGGAGGTGAAGGAGAGCCTGCGCAACCTCACCGCCCACGCCGTCCGCTGGTTCGAGGGCCTCGCGGAGAAGTACGGCAAGGGACGGAAGCGCCGGACCGAGTACGAGGAGATCGGGCAGATCAGCGCCGCGGAGGTCGTCTCGTCCAACCAGCGGCTCTACGTCAACCGCGCGGAGGGCTTCATCGGCCTGAACTGGCGGCAGCACGACTTTGTCCAGGAGTGCTCGGTCCTCGACGACGTCATCTGCATCATGGCCGACGGCTCGATGAAGGTCGCGAAGGTGGCCGACAAGGTGTTCATGGGCCGGGACATCATCCACTGCGCCATCCTGCCGAAGGACGGCGACACCGGGTTTTACACCCTGGTCTACCAGGACAAGGCGAGCGGGAAGGCCTTCGGGAAGCGCTTCCAGATCGGCGGGGTGACCCGCGACCGGCTCTATTCGCTGGTCAAGTCCGAGGGGTCCCGGGTCGTGCACTTCGAGCGCAGCGCCTCGGAGAAGGCCATGCCCGCGAAGCTGCGCATCCTGCTCGACGGCCGCAGCCGGGCCCGCATCCGGGAGTTCGACTTCGACTTCTCGAAGATTCCCGTCAGCACCCGGACCGCCCGGGGCCTCACGATCACCAAGTGGCCGGTCAAGGGCGTGGCGCCGGTTGCCTGAGGCCTCCGGGCAGGCCGCGCCGCGTCCCCGACTTTCCTTGCACTCCCAATCCCGTTCGGCTTCGCCTTGAGGATGTCCGGGCCAACCCTTGCCGGAAACAAAGCGGCCCGCCGGGTCGGCTGGGTGATCTTCGCGCTGGGGGCCGCCGCGCTTGTAGTCGGCCCGATCCGGTTCTCCGGCCAGTCGCGGGTCAGCCCGCTGCGGCTTCTCGAGAAGGGCGCCGATCGCATGGGAGTGGGCCGCTTCCAGGCCGCCGCCGTCTATCCGAGCACGGACGCAAGCCCTGTTCCCGCGGGGGTGCAGACCCGCGGATCGTTCCTCGGGACGAACCTCTTTGAGGGCACCCAGGTGAGCGCGTGGTTCCAGCCGCGCTCCCGGATCACGGTGATGCTCGCGGGCTACCCGGCGTCGGCTCCGAACCGGGTGGAGGTCGAGGTGCGCCTGGGCGACGGAAGCGTCGTGTCGATCCCCTTTCGCGGGGAGAATCCCCGCGAGGTATGGCAGCCGTGGTCGGTCTCGATTCCCGACGGTGCCCAGGCCGTGCGCGTGCGTGCGGTGGACGCATCGCCGGACCTCTGGCTGGCGTTCACCGAACCCTTTCCCCCGACCCTGGTCTCTTCCCCCTGCTGGCCGATAATCCAATTGCTCACGGCGACCTGCCTGGCCCTGGCCCTCCTGTACGGGCCGGGCCTCCTGTGGTTCCTGTCGTGCCCGCGCCCGGCCGGCGATCTCGCCGTCGCGCTCCTGTTCGGGCCCCTGGCGCTCGCCGCCGTGGGTCTCCTGTGCTGGGCGCTCGGCGGCTGGGTCGCCCCGGCCCTCGTCGCGCGTGTGTCGATCGGGTGCCTGCTGGCGTTCCTCGCGACTTGGGCCCTGCGGATCGGCGGCGGCCGCCCGTCCGGGCTGCCGCGGGAGGCCGCTGTCGTGATCGGGGTCGGCGCCCTGCTCGTGGGATTTGCCGTCGCAAAGGCGAACGTCTCCAACGGCCCGAAGGGCGAGCTCTACGGGGGCTCCGTCTCGCGTTCGCTCGAGGTGGGCCCCTATTCGGACAGCCGCATCTCGTACTGCCTGGTCCAGGTCGTCGCCAATCATTTCGGGCCCTTTTCCCCGCCGTCGCACCGGTACTATTCGCCCTATGCGTTCGGGAGCCGCGGGCCGCTCGCCGGCCTCCTCGCTGCGCCGCTCGTGCTGGCGACCGGGGCGCATGTGCAGGAGGAATTTCCCGACCAGGTGTGGCGGCCCTTCGATCCCCAGGGGTTTGCCGTCTACCGGATCGCCTTGATCGTGCTCGCATCCCTGGCGGCCTGGGCGGTCTTCGGGGTCGTCGCCGGGGCGCTGGACGTGTCCTGGGGCCTGCTGGCGGGAGCCACGCTTCTCCTTTCGCCCTTCTTCGTGCACGAGATGTTCTTTACCTGGCCCAAGATGATTGCCGGCGGGTGCGTCCTCACGTCCTTTTATCTGGTGCGCCGGAAGTCCCCGCTCGCCGCCGGACTCGCGCTGGGCGCCGGCTACCTCTTTCATCCGCTGGCCATCCTCAGCGCCCCCTTCCTTGGCCTCTGGATCGCGGTTGATGGCGGCGGCGCCGGCTGGAGGGGTCGAATCCGGGACGCCGTCCGGTTTGGAGGCGGGTCTCTCGCGGTCGTGGCCCTGTGGCAGTTCGTGGCCTACCTCGATCCGGACCCCACGGGCAGGCAGAGCGGATTTCTCACCTATTTTCTCATGGCCGCCGGCGCCCCCGCCCAATGGGCCGGCTGGTGGAGCTACCGCTGGGACAGCCTGGCAAACACCTTCGTGCCCTTCCATTTCCTCTCCATCGACCCGGGGGAATATGTGATCAATTCGGTGTACGGGAGATCGGACAGCTGGATCCATTTCAGCTTCCTGTACTGGTGCACCTACCCGTTCGCGATCGGGCTGCTCGCCTACATCCTGACAACCCCGGCGCTGATCGCGGCGGCGTGGCGGACCCCCGCGGCGGCCTTTGCCGTGGTTTTCGGCCCGGGCCTGCTCCTGGTCGTCTACATGGGCGCAGGGAACTCGGGGCTGATGCGCTACTGCGGGCATGCGCTCTTCCTTTCCTGCGTTGCGTTCTCAATCTGGTCGCTGGCTCAGCCCGGCATGCGCTGGCGCGCATGGGCCGCCGCGGCGCTGGCCCATCCTCTCTTCCTGGCCCTTCGGGCGCTCGAGGTCGGGTGGATGGCGTTCGCGCCAACGCTCCACGGCCATATTCCCCGGCCCGACGACCGGTTCTTCTTGAACGACCGGTTCTCCCTGGCCGTCGCCGCCGCCTGCCTCGCCGCCGCCTTCATCCTGCTGGCCCGCGGCCTTTCGGGCACCAAGTGGACGGTCAAGGCGGGGGCTCCCAAGGGATTCGTTTAGGAGCACATTGCCGAAAGAGGGAAGCGGGCTAGACATTGATTCGGCTCCCATGCGTAACCCTCTGAATGTGATCGCCATCAGTGGCGGTGGTTCCATGGGGCTATCTTCCAATAGTCCTGGTGCGGCAGTTGAAAAGGCTGTTGCCGATTTTGAAAAAATAGCGGTCAAAAGCCCACGGATGCCTCTCTGACGCAAAGGGGTCATGCCCCAACTCCTTAAATCCGACGGAACCTCTTGAACTTTGGAACCATACAATAGCGAAATAGCTGCTCGAATTGAATGCCAGCCATTGCCGCTATGGGGAAATCCGATCTTAAGAACTCCCGTTTCTCGAGCGAGAGCTGCCGGAAAATTAAGGAGTTGGGGCATGACCCCTTTCCGCTGTTGCGATGAGCAACTTGCGGCGATTATTGAGGCAATCCGACAGTTGGCATTACCTCCGGGGCCGGAGCACGGACGCGAGATTGGATTCCACGCTGTCAACCGATAAACTGGGCTGTCGGCCCGCATTATGAGCCCTCGCTCACTTTGCGTTTGCGCGCATTCCCGCGGGTCACTCACTGTAAGTTGATACATGTATCTCAAGGCGCTCACTCTGCACGGTTTCAAGTCCTTTGCCGACCGCACCGTCCTGCGCTTTGAACCGGGGGTCACGGCGGTTGTGGGCCCGAACGGCTGCGGAAAGTCGAACATCGCCGACGCCATCCGCTGGGCCCTGGGCGAGCAGAGCGCGAAGGCCCTGCGCGGCGGAAAGATGCAGGACGTCATCTTCGAGGGTGCCGAAACCCGGCGTCCGGCGCAGCTTTGCGAGGTCTCGCTCCTGCTCACCGACTGCGAGAAGCAGCTCGGGAGCGAATTCCACGAGATCGAGATCCTTCGCCGCGGGTCGCGCGACGGGCAGGGCGAGTACTTCTTCAACGGGCAGCCCTGCAGGCTGAAGGACATCCACAAGCTCTTCATGGACACCGGTATCGGCCGGACCAGCTACTCGGTCATGGCGCAGGGCCAGATCGACCAGATCCTCTCCTCCAAGCCCGAGGAGCGCCGCGCGGTCTTCGAGGAGGCCGCGGGGATCACCAAGTACAAGAGCCTTCGGCGCGAGGCGCTGAACAAGCTCGCCCTCACCGAGCAGAACCTGGCCCGCGTGTCCGACATCGTCGGAGAGGTTTCCCGCCAGATCGGCAGCCTGCGGCGCCAGGCCGCGAAGGCCATGCGCTACAAGCGCCTCAGCCACCGGATGCGGCACCTGAGCCTGGCCTGGAGCGGCCGCCACTACGGGGAAATGATGGCGGCGCTCGCCGCGCTTGAGGCGACTGTCGCCGGCCTGCGGACCGCCGCGGCCGACCGCCGGGCCGGGCTCGACGCCCAGCAGGCAGCGCTCGACGCCGGCAAAGCCCGGCGCAGCCAGCTCAACAACCGCGCCCAGGAGGCCCAGCAGGGAGCCTTTGACCTGCGCTCCCAGAAGGACCAGGCGGAGGGCGCGGTGCGGCTCGCCGAGGCCCGGAGGACGGGGCTTGAGGAGCGGCTTTCGTCGTCGCGCGCCGGCCTCGGCGAGGTGGAGATGCAGATTCGCGAGGTCACGGCCCAGGCGGACACCGGCGAGCAGGACAAGCAGATGCAATTGAACCTGCTTGGAAGCTCGGACGCCGTCTTCCAGGAGCGCAACCGCGAGCTGGCGCTCGCCGAGGGAGCGCTGGCCAAGCTCGAGCAGGAGCTTCACCAGGGCCGCTTCGAGCTTCTCCAGCTCGAGAGCACGGTCGCGCGGCTGCGCACGGACTGCTCCGGCTACGAGGTCGAGCAGAAGACGAGCGTGCACCGGCACGATGGGCTGGCCCAGGAGCTGGTCCAGATACGGCTGCAGGAGACCGCGGCGATCCAGGCCCTTGCGGACCTCGAGGGCAGGGTGGCCTCCGCGACCGCCGGGCAGGCCACCGCCCGCGAGGAATCCGCCGGGGCGCAGGCCCGGCTCGCCGACCTCACGCGCGAATTCCGCGATGCGCAGCGCCGGCTCCAGGATATCGACCGGCAATTGGCCCAGCGGGGCGCGCGGCTGAAGCTCCTCCAGCAGCTCCAGGAGCGCTGGGAGGGATTTGGCGAGGGCGCGAAGGCTCTCCTCCAGGGAAGGCTCGACCCGGCGCTCGGCGGGAGGAAGGCCTCCCCCCTCATGCAGGGCCTGGACGTAAAGCCGGAATTCGGCCCGGCCCTCGAGGCGCTCCTGGGCACCGCCGCCGAGGCGATCGACGTCGCCGACACGGCGACCGCCCGGCGCGTTCTTCAGCAGCTCGAGGACGAGCGGATCGGCGCGGCCGTCCTGCGGATCGCCGATATCGGCCCGCGGCCCGTCGCCGGCCGCGACCTGCCCGCGGGGCTCTCGCCCGCGGTCGCGGCCCTCAACGACCCGGATTCCGCGCACCCGGTCGCAGCCCTCCTCTCCGCCTGCTACATCGCCGACGACATTCACTCCTTCCTGGACTTCTGGCGCGCGAACCCGGAGTTCGATTTCCTGGCGGTGGCCACCCGAAAGGGCGAGGTCGTCGACCGCCGAGGGTTGGTGACCGGCGGGCATCTCGATTCCAAGCGCCGGGCCCCGGGCATCGTCCAGCGGGAGATCGATCTTCGGGAGACGGGCCGGATCCTCGTCGAGGACCAGAAGGCCCACGACGAGCAGAAGGCGAAGATCGACGCGCTCAGCGCCGCGCTCGCCGCGGCCGAGCAGGACCTTGAGCAGCGCCGCGAGGGCGTCTTTGCCGCCACGCAGGCCGTGACCGCCCTCCAGACCGAGCATCGGAACGCCCGGCAGGCCTGCGACGAGGTCGCCGGCCGGCTGCGCCGCAGGGAGGCCGAGCTGACCGCGCTCGTCCAGGCGCGCGACGAGGCGATCGACCGCTGGAACAAGGCGACCGCCGGGCTCACCGAGGCCGACCAAGCCGCCGCGGCCAAGCGGATCGAGCTGGAAAGGCTGGAGCAGGGAATCGGCGAGGCCCGCGTGACGCGGGATGCGAACCGCGACATGCTCGCCCAGGCCCGGCTCGACCTCGCCGACCGCCGGCAGAAGGTCGAGGTCCTGGACCGCGGGCTGAGCGAGATGCAGCGCCGTCGGCTCCAGCTCGGCGACCTGCTCGCCCAGCGCCGCCATGAGATCGACACGTGGACCGCGCAGGCCGCCGAGCTCGAGCGCGACGCCGGGGCGCAGGCCGCGCGCGCGGTCGAGCTTTCCGCGATGCTGGTCGCCGCCCAGGAAAAGGTTGAGCAGGTCCGCGGCGAACTTCTCTCCGTCGAGCGCGAGATCGACGGGCTTGAGACGGCGCAGTCCTCCCTCCGGGTGACCTCCGACGCCGCGCAGGGCGAGCTGGGCGCCCACGAGGTCAGCCTTGCGGAGAGCCGCCAGCGGGCGGAGTTCGCCGCCGCGGAGGCGCTTCGGGAATTTTCGGCCGACATCGGCTCGATCGACTGGAGGATGCTCCTCTGGCGCGCCGAGGACGAGCCCGAGGGGCTGAAGGATCTCGATCTCGACGACGAGGACGAGACCCAGGACGCCGGGAAGCGCAAGGCCGAGGCCGCTCCCGGCCCCGACACCGCCGCGGCGGCCGAGCCGGCGAAGCCCGTGCGGACGCGCCGGCGCAAGGACAGGCAGCGGGGCGAGCCGACGGAAGCGGACCTGGCCGCGCTGGAAGCCACGAACTGGGATGAGGTCAAGGCGGAGGCCGACGCGCTGCGCCAGCGCCTCTCGGCGATGGGCGCGGTCAACCTCGTCGCCATCGAGGAATACGCGGAGCTGCGCCAGCGGCATGACTTCCTGAAGGGCCAGAGCGACGACCTCGCCGGCGCGAAGGCCGAGCTCACCAAGGCGATCACTGAGATCAACCAGACCTCGGAGCGGCAGTTCGCCGTTGCCTTCGACCAGATCCGGAAGAATTTCGCGTACACCTTCGAGACGCTGTTCGGCGGCGGACGCGCCGCGCTCGAGCTGGTCGAGACCGAGGACGTGCTTGAGAGCGGGATAGAGATCGTCGCCCAGCCCCCGGGCACCCGGCTGAAAGGGATCACGCTGCTCTCCGGCGGTCAGAAGGCGCTGACGGCCGTCGCCCTCCTCTTCGCCCTCTACATGGTGAAGCCCTCGCCCTTCTGCCTCCTGGACGAGCTGGACGCCCCCCTGGACGAGTCGAACATCGGGCGCTTCACCGACCTGCTGAAGAAGTTCGTGAAGGAGTCCCAGTTCATCATCATCACGCACAGCAAGCGCACGGTTGCCGCTGCGGACACGATCTACGGGGTCACCATGGAGGAGCGCGGCGTCTCGAAGACGATCTCGATGCGCTTCAACCACGACCGCGGCGAGGCGGAGGCCCAGCCCCGCAACCTCGCCGAGGCGGTCGTCGGCGCGCAGCCCGCGGCCCCGGCCGGGGCCTGAGCGATGAAATGCCTCCTGGTCGACGGCTTCAACATCGCCTACCGGTGCTTTTTTGCGATCCCCGAGCTGACCCGGGCCGACGGGTTCCCGACCAACGCGCTCCACGGCTGGGTGAAGTCGCTGTGGAAGCTTTCCGACCTTGAGAAGCCGGACCTCTCCCTGGTCTTCTTCGACCTGGGCGGCGCCCAGGACCGGCTGGCGCTCCACCCGGAGTACAAGGCCCAGCGCGCCGAGATGCCCGAGGCGCTGGCGAAGCAGATCCCCCACATCAAGTCGCTCACCCGGGCGATGGGCCTTGGGGGCATCGAGGCGGACGGCGTGGAGAGCGACGACCTGCTCGCCTCCGAGGCCGTCCGGCTGGCCGGCGCCGGGCACGACGTGCTCATTGTGAGCGCGGACAAGGATTTTGCGCAGATTGTCGGCGACCGGATCGCCATGCTGCTGCCCCCGCCGACCGCGAACCCGAGGCTGGGCTGGCGCCGGCTGGATGCGGCCGGGGTGGCGGAGAAGTTCGGGGTTCCCCCCTCCCAAATGGCCGACTACCTCGCCCTGGTCGGCGACACCTCGGACAACATCCCGGGAATCGACGGGGTGGGCCCGAAGACCGCGTCGAAGTGGCTGGCCGCCCACGGCAGCCTCCAGGGGATCATCGACCGCGCCGCCGAGCTCCAGCCGGAGCGCTTCCGCGCCCTGGTCGGCGCCGGGATCGACCGGCTCCGGCTCAACCTGCGGCTGGTGACGCTGAACACGGCGCTGCCGCCGGTGCCCGCGGGCAAGCGGGAGCCGGACCTCGGCGCCCTCTACCGGATCCTGGCGGAGATGGAGATGAACTCGACCCTGGCCGAGGCGAAGGCCCGCTACACGCAGCCGGAGCTGTTCTAGGCTTTTCCGGGCCGACGCCGCATGGACGATGTCCCGACACCGCTTCGGCCCGACGGCGGGCTGCGGATCAAATCGGCCGGGCGGGTCGTGGCGGCGGGTGCGCGTTTCACCTTTGACGTGGAGGCCGCGGCCGGCCCCGCCGCGGGCGCCGGCCCCCTCCGGCTGTCCTTTCCCGGGTTCCGGCCTGCCGGGTTTCCGGAAGCGCTCCCGTCCGGGGGATGGCGCCTGGCCGGGTGCCTGCCCGAACCCGGGTTTCACGCGCTCGCCGCCGAGGCGGGCGGGAGCGGCCGAGTCCTGGCGGGGCGGGACTACTTTGTGGCGCGCGGGGCCGGCCCCGCGCGCCCGGGACCCGGGGCGGGCGACTGCGCCGAGGCCGGCTACTATGTGTTCCTGGGCTGCGGCGACTACCCGATCATCACCGGCCGCGAGACGCACCCGCTGGCCGGGTGGACGGCGGACCGCTGGGGGGAACTTGTGGCCTGGATGGGCGCCAACGGGATGAACCGGCTCTGGGTGCTCCTGAACGGATACACGCTCGCGTATCCGTCAAAAAAATACCCCGGGCTCCGCGACCGGAACTCGCGCAACGCCTCGGAAGACTTCCTGGGCGGGCTGATCCGCCGCGCCCACGCCAATGGCGTCCGGGTCCACCTCGCGCTGACGTCCGACGGCCACGCGCGGGACTTCAGCCGGGCCCGCCCCGCGGCGGTCCGGCTCGACGCGGAAGGCCGGCCCGACCCGCACTTCGGGCTGGCCCTCGAGCACCCGCTCACCCGCGGCTATATTTTCGACGTCCTGGACGAGGTGCTCGGGCTCTACCCGGAGGCCGACGGGGTGGCCGTTCATCCCACGGAGAGCGACCCGGAGCGCTTCAACCCGGAGAGCCTTGCCGCTTTCCGGGAGGAGACGGGGCGGGACCTGCGGGCCGAGCCGTCCGCGGAGCGCCGGGCCTGGCACAACCGGGCCTTCGCCCGGTTCATGGGCGAGATCGCGGAGCGCTGCCGGCGGCACAACCCGGCCATGGATGTCGTCATGCTCAACTGCCCCTGGCAGGACGGGCACGCGGAGGTCAATTGTGAGCTGCTGCCTGCGGAGGTTCGCGTGGCCGTGTGGCATTACGCCTGGGAGGATACCCGGCCGCAGCCCTGGCCGATATACCGCTGGGTGGAGGCCTTCGGGCCCGGGCGGATCATCTACCTTCCGACCAGCCAGTCCTACCTGTATCCGTACGATCCGGGGCGGGTCATGGACCGGCACATCGGGACGGACAGGCTGGTGAGCACGGCGGCGGTCCTTGGGGTGCGCAACACGATGTACTTCGCCGGATGGGACATCCTGGACGAGGAGGCCCGGCTCTGCGACGCGATGCTTGTCCAGCGCCCGACGGCGGCCCTGGCCGGGCATCCGACGCGCTCGCTCATTCCGCGGCTCTACGCGGATTATTTCGGGCTCCGCGAGGAGCTGATGAAGCGAAGGGGGTCCGTTGTAGCCGGGGTCCCAGACCCCGGAATTCGAAGCTCCAAGACACCGGGGTCTGGGACCCCGGCTACAAAAAATCCGGCCGGCCTGGGTTAGCCGACTTCGGCGACGACCTGCCGCCGATTTACGCCGGCCAGGGCGACGCTTTCACCGGCGCGGCGGCCGAGGAGCTGGCGGCCGAGCGGCGAGGACGCGGTGATGACGGTCACGGACTCGCCCCCGGCGTCCAACTCCAGGCCGCCGCGGGCCGGGCCGATGAAGTAGCTCGTCCGGCGGCCCTGGGCTTCGAGGACGACAACGGAGCCCATCGCGACTGCGCCGCCACCTGCGGGCAGCACCATCAGCCGGTAGGCGGAGACCGCCTCGCCCAGCTCGGTCGCGAGCTTCGCCTGCCCGGCCGCCAGGTAGGCCGCCGTCTGCCCGCGCATGTCGTACTTTCCCTCGGACTTGCTCTCCGCGTCCGTGGCCTCGTCCTTCGCGGAATTGGCTGCCGACACGAGGACGGCGAGGTCGGCCTCGAGTCGCTCGATGATCGCCCGGCGCAGCGCTTCCTTGTCCATTCGATTCACTAATCCCGGCGGGGGTGCCCGAGTCAACCGGGCTATTGCGGGGGAATGATTGAGGGCACCGCCCGACCATCGCGGCGACGATAGATGCCGAAGTCGCGGGAGTCGACGGTGATGAGCCTGGCCCGGGGGAACAGTTCCGAGAGCACCACCAGCGTCGCGTCGCCCGCATCCATGCGGGGATATTTCTCAAGGAGTTCCCCGACCCGGCGCGGATGCACCGACAGAATCGGGGCCAGCCTGAGGCGGCCCTCGGCCAGCATGAGCATGAGTTCCTGGAGTGCGGGCCGATGGTCCCTGAGGTGGTGGCAGGCCTCGGCGAGCGCCGTCTCGGTGGAGGCCAGAGGCTCGTCGAGCACCGTCAGCGTCCGGTCGCTCCAGTCGTGCCACTGGTCGTCGGCATCGAGCAGCCCAACAAGCGGGCCGGCATCGACGAGGTAGTTAATTGCCGAAGCCTTCACGGGTCGAAAGGTCGCCCTTTCCCGACCGGACCATCCCGGAGACGCGGCGGGCCCATTCGCCAAACGACGCCTTGTCCCGGAAAACCTCCCTTTCCGCCGCCTCCCTGAGGAATCGCGACACGGGAATGCCCTTTTGCCGCGCGGCACGGCGTATCTTCTTCTCGACGTCCGGCGGGGCGTGGAATGAAAGGGTCGCCATAATACCTATAGGTTTCTGGATATTCTTCGGCCTGTCAAAGGCGTTGTTTCGCAGGCGTTCCATGAAGCTGATTATAGGTTCTTCCGGTTTCTTAGTGGGTGGCTGATTCCGGAAGGACAGGGAGCATGCTGAGTTTTCCGCAATGAAAGAGGATCCGGGTTCGATAGTTGGCGA
>CAITEC010000124.1 GCA_903891325.1 uncultured Opitutaceae bacterium
CGAGCGCGCTGGTTCGTGGATTGGGTCGCTCAGCGCGCTCGGAGTGTCGCGCTCCACCTCGAGCCTCGTTACGTGCGGCCCATGGCGAAGACTGGACACGTAACTCCTAACAATGAACAATGCGGGCCGAATGATCTCCATTCGGATCGAGAAGCTGACGAAGCGCTTCGGGGCGGTCACGGCCCTGGACGGGCTCGACCTTGAGATCCGGCCGGGGGAGCTTTTTTTCCTGCTGGGCCCCAGCGGGTGCGGCAAGACGACGCTCCTGCGGACGCTGGCGGGATTCACCTTCCCGGACGAGGGCAGGGTCTTCTTCCAGGATGACGACGTGACGCGGCTCGCGCCGCACAAGCGGAACACCGGGATGATGTTCCAGAGCTACGCGCTCTGGCCCCACATGACCGTCGCGGAGAACGTGGCCTTCGGCCTCGAGGAGCGCCGGGTGTCCCGCGACGAGATCCGCAGGCGGGTGGGCGAGTCCCTTGAGTCCGTCCGCATGGGGGCCTACGCCGCGCGGCGGCCCGCGCAGCTCTCGGGCGGCCAGCAGCAGCGGGTCGCGCTGGCGCGGGCCCTGGTCGTCCGCCCGCGCTGCCTGCTGCTCGACGAGCCCCTCTCCAACCTCGACGCCCGGCTGCGGCTGGAGATGCGCGCGGAGATCAGGCGCGTGTGCAAGGAGTTCAACCTGACCACCGTCTACGTCACCCACGACCAGAAGGAGGCCCTCTCCGTTTCCGACCGGATGGCGGTCCTCGACGGCGGGCGGATCCTGCAGGTCGGGTCGCCCCGCGATGTCTACCGCAGGCCGGCGAGCCGCGTGGTCGCAAACTTCATCGGCGAGACCAATTTCCTGGCGGGCACCGTCGCCGGCGCCGACGGCGCGCGGCTGGTCGTCGACACGGCGGTCGGCCGGCTCGAGGGGGTCCCGGGCGGATCCGGCCTGGCGCCGGCCGCCGGCGCGGCCGTGACGCTCTCCATCCGCCCGGAGTGCTGGCGACTGGGTCCGGCTTCCACGCCGGGCAATTCCGTGCGGGGCCGGATCGGCGCTTCCGTCTACCTCGGCGAGACCTCACAGCACGAGTTCACGGTCGGGGACACGGCGCTGACAATCTTCGAGCTGAATCCCCGATTCACCGTCCGCCCCGATTCCGGGGAGGTGTGGGCGAGCGTCGATCCGGAGGATGTCGTCGTGCTCGCGGAGTAGACACGGGCTTGAAGCGATTCCTCATCATCCTCTGCCTCGCGGCGACGCTCGCCGTGCCCTTCCTGCTTCGCCCCCGGCAGCAGGCTCCCGGGGGCGCTGACGACACGGTGGTGATCGTCACCCCGCACAATGAGGAGATCCGCCACGAGTTCGGGATCGGCTTCGCGCGCTGGTACCGGCCGCGGACCGGCAGGACGGTCGCGGTCGACTGGCGGATGCCGGGGGGCACGAGCGAAATCACCCGTTTCCTCGGCGGGCAGTACGCCGCGTCCTTCCGAAATCTCTGGGTCGGGCGCCTGGGGAGGACCTGGAGCGCGGAAGTGGAGTCCGGGTTCCAGGACGGGGACCTTCAGGCCGGTGCGCCCGCGACGGTCCGCGAGGCGCGGGCGGCCTTCCTGGGATCTGACTGCGGCTCGGGCATCGATGTATTCTTCGGCGGGGACACGTACAGCTTCGGCAGGGAGGCCCTCGCCGGGAGGATCGTCCCGTCCGGCGTCGAGGGGCGGCACCCCGATTGGTTTGCGCCCTCGGCGATCCCGGCGGCCTGGGGCGGGGAGATATTCCGGGATCCGGCGGGGCGCTGGCAGGGCAGCGTGGTCAGCGCCTACGGGATCATCTTCAACCGGGACCGGCTTGGGGGGCTGGGGATAACCCGGCCGCCCGCCGCGTGGGCCGACCTTGCCGACCCGCGGCTCCGCGGCGAGGTGGCCCTCTGCGATCCCACGAAGAGCAGTTCGATCGCCACCGCCTTCGAGAACGTGGTCCAGCAGCGGATGGCCGTGGACGGCTCGGTCCGCGACGGATGGCTGGACGGACTGCGCCTGATCCAGCGGATCGGGGCGAACGCCCGGTATTTCACCGACTCCTCGCAGAAGCCGCCGATCGACGTCGCCGACGGAAACTGCGCGGCGGGCATGTGCATCGATTTTTACGGGCGCGAGCAGCTTGAGGCGGTCGCGCGCCGGGGAAATCCGGAGCGGCTGGGTTTTGTCTCACCGCCGGGCGGCACGGCGTATTCCGTCGACCCGATCGCCCTTTTGCGGGGCGCCCGGAACGCGGCCGCCGGGGCGGCCTTCATCGAGTACGTCCTGTCCCCGGAGGGACAGAAGCTGTGGAATTTCCGGCCGGGGACGCCCGGCGGGCCGCGGGACTACGCCCTCCGCCGGCTGCCGGTGCGCCGGGACTTCTACAGCGAGGCGGCGTGGAAGCCCTTTCGCTCGGACCCGGAGGCCGATCCCTACGCGGCGGGCGGCAATTTCGTCTATCATCCCGAATGGACCGCCGGGCTCTTTCGGGAGCTGGCGTTTGTGATCCGGGTGATGTGCCAGGACACCCACGGAGAGCTCGCCGCGGCGTGGCGGGCGGCGATCGCGGCGCCCGAGCCCGCGCGGTCCCGGTCGCTGGCCGTCCTCCAGGACCTGTCCCTCGTGGACTACGACCGGTGCCGGACGGAAATCACGGCCGCCCTGGAGTCGAGGGACCCGGTGCGGGAGCTTGCGCTGGCCCGCGAGCTCGGCGACCGGTTCCGGGCGCAGTACGGTCTCGCGGAACGGCTGGCGCATCCGTAGGTGGAGCGCGATCTCCGAGCGCGCTGAATGACTCGATCTACGAACCAGCGTGCCCGGAGGTCCCGCTCCACCCTCAATCCTCAGAGCGATCCCACCGCGGCGGCCAGCGCCGCCTTGTCCGGGTGCTTGAAGAACGCGGTCCCGATCACGAAGGTGTCCGCCCCGGCGGCGCGGCACTCCGCGGCGGTGGCAAGGTCGATGCCGCCGTCCACCTCGATGCGATAGTCCAGGCCCCTCTGCCGGCGCCAGCCGTCGACGACGGCGATCTTGGGCAGCGTGTCGCGCCGGAAGGCCTGCCCGCCGAATCCGGGCTGGACCGTCATCACCAGGACGAGGTCCACCTCAGCGAGGAGGTGCTCGACGGCGCCGGGCGGAGTTCCCGGGTTGAGGGCGATGCCCGCCTTGCATCCCAGGTCCCGGATCCGCCGCAGGACCGCCGCGTGGTCGTACGGGGGCTCGACGTGGATGGTGAGCCGGCTCGCCCCGGCCTTCGCGAATGCCTCCACGAAGTTTCCCGGCTCGGAGACCATCAGGTGTGTGTCAAAAAAAAGGCCGCAGCCCGCCCTCCGGAGCGCCGCGAGGGTCTCGGGCCCGAAAGTGAGGTTGGGCACAAAATGCCCGTCCATGATGTCGACATGGAGCCAGGAAATCCCGAGGGCCGACACGACGGCCGCGCTTTCCGCGAGCCGGGCGTGGTCGCCGGCCAGGAGGGAGGGGGCGATGACGGGGGAATGCATGGAAGCCCGGATCCCGATCACCAGACGTCCAGGACGATGTGGGCGACCCTGTCGGCGAGTGAGGCGGCAAGGAGGGGCACGTTGTTGTACTCGGCCTGGAGCTGGTCCCCGGTCAGCGGGGACCAGGGCTGGCCGCTGTCCGTGTAGACGTCGCGCTCGACGGTCAGGGGGCGGTTCTCGAAATACGATCGGCTGGTGCGGTTGTCGCGGAGCGAGCAGGTGGCGGCCAGCGTGACCGCGAACTTGCTGGCCAGGCCCGTGTCGGCCTCGCGGACCGCCGCGACGTCGCGGCGGTAGGTGACAAGGACCACCGAAAGCGTCACGTCGGCGGCCTGGGGGGAGCCGGCAAGGGAGACCCGGCCGTCCTTCTCCAGCGCGTCGCGGATGGCCGTCGACATTGCCACCGTGGCCTGGGGCAGGGTGGTCTTGTTGACCACGGGCGCGACGTAGACGCTCGCGAACCCGAGCCGTCCCCCGGTGCCGACCTGGTAGTGCGAGCAGCCGGCCAGGAAGGCGGCCAGGGCCAGGAGCCCGAGACCGGCGGCCTTTCTCCGGGAAATGAACGGGAGGTCAGCCACTCAAGCGGGGGAGTTTCAGAAAAACAGGAAGTGCTTCTGCTTCGGCCTGGCGGTCGGATTGGCCGCCTGGCTCGCCTTCAGCTCCACCTGGGCGAGCATTTTCCGCGCCCGCTTCGCGACATCGGAGTCCGGGTAGGAGGTGATCGCCTCGTTGTAGAACACCCGGGCCGCCGTGTAGTTGTCGCGCTTGAAGAAGTAGAAATCGGCCATCTTCATCTTGCTCTCGGCGAGCATGCGCTTCATGTCGTCGCGGCCCTGCGCCGCCTGGCCGATCTTCCCGTCGTTCGGGAACAGGATCATGAAGTCCTCCTGGTAGGTGATGGCCTGCTTGGTCTCGCCCTGGTCGTAGTACGGCCCCTCGACGAGCGAGGAGTGGATCTTGGCGAGCCGCAGGTAGGCATCGGGCGCGATCGGGCTCTGGGGAAAGTTGCTGATCAGCCGGTCGAGGGCGTCGACGGCCTCGGGCGCGCTCCCCAGGTACTCGGCGCCGCGCGAGGCGTTCATCAGGGCAAGCGGGGCGTATTCACCGTAGGGGGCGTTGCCGTAGACCGCCTCGAAAAAGCCGACGGCCTTCTCGCGGTTGGTGAAGGTTGGGATAAACCCGAAGAGGTGGTTTCGCGCGCCGTCGAGGAGGTCGCTCGCGATCCGGTACTCCTCCTCGGTGATCTGGGTGAAGCGCTTTTCGCTCGGGTAGTGGCCAAGCGTATCCTGGAACGCGGCGAAGGCATGGACGTATTCCTTCCGCTTCAGGTAGAGTTCGGCGGTCCGGTAAAAGGCCTCGGGCGCGTAAATCGAGCTGGGGTACTTCGCGGCGACCTTCTTGTATTCCCTGATGGCAAAGAAGTAGTGGTGGTTTTCCTCAAGCCGCCGGGCCTTGTTCATCATGGCGAGCGCCTTGCTCCCCTCCGGGCCGGTCAGGCCTGAGAGCGCTCCGCCGACGACGTGCCAGCCGGTGTCCGAGGTCCAGACCAGGTCGGCCCGGGCCGCCCCGGTGAGAAGCCCAAGCCCGAGGGCGAGGACGCCGAGCAAGCGGGCGGGCCTTGTGAAAATCGCGTTGGAGGTAAGTCGCATTAGGTTAGTTCCGAATCCCAAACCGGGGAGAATCCCTGTTAATCAAAAGCAGGTCAAGCCCGGGGGATTTGGGCCTGTCGGGAGGGTCATCGGTTCAGTCTGATTCGCGGGACCGCCGGGTTGTTCCAAAAATCGCGCTCAGGTTCCCGACTGCCCCTGGGCGGCGAGAATGGCGTTTATCCGTCCGAGATCCGCCTCCACGTGGCGGATCATGTCCGCCTTGATGATCTTGTCGGCGGCCACGATCGCATGCTTTACCGCGAGGCGGTTCGACGACCCGTGGGCCTTGAGCACATTGCCGCGAAGGCCGAGGAGGGGCGCTCCCGAATAGCGCTCGGGGTTGATGCGTTCCTTGACGGCGTGAAAGGCGCCCTTGCACAGCAGGGCCCCGGCGGCCCGGATTGGGTTGGCCCGGAGCTCGTCCTTCAGGACCCCTGAGAAGAATTTCACGAGCGACTCCCAGCTCTTGAGCATCACGTTGCCGACAAATCCGTCGCAGACGACGACGTCCACGTGCGCGGTGAACACCTGGAAGCCCTCGATCGGCCCGGCGTAGTCGATGACGTCTCCGGCCTGCCGGAGCATTTCGTGGGCCTCGGCCGTCAGGGCGTTTCCCTTTCCCTCCTCCGTGCCGATGGACATAAGCCCGACGCGGGGACGGGCGACGCCGAGCATCACCCGGCAGAACTGGCTGCCCAGGATGGCGTTGTGGAGAAGGTGCTCGGGGCGGGCATCCGGGTTGGCCCCGGCGTCGATCAGGACGAAGTGGCCGCCGTCGCGGGGCACGATGGCTCCCAGGGCCGGCCGCGCCACCCCGTCGATCGTCCTCAGGCGCAGTGTTCCGCCGGCCATGAGCGCACCGGTGTTGCCGCAGCTCACGACACAGCCCGCATCACCGGACTTCACCAGCTCGATGGCCCGGACCATGGAGGAGTCGCGCTTGCGCTTCAGCGCGGCCATCGGCTTGTCATCCATCGTGATGACCTCCGAGGCGTGAACCAGGGAGAACCTCGGGCCCGGCTCGATGCCGGCGTTTTTCAGGAGGGGACGCAGGCTGGCCTGGTCGCCCACCAGGATGATGGGGTTGACCGATTTATCCTCGTCCAAAACAAGCTTCACCGCGGCCACGACCTCCCCGGGACCGAGGTCTCCTCCCATGGCGTCGACCGCTATGGAGCCGGTTGCGCCGGAAGACATAATGCGAACGACGGCCGGCGGCCGATCAGGTCTCGATATTCAGCACTTGGCGCCCGCGGTAGATCCCGGTCTTGGGATTCACCCGGTGCGGGCGAAACAGGGAGCCGTCGGTCGGGTCCTTGGCGAACTCAGGCGCCTTGAAAGCGTTGGCTGCCCGCCGGTTAGCACTACGGCGCTTGGATTGCTTGCGTTTCGGATTGGCCATGGGGATTCGTGATTTTGAATGGGCGGGTCTCCGTAAAACCTCTCCGGATAGCGCTTAAGGGTTCTGGATTAAAGGGTGGTGCTTCCATGCGTCAAGCCAGCACTTCAGCGTTGAGGGTTGCCGGATCAGCGTTGAGGGTTGTTGATTCTCCGATGCCGTCGCTACCGATCCTCACCGAGCAACTCAAGTCCCGCAGGGACCTGTCGCCCGAGGAGGTGGGTGAGGCGGCGGCGGCGCTGGCCTCCGCGGGAATCGGCGAGGACGTGAAGGCGGAGTTCCTGGCCGCCTTCGCCGCCAAGGGGGAAACCGCGGCGGAAGTGGCGTCTTTTGCGCGCGTATTCCGGTCGCTCGCCGTAAACCCGGGGGTCGAGGCGTGGGCAGGCCGCGCCATCGACATCGTGGGCACGGGCGGGGACCGCGCGGGAGGATTCAACATTTCCAGCATCGTCACCCTCGTCCTGGCCAGCGCTGGCGCAACGGTCATGAAGCACGGCAACCGCGGCATCACCTCCGCGTGCGGCAGCGCGGACATCATGGCGGCGCTGGGCGTGGACCTCGAGGCCCCGCCGGCGAAGATCCGGGCGGCGATCGACCAGCTCGGTTTCGCCTTCTTTTTCGCGCCTGCCTACCACCCGGCGTTTCGGAACATTGGTCCGGTGCGCAAGGCGCTGGCGGCGCGCGGCCAGCGCAGCGTGTTCAACATTCTCGGTCCGCTGGTCAACCCCGGCCGCCCGGCCCACATTCTCCTGGGAACCTACTCTGAGGCCTGGGTGCCGCGGCTGGCCGGCGCGCTGGACGAGCTTGGCACCGCGGCCGGACTCGCCGTCCACGGTATCCTCGGGCCGGACCGGGGGATCGACGAGATGACCACGGCAACCGTGAACCGGATCCGAGGGATCGGTCGGCTCCGGGACATCGCGACGGACTGGCGCGCGGAGGATTTCGGGCTGCGGACCTCCCCGTTTGACGAGCTGAAGGGCGGGGACCTTGCCACCAATCTTGCGCTCACCGAGGCGCTGATCGGCGGGGGCGGCCCGCCGGGACTGGCGGACACGATCGTCCTCAATTCCGCGGTGGCGCTTTGGATCTGCGGCCGGACCGCGAGCGTGCGCGACGGGCTCGGGCAGGCCCGCGAACTTCTTTCGGGCGGCGCGGTCAGGAGGAAAATCGCCGCCACGCGTGAATTTTTCGCGGCGCGGTAAAACCATGAACTGCGTCTATTTCGGCACCGACGGTGTCAGGGGTCCCTATGGGGGGCCGGTCGTCAATGAACGCTTTGCGGCGCGGCTCGGGGCGGCGGCGGGCCTCTGGCTCTCGCGCGGTTTGCCGTCCTCCGGCAATCGCCCTCCGATCACCATCGGTCGGGACACGCGCGTTTCCGGCGCGGCGCTCGAGCGCGCGCTGGCCACGGGTCTTGCGTCGGCCGGCTGGCGGACCGTGTCCCTGGGCATCCTGCCCACGCCCGCGGTCGCCTGCGGGGTCAGGGATTCCGGCGCCCCGCTGGGGATTGTGGTCACCGCCTCCCACAACCCCGCCGGGGACAATGGCTTCAAGTTGTTTGGCCCGGGCGGCCGCAAGCTTACGGAGGCGCAGGAACTTGAGATCGAGGCCCTACTTCCCGCGGACCTCCCTGAATACATTCCGCCGGTCGACCCGCCGGCCTACGCGGGCGAGGTCCTCGGAGCGTACATTACCGCGGCGACTCGGCTGCTGCCCGTCGGTTCCCTCGAAGGCTGGGACCTCGTGCTCGACACGGCGAATGGAGCGACCTGCCTGAGCAGCCCCGCGGTGTTCCGGTGCTTCGGAGCGTCGATGATCGGCATTGGCGACTTTCCCGATGGGCGGAACATCAATGCCGGCGTGGGAAGCGAGCATCCGGGAAAGCTCGCGGCGCGGGTGCTCGCCGCCGGCGCGAGGATTGGCATAGCCCACGACGGTGACGGGGACCGCTGCGTCCTCTGCGACGAGCGGGGCGTGGTCCTCGATGGTGACGAGATTCTCACGATTCTCGCAACGCACGCGCTGGCCGGGGACCGGCTCGCCGGGAATACTCTTGTCGTCACGGTCCACAGCAACGGCGGGGTGGATGCGGCGGTCGCCGCCGCCGGCGGTCGCGTCCTGCGCACCGCCGTGGGGGACCGGCACGTCGCCGAGCGGATGGCCGCGACCGGCGCGACCCTCGGCGGCGAGTCCTCCGGGCATGTCATCTTCTCTGAGATATCGCCGACCGGCGATGGCCTGGTCGCGGCCCTCAAGGTCGTCGAGGTCATGCTGGAAACCGGCCAGCCCCTGTCCGAGCTGCGCCGCCGCCTTAGGAAGTTTCCGCAGGCCTCCGCCGCGATCGCGGTGCATGAGAAAAAGCCGCTGGAGTCGCTGCCCGGGCTTGCGGCGGCGATTCGCTCAGTTGAGTCCGCGCTGGGAACCGGCGGCCGGGTCCTCGTCCGCTATTCGGGTACGGAGAGCAAGCTGCGGCTCCTGGTCGAGGGATCGGACGAAGCGGCGGTGAGGGCGGGCCTGGCCCGGCTCGAGGCCGCGGCAAGGGCGGAGCTCGTAACCTGAAGATCGCTGATCCGAACCTTTCCCTGTTTAGGTCAACGTTTTCAACCGGACCCCTTGAACTGCGTGCCCTAGAGGCCGTCCGAAAATTGTAGCCGGGGTCCCAGACCCCGGGCCGGCCTCTGCGAGGCCGGGGATCGGATGGTCGGAAATAGGACCCCGAGCTCCGGGGTCTGGGACCCCGGCTACACCGATCCTCAGAATGCCCTACACCCTGAAGAGCGCACCGAGCTTTTTCCCGAGGAGGAGCCCGGCGCCGATGATCGTTACCCCCAGGAAGACCATGGCCCAGGTGCCGAGCGCGCTGGCGAGGTACTTGCCGTCGCCCAGGAGCTGGTGCAGTTCCATGATCGCCTTGGTGATCGGGTAGTAGGCCTGCTTGGCGGCGAGGACGAGCGAGTCGCTGACCTCAAGCATGGCGAAGGCGAAGGCGAGGAGGGCGCCGGCGATCAGGTTGGCTGAGATCAGCGGAAGCGTGACCTTCAGCATCGCCTTGAAGGGCGGCGCCCCAAGGTTCTGGGCGGCCTCCTCCAGGGTCTCGCTGGTCTGCTGGAATCCGGCCGCGGCGGACCTCACAACGTAGGGAAGGCGCCGGACGGAATAGGCGATGATGAGGAGCACCGTCGGGTTCTCCACCGGGTTGATGAACGCAAAGAAGCGCCCCGGCTGCGCCATCGCAAGGTAGCCGAAGGCGAGCACCAGGCCGGGTACGGCGAGGGGAAGCATGGACACGAAATCGAGGACGTGCCTGCCGGCGATCCGGGTCCGGACGACGACGTAGGCGATGGCCACCCCCAGGACCAGGTCGATCAGGGTCGCCGCGGAGGCGAATTTCAGGCTGTTGGCGATCGCCGGTACGGTGAGGGGATGCCCGAGGGCCATCCGGAAATTCCCGAGGGTCCAGGAGGCCGGGAGGACGCTTCCGTACCAGTCCCTCGACAAGGCGACGAGGATGACCCCCAGGTGGGGGAGGATGGCCACGAAGGCCACGGCCGAGAAGGCCGCGGTGCATAGCCAGCCCTTCAGCGGCGGGAGCCGTCGCGCGGACGCGGCGACCGACGCCTTCGGGGCCACGGCGAAGTCAGTCCTGCCGAAGATGCCCTTGCCCACCGCGTAGAATAGGACGGAGGCGGCCATCGTCACGGCGACCAGGGCGTAGGGGAGCGGATTTCCGCCGATGTCCTTCAGGCCCGAGTAGATCTGGACGCTGGCCACGCGGGCGTAGTCGAATACGAGCGGGGTGCCCAGGTCCGTGAAGGCCCAGATGAAGACGATCGTCCCGCCGGCAAAGAGCCCGGGCTTGATCAGCGGCAGGGTTATCCTCCGGAAACGCCGGATACCGGTGCAGCCCAGGTTGGCGGCGGCCTCCTCCATCGCCGGGTCTATGTTCGAGATCGCGGCGATGGCGTTCAGGTAGATGATCGGGTAGAGCGACAGGCCGTCCACGGCCGCGACGCCCCAGAACTGGTGGGAGGCGAGCCAGTCAAAGGTCCAGCCGTGCGGCCGGAGTCCCAGCGCGATGACGAGCGAGTTGAGGGCGCCGTACTGGCCGAGGATCTCGCGGATGCCGATCGCCCCGACAAAGGGCGGCAGGATCATCGGCACGAGGAGCAGCGATGCGAAAAGTCCCCGGCCCGGGAACAGGAAGCGGCTGCCTGCGATGGCCAGCGGCAGGCCGATCAGGAGCGCAAGAGCGGTGGCCGCCGTCGCAAGCAGGAACGAGTTCATCAGGCCGGTGCGATAGACCGGGTCGGCCAGCAGCGCGCAAAGCGTTCCGAAGGAAAGGCGGCCGTCGGGCCCGATGAAGCCGCCCTTGAGAATCTGAAGGACGGGCCACTCAAAAAAGGCGGCGAAAAACGCCGCCGTCAGGCAGAGGACAAGGCGCGCGGAATTTTTGGACATCGCACGCGGCGATCCCGGGCGCGCGGGCCCTGGCGGATCAAACGACCGAGACCCGGCGGTGGGCCTTGTCGAACTGGACGACACCCTCCTTCAGAGCAAAAAGCGTCCAATCGCGGCCGAGGCCGACGTTCTTGCCCGGGTGCAGCTTGCTGCCGCACTGCCGGACGATGATATTCCCGGCAAGGACCGACTGGCCGCCGAACTTTTTGACCCCGAGCCGTTTCGAGTGGCTGTCGCGGCCGTTAGTGGATGTCCCCTGACCTTTTTTGTGCGCCATGGCGGTGGTCTATTGCTGAAAGTTAACCGGTGATTGACTCGATCTTGATGACGGAAAGCTCCTGGCGGTGGCCCTGCTTGCGCTCGTAGCCCTTGCGCTTCTTCTTCTTGAAGACGATCACCTTGTCGCCGCGCTTGTTCTCGAGCACCTTGGCCGAGACCGCCGCGCCGGGGAGGATCGGCTTGCCGACCCGGAAATCCGCACCCTCGCCCAGGGCAAGGACATCGGTGATCGTGATGGTGGATCCGGCCTCCGTGTTCGGGAAACGGTTCACGATAAGGATGTCTCCCTCCGAAACGGTGTGCTGCTGGCCCTGGGTCTTGATGGTGGCTCTCATGGATAAAAAGGAAAATATAAGCGGATTCGCGCCGGGCAACGCAAGGTTTATTTGCCGGGAGGGGGCCACGGAAATTCCGCGATCCCCGGGTCGGCGGCATTCGCAGCGGCAAAGGGGGCCGCGAAGGCGACCGCCTCGCCGAGCGCCAGGCCCAGGCGGGTGCGGGCGTGGAGGATGCAGGCGAGGAGGACATCGCCCGACCCGGTGGGCGAGACCTCGCGGACGGCGGGCGGCACTACGGTCCCCGCGGCGCCCTCCGCGTCGATGAAGGCCACCGGGCCGCCGCCGTCGGTCACCACCCAGGAAAGGGCCCGAAAGCGTCCGCGGGCATCCCTCAGCCGGGCCGCCAAACGCGCGCCCGGGCTCCGGCCGGCGGTGAACGCGTCAAACTCGTCGCGGTTGATCTTCACGAGCGCCACCGGGCGCTCCGCGAGCCAGGCCAGGGGCGGGCCGTAGGTGTCGGCGACCAGGGTCCCCCGCCGCATCCAGCGCTCCAGCGCGGCGCGCAGCGGATTGAAATCAGGCGATTGCCACCCGGGCAGGCTCCCGCTGACCGCGAGGATGCCCCCGTCGGGCCGGCCATCGAGGTAGGCGGCGCACGCCCGGATCGCCGCTTTCCCCGGCGGGGTGTCGGGCCCGAGGAAGGTTGTCTCCGGGCCGGCGCCCCCGCGAACGACCGTGCCGGTCCGGGTGGCTCCGGCGGCCGGGAAGGCGCGGAAGCCGATCTTCCGCTCCCTGAGCCAGGCGGCGCAGGCAGCCCCGCTGAAGCCCCCCGTGAAGCACAGGGCGGTGTTCGCGTCGCCCAGGCGGTTGAGCATCCGCGAGACGTTGATTCCCTTGCCGCCCACCTGGAAGCGCGCGGTCGCGGCCCGCTGGCTGCGCCCCGGCGCCCAATCGGGGAACTCCAGGGTCTGCTCCCAGAGAAGGTTGCCCGTAAGCGTGAGGATAGGCGGCGGGCGCTTGCGCTTCATCGTCGGATGCGGTCCTCAGGGATTGCCCGGCGTCGGGGGCTGGTATTCGACGAGCGTGGCCACCCCGGCGCCGATCTTGAAGTCGACCTGGAAGCGCACCGGGAGGCGGACCGCGCCCTGGCTGATCCAGACCCGGACGGTCGAGCCCCGCTTGAACATTCCCAGCGGGGCGGTCTTTTCCATCCGGGGCTCGAGGACCAGCGTGTCGTAGGTTCCCGTCGGCGTGGTCACCGTCTCGTGGCCGAGAGCGTGGATCGTGAGCAGGTAGAATTCATCCTCGAAAAGAACGAGCGCGTCGTGCGTGTCGCCCGTGTTCATCGGCCAGGTCCGCGCCTCCAAAAGGCAGGTGATCAGGTCCGAGGGGTATCCCTGCGGCATGGGAATCCGTCGGACGGGGCCGGCCGGGGTTGTGGCGGAATATTCGGCCACTTTGGCCGCGTAGTCGAAGCGGACACTGTGCGCGTTGGGCTTTCCGCGCTTCTCACTGGACTCCCCGAGCCAGATGAGGCGGCTGGTGGTCGCATCGTAAAGGGACTCGGCGCGCGCCTCGAAGGGCAGGAGCAGGCGGGCGAGCCCCCGGGTTCCGGTTTTTGAGTCGATCCGCAGGAGGTGTTTCCCCTGCGGGTCTGTCACCCCGTGGGCCGAGACACTGATCTCGCCGACTGCCGGCAGGAATACCCAGGACACGTGGTAGACGAGGCGCTCATTGTCGCCGAGCGCGAGCTGCCGGACGGACGACCCGGGGGCTGCAACGACTGGCAGGGCGGGAAGCAGGAAAAGGAGCCAGGCCCGGGTCATCCGGCGAAAATGGCTCCATCCGGGCTTTGACCTTCGGCGATTCTAGGTATGTTGCTTGTTTCCATCATGCAGGCGGAGACACACATTCATGTTAAAGGTGCCCGCGAACACAACCTCAAGAATCTCGACCTGAGGATTCCCCGGGGAAAGCTGGTGGCGATCACCGGCCCGAGCGGCTCGGGAAAGTCGTCGCTGGCCTTCGACACGATCTACGCGGAGGGCTACCGCAAGTACGTCGAGAGCCTCTCGACCCACGCCCGCCAGGTGCTCGACCAGTTCAAGCGGCCCGACGTCGACTTCATCCACGGCCTCTCACCGGTGCTGGCGATCGAGCAGAGGACCGGCGGGCATTCTCCGCGAAGCACGATCGCGACGGCGACGGAGATAGCCGACTACGCCCAGCTCCTGTGGGCCCTCGCCGGCGTCCGGCACTGCCCGAAGGACGGGGGCCGCGTCGTCCAGCGCTCCCTCGACGACAATGTCTCGCGCGTGCTCTCGGAGTGCGCGGGCGAGCGGGTCATCCTGCTGGCCCCCTTCATGCGGGCGAAACCGAGCGTGCTTCGCGACGAGCTGCCCCGCCTCCGGCAGCGGGGATTCCAGCGGGTGAGGATCAACGGCGAGATCCGCAGCCTCGACGAGGCGCAGCCCGGGCTCCTCCCGGCCCGCGCGCGCGAGGTGTCCGTCGAGATCGTCGTCGACCGGCTCGTCGCCGCCCCGGACCAGCGGTCGCGGCTGGCCGACTCCCTTGAGCTGGCCTTTCGCGAGGGCCGCGACCGGGCGATCGTCCTCGCGCAGAAGGGCCCGGAGGATCCCTGGAGGGAAATCGGGCTCAGCCAGTCGCTCGCGTGCGAGATTTGCGGCGACGTCTTCGACAAGCTGACGCCCCGCCACTTCTCCTTCAACCATAGCGAGGGCGCGTGCCCGACCTGCGGGGGACTGGGCCGCAAGCTTCGCTTCGTGCCGGACCTGGTCGTGCCCGACCCGGAAAAGTCCGTCCGCGAGGGGGCCATAAAGGCCTGGCGGATCGGGGGGAAGAACCTGATCATCAAGCACAACCTCCTGCTCCGGCAGCTCGCCGAACAGGTCCCCTTCGACCCGGACGTGCCCTGGCGCTCGCTTCCCGAGGAGACCCGCGAGGTCCTCCTCGGCGGGGCGGGGGACCGGCCCTTCGCCTTCAAGCTGAGGCGGATGCGGGAGGCGAGGGAGCAGCCCTTCGGCGGCATCCTGGCCGACCTCGACGAGAGCTTCCGCCTGACCGAGAGCGAGGGCTTCCGCGCCCGGCTGACGACCTACATGATCAGCGGCGACTGTCCCGAGTGCCACGGCACCCGGCTGGGGGCCCGGAGCGCCGCGGTCCGGCTGGCGCCGGCCACATCCACCGCCGCGCCGCTTTCCTTTCCGGAGTTCATGGCCCTCGATGTCACGTCGGCCCACCGGGTCGCCCTCGAGGCCGCCGCCGCGCACGGCGGAAACGAGGCCCTGCACGAGGTGGTGACGGGCATATCGCAGCGCCTGCACTTCCTCCTGGAGACCGGTCTGGGCTACCTCACCCTGGACCGGGACTACGCGACGCTCTCGGGCGGCGAGGCCCAGCGGGTGCGCTTGGCGACCCAGTTGGGCATGGGCCTGATCGGGGTGATCTACGTCCTGGACGAGCCGAGCATCGGCCTGCATCCCCACGACAACGACCGGCTGCTCGACCAGCTCCGCGCGCTGCGGGACCGCGGGAACACGGTACTGGTCGTCGAGCACGACGAGGACACGCTGCTGGCGGCCGACGAGATCATCGAGCTGGGTCCCGAGGCCGGGGTGGAGGGCGGCCACCTGCTTTTCCAGGGCACGCCGGCCGCCTGCGCGGCCCTGCCGGCGAAGCTGTCGCGCACGGGGCCCTTCCTTGCGCGGCGCGACGCGGTCATCCGCGACGCCGCCGCCAAGTCGCCCGACGGGACCTGGGTCACCGTCCGCGAGGCGCGGGCCCACAACCTGAAGGGAATCGACGTGCGCTTTCCCGTCGGGCTGCTCACCTGCGTGACCGGGGTCTCCGGCTCGGGCAAAAGCACGCTGGTCAACGACATCCTCGCCGCCGCCGCGGCCCGGAAGCTGAACGGGGCCAAGGTCATTCCCGCCCGGCACCGCAACGTCGAGAACCTCGATTTCTTCGAGAAACTCGTCCAGGTGGACCAGGAGCCGATCGGCCGCAGCCCGCGCTCAAACCCGGCGACCTACGTCGGGCTCCTCGACCTGCTGCGCGACCTCTTCACGCACGTTCCCCTGGCCAAGGTGCGGGGCTACAAGTCCAGCCGCTTCTCCTTCAACGTCCGGGGCGGGCGCTGCGAGCGCTGCCAGGGCGAGGGCGCCATCAAGGTCGACATGCTCTTCATGGCGGACTCCTACGCGCCGTGCCCGGCGTGCGGCGGGCGCCGCTTCAACCGGGAGACCCTCGAGATCCTCTTCCACGGAAAGTCGATCGCCGACGTCCTCGCGATGACGGTCCGGGAGGCGATCACGCTTTTCCGGAACGTGCCGCGGGTCCTGGACAAGCTTGAGACCCTCGATGCCGTCGGCCTGGGCTACCTGGCCCTTGGCCAGTCCGCAACGACGCTATCCGGGGGCGAGGCGCAGCGGCTGAAACTTTCGCTCGAGCTTAGCAAGAAGCAGCAGGGCGAGACCCTGTACATCCTCGACGAGCCCACGACCGGCCTGCACTGGGTGGACATCCAGCGGCTCATGGACCTGCTCTTCAAGCTGCGGGATGCGGGCAACACGGTGATCGTGATCGAGCACAACCTGAGCGTCATCGATCTGGCCGACTGGATCGTGGACCTGGGTCCCGGGGGCGGAAACAACGGCGGGGAGCTTGTTTTTGCCGGTCCCCCGGCGCATATTGCAGGCGAGCCCCGGTCGCTCACCGGCCGGGCGTTCGCCCGATGGAAATCCCGCTTCAAATCAGCCGGTTTGGTGACGGATCGGAAATAAAGCCGAGGAAATCCGATTTGGCCTCGCAATTGCTGTTCCAGCCTCCGAAACCGGGGTGAATGCGTGAAACGGCTCACCCAGAAATCTGCCATGAAAAAAACAACATCAAAAGCGTCGCGAGCCCCGGCGACTTCGTCAGCCATTCCCGCAAAACCCGCCGCAGTCCCGGCGCCGGTTTCGCCCGCGCCCAAGCCGATCGCGGTGCCCGCAGCCGCGGCACCCGTCCCGGCTCCGCCTCCGCCCGCCCCCAAGCCTCCGGCCCAGACCGTGATCACCGCCACCGTGGACGTGGGGTTTGGCAACACGCTCACGATCCGCGGCGAGGGCGCCGGCCTGACCTGGGAGCGGGGAGTCCCGCTCTCCTGCGCCACCGCCTCCGTCTGGTCGATCTCGCTGCCGGCCACCTCCGGGGTGGTCTTCAAGCTCCTGGTCAACGACAGGACCTGGAGCAGCGGCGAGAACTTCAGCGTGGCCGCGGGCGCCAAGGCGACCGTCGAGCCGGCCTTTTAATAGTGTAGCCGGCCTCCTAGAGGCCGGAGAGGACCCCGTCCGGATTGAGCGCCCGCATCCGCGCGGCGACCGGCTCGGTGTGCTCCCCGATGTCGCCGGGCTCGATCCTCTCGCAGGAGATGCGCACGCGCGAGAAGGGCGCGGGCAGGTAGAAGCCGTCCCAGCTCCCAAGCCGGCGCGCCCGGGAATAGTCGGCGCCGAAAAGGAGAAGCGGGGCGCCCGCGTGGCGTGCGACGGTGAGCGCCCCCGGCTTGAAGCTGTAGCGGGGCCCGCGGGGGCCGTCAGGAGTGATCCCCACCGCGCTGCCGCCGCGGAGCGCCTCGACCAGGGCGGCAGCCGCCTCGCGGCCGTGGCGGCTGCTCGACCCCCGGACTGCGCCGATGCCCAGCAGCGAGAAAAATGCCGCCAGCCATGCGCCGTCCGCGCTCGCGCTGATCAATCCGCACATGCGCCGTCCGCGGCGGTAGCGCCGGTAGCATTCCGGGATCACGAAGAGCCGGTTGTGCCAGATGACGAAAACCACCGCGTCCTCGGGCGACTGGATGGCGGCCTTTGCCTCCGGGGTGATGTCGAAGCGCAGCGACGCCGTCCAGAGCCGGGTGATGAAAGCCAGCGGCCAGAGCACGATCCGCCTCCAGGATGAGAGGTGGTGGACTTCGGTGCGGGCATCGCTCATCAGAATTTCGGATTTCCGAATTCAATTATTGCACGTATGCATGGTTTGCCAATTTCCGATTTCCAAAAGATGCCGCTCCTTCCCCCATGTCCGAACCTTCCCGTCCCCTCCGAGGAGCTGGACTGGCGCGCGCTGGCCGCGCACCGCGACGCGCACCGGGGTGCCGCCTTCTACCGTGATTGCCTGGAATACGGCAATTACCTCTGGCAGCGCACCCTGCCGGCGCGGGCGATCCTCTGCCTGGACCGCGCGTTCGGCGCCGAACTCGGCGGGGACGACCCCGTCCTGGCCGAGTGGCCCATGCCCTATGCCGCCGTGGTGTGGATGCTGCGGCATTCGCCCCCGGGGGTGTTCATCGGCAACCCGCGCGTCCATTTCCAGCATTACGCGGGCCGGATGAACGAGCCGCGGCGCGAGCAGCGCCGCTGGCGCTCCTGGGCCTGCTGGGCGCTCTCGGTTGCCGTGTTCCCGGACCTGCCGGGCGACCCGCGGCATGTGATCCGCGAGCCGTCGATCGGCGAGATCGAGGCGAAGCTGCGCGAATATGGGTTTCCCGGTGAGGCCGAGCTTTGGCTGCGGATTCTCCCGGCAAAATAGCGACGGTGGATCGGGGATTGTTGTAGCCGGCCTCCCAGAGGCCGGTGCCTGGGGTCCTATCCCCAAATCCCAATCCCCGGCCTCTGGGAGGCCGGCTACAATCGATCCAGCGGAAAAAAGCCTTGTTTACGGGCGCGGGAGTGAAACTCTGGAGCCCGATGCATAACCCCGGCAATCGCAGGCCCGTCGTCCTCGTGACGGGAGCCGCGGGCTTTATCGGCAGCCATGTGAACGAGGCCCTTCTGCGGGCGGGCTGCGCGGTCGTCGGCGTCGACAATTTCCGGACGGGTCGCCGGGAGAATCTCCGGTCGGCGCTCGAAGCCCCCGATTTCACGCTCCGCGAGGCCGATGTCGCCGAGCCCGGGGTACTGGCTGCCATTGCGGCCGAGGTCCGGCCGGCGGCCATTGTCCACCTCGCCGCGCTGGTGAGCGTCCAGGAGAGCGTCGCCGACCCCGACCTCAACTTTCGGCTCAATGTCCAGGCCACCCACCTTGTGGCGGAGGCCGCCCGGGCGTCGGGCGTCGCAAGGATCGTCTTCGCGTCGTCGGCCGCCGTCTACGGCGAGGGCGCCGGCGAGCCGCTGCGCGAGTCCGACCTGCGGACCCCGCCGATCAGCCCCTACGGCGCGGCGAAACTTGCCTCCGAGAGCCTGCTGCTCGGGCACGGGGCCTCCTACGGGATCACCATCCGCTGCCACCGGTTCTTCAATGTCTACGGGCCGCGCCAGGATCCGCGCTCGCCCTATTCGGGGGTTATCTCCCTGTTTGCGCGCGAATTTTCGGCCGGGCGCCCCGTCACGATCTACGGGGATGGGGAGCAGACCCGCGACTTTGTGTCCGTCCACGACGTGGCGCGCGCGGTCGTGCTGGCGGCAACCCGCCCCGGGCTGGCCTCGGGTGCGGCGAACATCTGCACCGGCCGGCCGATCTCGGTGAACCGGCTGGCCGCGATATTCGGGTCGCTCGTCCCCGGGGCCTCCGCTCCCCGCCGCGAACCGGCGCGGCCCGGCGACATCCGGCATTCGGTGGGCGATCCGTCAAGGGCGGCCGCCGACCTGGGCTTCGGCGCGGAGTGGGCGGTTGAGAAGGGGCTCGGCGAACTGGCGGGGACAAGGGCGGCATGAGCGCGATCCACATGCGGGGGATCGATTACGCGATCCTCGTGATTTACTTCCTCTTCGTCCTGGGGATCGGATGGGCGCTGAAGCGCCGGATGAAGGGCAGCGCGGACTTTCTCCTGTCGGGCCGCTCCATTCCGTCGTGGATCACCGGGCTCGCCTTCCTCTCCGCGAACCTCGGCGCGCAGGAGGTGATCGGCATGGCGGCCTGCGGGGCGCAGTACGGCATCGCCACGAGCCACTTCTACTGGATCGGCGCCATTCCGGCGATGGTGTTCCTGGGCATCTTCATGATGCCCTTCTACTACGGGTCCAAGGCCCGCTCGGTGCCCGAGTACCTGCGGATGCGCTTCGACGAGAAGACCCGGCGCTTCAACGCGCTGTCGTTTGCCGTCATGACCGTGTTTTCCTCGGGGATATCGCTGTACGCCCTCGCGAAGCTCCTCGACGTCCTGCTCGGGTGGAACTTCAACGCGAGCATCGCGGTTTCCGCCGCGATCGTCCTCGCCTACATCTTCCTCGGCGGGCTCACCTCGGCGATCTACAACGAGGTCCTCCAGTTCTTCATGATCGTCTTCGGTTTCGCGCCGCTCGCCTGGCTCGGGCTCCGCGACGCCGGCGGGTGGACCGGGCTCAAGGCGCGGCTCTCGGAGGTTGCCGTCTCGCAGCACTTCGCCCCGGGGACCTGGACGCAGTCCTGGCGCCACATGGGCGACGCCGGCTCGAACCCCATGGGCGTCGCCTGGTTCGGCCTGGCGATGGGCCTGGGTTTCGTCCTTTCGTTCGGCTACTGGTGCACGGACTTCCTCGTGGTGCAGCGGGCGATGGCCGCCAACTCGATGGCCGCCGCCCGGCGCACGCCGCTGATCGCGGCCTTTCCGAAGATGCTCTTCCCCTTCCTCGTGATTCTGCCGGGGATGGCGGCGATCGCGCTCGTGCACGCGGGCCGGCTCCCGCCGCTGGTCGACGCGGACGGGGCGCGCAATTACAACATGGTGATCCCCGTCATGCTCGGGCACTACCTGCCCTCCGGGCTGCTCGGGCTGGGATTCACCGCGCTGATGGCCTCGTTCATGTCGGGGATGGCGGGCAACGTGACCGCCTTCAACACCGTCTGGACCTACGACATCTACCAGGGAACCCTCGCGCCCGGAAAATCCGACGCGCACTACTTCCTTGTCGGCCGGCTGGCCACGGTCTTCGGCGTGCTCCTGAGCGTCGCGGCCGCCTACGTCGCCTCCCGGTTCAACAACATCATGAACCTGCTCCAGCTCGTGTTCGCCTTCGTGAATGCGCCGCTTTTCGCCACCTTCCTGCTGGGGATGTTCTGGCGGCGCACGAACGGCAACGGCGGATTCACCGGGCTTGTCGCGGGCACGGCGGCGGCGGCGCTGCACCACGGCCTGACCCTGCCGCTCGGCGAGGTCCCCGGGCTGAAGGGCGGCTGGCTCGGCGCGGTCCTTCGCGTCTATCCGAGCGAGATGGCGCAGAATTTCTGGACGGCCATCGTGGCGTGGTCGACCTGCTTCGTCATCACGGTGATCGTGTCGCTGGCGACCGCGCCGGACAAGACCGATGCCGAGCTGTCCGGCCTGGTTTATTCCCTGACCCCGCGGCCCCCGGCCGAGGGGGAGGCCTGGTACAAGAGGCCGGTTGTCCTCGGGGTGGCCGTCCTGGCTGCGACGCTCGCCCTCAACCTGATATTCGCATGAACTTCGACCTGCGCCTTCCCCTGGGCCTGATCTTTTCGCTCTTCGGCGGGATTATCGCCGTTGACGGCGCCCTGAGCGACCCGCCGGCTTACGCAATGTCGCTGGGCATCAACGTCAACCTGGGATGGGGGCTGGTCATGCTCGCCTTCGGGGTGGCGATGCTCGGGCTCGCGCTGAGGGCGCGGCGCAAGGGGTCATGTCCCAAATCCCTAATTCCCAAAATTAAGGATTTGGGACATGACCCGTTGCCTTAAGGCGCCCGCTTTCGTCCTTGCTCCCCTCTGGCACTGAGGGAACACTGGTGGCACCAACGCACTCTGACCAAGCGCAACCAAGCAAACACGGCGGGACTGCAGCCGCCTTTTCGGATTACATGGATGACACTTTTCCCAAGGAGGATTCGCCTCCGGATTTCAACAAAATCGACCTGAGCCAGCTCCAAGGCTTCAGCTTTGGCACGCAATGGACCCAGGACAAATCCGGCGGGGCGGACAAGGGGGGGGATAGGCGGCCTGATCGCGAGGCCCGCCGCCAGCCCTCCGGGGACGGCCCCGCCGACCGGCGGGACCGGCGCTCCTTCCGCAGGCCCGAGGGCGGACCCTCCTCGGGGGGACCGACCCCGTCCAGGCCGTCGGCGCCCCAGAGGGCCGGCGAGTACGCGGACGCCCCGCGCCGCGGCGCACCGGGCGGGGGCCACGCGGGCCAGGCCCGGGGGGTCCCCTATGACCGGACACCCTACGACAGCCCGCATTTCACGACGACCTTCTATCCCGACGACGCGACCTTCGACGCCCTGGTGAAGACGGTCCGCGCGTCCTGCCGGACAATCGAGCTTTTCGAGATCGCGCGCACGATCCTGGCCAAGCCGGAGCGCTTCACGCTGCTCATCACGCGCCGCGCCGCGGGTCCCGACCAGGGACCCGATGCCCCCGCGCCGATCCTCCCGCCCATTTTCATCTCCGTTCCCGACGGCGTGCCCTTCGACACGGAGGAGGCGGCGATCTCCCACGTCCTATCCACGCACCTCGGTCTATTCTTCGACTTGGTCGATGCCGAAATCGATCCGCCGAAGGGCAACTTCCAGGTTGTCAACCGGTGCGGCGTCACCGGCGAACTCCTCGGGCCGCCCAATTACCACCGGTACGCCCAGGCCATGCAGCAGCATCACGCGGCAAAGCTCGCGCGGATGCCCTTCGAGGCCTACCGCTCGCGGATAGAGACCGTGCGCGATCCCGAGGTGATCGCGCAGTGGCTGGAGAAGATGAAGAAGGTGACCCGCTACGTCCTGAAGCAGGCCGCCGC
>CAITEC010000125.1 GCA_903891325.1 uncultured Opitutaceae bacterium
AGCTCGCGCGGATGCCCTTCGAGGCCTACCGCTCGCGGATAGAGACCGTGCGCGATCCCGAGGTGATCGCGCAGTGGCTGGAGAAGATGAAGAAGGTGACCCGCTACGTCCTGAAGCAGGCCGCCGCACCTGCCGCACCTGCCGCACCGGCCGCACCCGCGGCACCCGCCGCGACTGAGATCCCGGCCCCGACGGCGGACCAGGCCGCGCCCGAGGTCCCAGCCGCGACCGAGGGAGAGCCGACCCCGGCTCCCGTCGAGGCCCCGAAGGCCGCCGAGGCGCCGCCGGCGCCCGCGTTTGACTCCATTGAGGAGGCTCGCGCCCATCTGCTTTCCCAGGCGCGCGAACGGGTTGTCCGCTCCGCCCCGAACGTCCGGGTTGCGGGCCGGGACGCCGACCAGCTTCCCGACGGCGAGATCCGCCGGGCGGCCGAGGGTGCCCTCGAGCGCCAGCGCCGCTTCCCTCTGGAAACGGCCAACGCGCTCCGCGGCCGGCTGCGGCGGGAGCACTTCACCATCTTCAAGAAGGGCGCCAAGGGCGTTTCCTATGTCTGCGCGGTGAAGCGCAAGTTCCGGGTTCCCGGCCAGGCGTTCTCCGAGAATATCGGATCGCTCATCTCCTACATCGAGGCCCATCCGCTCGTGAAGGCCGGCGACCTGGCGAGGGGCCTGCTGAGGATCGGCGAGGGCGGGGCCGAGCCCGTCGAGCTCACCCCCGAGCAGCGCGAGAAGATCGCCCGCCTGCAGGGCGACCTCCACTGGCTGGTCCACGAGGGCTACGTGACGGAATTCATCGACAGCGGGCTCTACGCCCCCGCGCCGCTCCCCGAGGCGCGCAAGCGCGAGGCCGAGCGCGAGGAGCACGACCCGGAGAATTTCCCGGAGCCGGTTGAAGCGGAGGCTGACGCGCCGCCGGCCCCCGAGCCGGCGCCGGCGCTGCCCGCCGAGCCGGCGCCCGACGCGCATCCCCCGGCCGCCGGATAGCCTTGGGTCTGGTGGATTTCCGAGGTGGAGCGCGATCTCCGAGCGCGCTTGCTTGACTCAGTTGCCGGACAAACGCGCTCGGAGATCGCGTTCCACCTCCAAACCCCAGACCGCCAGATCAGCCCCGACAGGCTGCACGGGGTCATATTGGACTCTGGACAACATGGCCCGGTGATCGGTGATCCGAGGCATCTTTGAGCCGCCGACTAGTGAGCTCTGTTGACCTGCTGTTGAATTAGAGGAAGTGTCCAAGCGTCCGATAATGGCTCCTTGGCACCAGCCCATATCTCGATGCCCAGAGAAACCGGTCATAGCCCATCGAAGGCGTCGTTTGTCCAGATTCCAGACATGTCCCCATCCCCACCCGCCTAGGCGCTGATCGGCGAACCCTGATGACAAAACGTCGCGGCAACATCTGGCTGGGAGTGGCATGCGTGATGGCGTTGATTTCTCTTACTGTTGGAGCGAAGGATTTCCTTGATGGCATAAGGGCGCTTTCGCCTTGGAAAGTGGCATCCGGCGCTAGATTCGATGCCAATTTTAAGCACTGGGCTGGGCTAGCATTGTTTTTGTTACTGTGTGTTCTACCGCTCGCTATAACTTCGCTGATTGTACTGACGCGTTCGTTCTCATCTCGGGGCTTGGCAATGGTCTCAGGGGCGACGTCTCTGATACTAGCGATTGTTGGATGCACAGTGGTTGGGCTAGTTGTGCGATTGGCAGTTGTTGAAAAGTTGAACCCAAATTACGGTGTTGATCCGGTCGATATCCAGTCGCTGGCTCGATTTAAGGGTATGACGATTGGATCCCCGGTTGTGGTGCTTCTAAATATTGGGGCGAATGATGGCGTAGATGGTATAGCCGGTGGCGAGCGAGGCCCTGGGATTGAGGTAAAAGGGTTCTTCCGGTTTCTTAGTGGCTGAGAGGGACTGAGGCATGCAAGCTGTGGAGATGAGCGAACAGACCGACGAAGCGGCGGTAGCCGCGCATTACGGAAAGCTGCTGGGGATCAGTCTGCCGTGGAAGGTGCTGACGG
>CAITEC010000126.1 GCA_903891325.1 uncultured Opitutaceae bacterium
CCGTCAGCACCTTCCACGGCAGACTGATCCCCAGCAGCTTTCCGTAATGCGCGGCTACCGCCGCTTCGTCGGTCTGTTCGCTCATCTCCACAGCTTGCATGCCTCAGTCCCTCTCAGCCACTAAGAAACCGGAAGAACCCTATTATAGGTCGTATAGGTCCTATAGGACCTATTATAGGTCGTATATGGCCTATAGGACCTATAGGTCATATCCCCGATGCCCATGCCCTCCCTGAAGCTCAAGCCCAACGTCCGCGCCCGTGTGCTCGATGGGCATCCCTGGGTCTTTGCCAATGAGGTGGAGGCGCTGCTTCCGTCCGAGCAGGACGGTGAAATCGTCGAGTGCCGCGACCGGACGGGGCGGTTCCTCGGCGCGGGCATCTACAACGGCAAGTCGCAGATCGTCTGGCGGCGCCTGGGCCGCGAGCGCTCGCCGCTCGACCGCGCCGACCTTCTCGCCCGGCTGGAGCGCGCAATCGCCCGGCGCGGACCCGTCGCTCCGGGGGCGTGCCGGCGGCTGGTTTGGAGCGAGTCGGATGATCTCCCGGGCATTGTCGTCGACCAGTTCGGGGACGCGTTGGTTGTCCAAATCCAGACCATGGCCATGGAGAAGCGCTCCGCGCTGATCGGCGAGCTGCTGGCCGAGCTCCTGAAGCCGGCCGAGGTGATCTTTCGCAACGACGCCCCGATCCGCCGCCTGGAGGGACTGCCGCTCGAGACGCACACGCTGTCCGGCAAGCCGTGGGCGCCGTCGTGGCTCGCCATTGACGGGATCGACTACTGGCTCGACCTCCAGGGGGGGCAGAAGACCGGCTTTTACCTCGACCAGAGGCCGCAGCATTCCGCGGTCGCGAGGCATTGCGCGGGAAGGCGCGTGCTCGACGCATTCTGCAACCAGGGGCCGTTCGCACTGCACGCGGCCAAGGCGGGGGCCGCGCGTGTGCTCGGGCTGGACAGCGCCGAGGACGCAATCGCCGCGGCGCGACAAAACGCGGAGCGAAACAAGGTCACCGTGGAATTTTCCGTGGCCAATGTCTTCGACTGGTTCAACGCGGCCGAGCGCAAGGCGGAGGAGCCTTGGGACGTCATCATCCTCGACCCTCCGCCCTTCGCCAAGTCCCGCAGCGCCCTCGAGGGGGCGCTGCGCGGCTACAAGGAGATCAACCTGAGGGCGCTCCAGCGCCTCGCGCCGGGCGGGGTGCTCGCGACCTACAGCTGCTCCCACCACATGCAGGACGCCGACCTTCGCGGCGTCCTGGCCGCCGCCGCCACCGACGCCCGCCGCAAGGTGCGCGTCCTTGAGTGGTCCCACCAGCCGCCGGATCACCCGGTCCTCATCGGCATGCCGGAGAGCGAGTACCTCAGGGGGTATATCCTGCAGGCGGAATAGAAAACGTTCGGGATCGTTGGCTTCCGAGGTGGAACGCGATCTCCGAGCGCGTTGGGCTGGAGTCGCTCAGCGCGCTCGGAGATCGCGCTCCACCCAGGAACGTGGACCCGCGCGCCCGGTTCCCTCGCCCGCGCGAGCGCGCCGAAATGGGTCGGGGAATCGGAAAGTAGTAATTGGCAAGTGATAGCTTGCCGGATGCGCTTCGCGCCCTGCATTCGAGATTTTGCATGCAATTGGCCGATCCCGGGGATTGAACGATCGACTCAGGTTTCAGGTCTCAGGTTTCAGGTTTCTGCAGGTTTTGCCTTTTCCTTCAGCCGGCCCAAAAGCCGGAGCAGTCCGTCGAGAATAGTGAGCGGGTGGGGGGGCCAGCCCGGGATGAACAGATCGACGGGCAGCGTTGATGGCACGCCATCCTTCACCTCGGGGTGGCCGGCAAACGGCCCGCCGGAGATCGCCCCGGCGCCGACCGCGATGACAATCTTTGGCTCCGGCATGGCCTCCCAGGTCTTCCGCAATGCCAGTTCCATGTTTTGCGTCACCGGACCGGTGATGACGAGGCCATCGGCATGGCGGGGCGACGCCACAAATTGGATTCCGAAACGCCCCAGGTCCCAGCCGATGGTGCTGAGCACGTTCAGCTCAGCCTCGTCCGAGCCGTCCCCGCCGGCGCTGACCTGGCGCAACTTTAGGGATCGGCCAAGGAGCTGGCGCAGGCCCGCATCGAGCGGCTCGGCCAGCCGGACCTCCTCCTTGCCCGGTTCACCGAGGATCAGGTCCTCCCGGCGGCGGACCGCCATGCGATGGTCGCCGGTCTGGGTGATGGCGTCGTGGGGACACGCGGCCACGCACTCCGCACAAAACAGGCATCGCCCGAGATCGAGCGTGATGCCCTGCCCGGCCCGCGGCGTTATCGCCTGCGTCGGGCACACGGCGACGCAGGCGTGGCAATCGTCCGGGCATTTGCCGGATTCGACGCGCAAGGCGCCCCCATGCCGGTCCGGCAGGGCCGGCGCCGGGCCACGGGGATAGGCCATCGTTTCCCGGCCGCGCTTGAGACGATGGACAATGGTATCGAGAACAAACATGGCGGGTCAGAGATCGAAGCCGCAGTAGGACAGGTTAAAGCTCTTGTTGCAGATCGGAAAATCCGAAATGGCCTGCCCGCGCAGCGCGAGGGCGACTCCGATCCAGTTGTGGAACGAGGGATCCACGACCTTGTAGCGACGGAAGCGGCCGGCCGCGTCGCTGAGCGCCACATGGCACACCTCTCCCCGCCATCCCTCGACCAGCGCCACCGCGAGCGTGTCCGGCTGAGCGTCCGCCGCGCTGCCGTGCATCGCGCCGTCCGGCGCCGCCGGCAGCTGCTCGCGCAGCAGCTGACCCGCACGCTGCACTTCCAGCCAGCGCACCCGCGCCCGGGCGAAGACATCGCCACCGGGCCATACCGCGACCGGCATGGGCGCGAGCCGATACCATCCGGCCGGATGGTCGTAGCGCACGTCCCGCACCAGTCCGCACGCCCGCGCGGCCGGCCCCACCAGGCCGAGTTCCGTGGCCTGCTGGGCAAAAACGGTGCCGGTGCCTTCAAAACGCGCGCGAACGGAGGCGGCATCCCACAGCCAAGCCGTCGCCTGTTCCACCTCGGCCAGCGCGGTCTCCAACCGGCTTGTCATCCAGGCCAGGCGCTCCGGCTCGAGGTCAAAGCGGCACCCGCCGGGTCGGACCAGCCCCCGGCCAAACCGGTTCCCGCACAGGAGGGCCGTGAGGTTGAGGAAATCGCCCCGGATTTTTCCGCAGGCGGAGGCGGTGGGCAGAAACGCCACGTCGTTGGCCAGCGCACCCAGGTCGCCCGTGTGATTGGCCAGGCGCTCAAGCTCAAGGGCGATGACCCGCAGCCACTGCGCCCTGAGCGGCGCCTCCGTGCCGGCGAGCGCTTCCCGCACGGCCGCGTGCGCCGTCGCGTGGCCGATGGTGGTGTCGCCCGCCACGGTTTCCATCTGACTCGCGGTGACACGGTGGGGTCCGCCGACCAGGGCCGCCTCGATGCCGCGATGCTGGTAGCCGAGCCCGATCTCGAGGTGAATCACCTCCTCGCCGGCGCACTGAAAGCGGAAATGTCCCGGCTCGATGATCCCGGCGTGCACCGGCCCGACGGCAACCTCGTGGACTTCGCGACCGTCGACGCGGAAGAAATCCCGCAGCGCCGGGGCGCCGCCGAGGGACTGGCGGACGGGCTTGAGCCAGGGATGCCCCTCCGGGCGCAGCGCGTGCTGCTCCCAGAGCTCACGCTCAAACAGGTGCGCCTGGGCGTGGGTCGCCGTGAGCGAGGGATAGGCCCCCCGGGCCGGGGTGCTGCGCCCCACGGCCAGGGTGTTGTCGGCGTCGAACGCGATCACCGCGACGACCCGGGTGTCCCCTCCCTCCGGAACCCCGAACCACGCGCAAAGCCGCGCGCCCCGATCCAATTCCGCCGCCGTCCGGCGCACGAATTCCGCCAGCGGCCACTCGGGCACGTCCGCCCAGCGGACGCTGGTGGCATTGGCGAGCAGGGCAAAGGGTGAGTCCGAGCTCATGAGGCGGGGAAGAGCTGCCGGACGGCCGCCGTCCACGCGTCGCGCAGCACGGGCGGCGTCGCCAGTCCGAGCCAGAGTGAAAATCCCAGCAAAATCAGCGGCGGCAGGATGACCCCGGCGGTTTCGCGCACCCGCTTCCCCTCGAGCCGGGCCGCCCCCGGGCGCGGCCGGCCGTCCACGATGGCAAACACGAGGCGGGTCAGCCCGAAAAACACCAGGAGGAGGCCGCCAAGCAGCAGGGTGGCGGCGACTCCGTGCCCCGTCCCGATCGCCGCCCGCAGGATGCGCAGTTCGCTGAAGAACGGTCCAAACGGGGGGCAGGCGGTGACGGCGAACATGCCGGCCACAAAGATCGTCGCGGAGCGGGGTGTCACCGCCGTCATCCCGCTTACCTCATCGACGGTCCGCGCCCCGGCCGCCCGGCGAATATTGCCGGCGCTCAGAAACAGGGACCCCTTGGTCAGGCTGTTGCTCCATACGTGAAACAGGGCGGCCCAGGTCCCGGCGGGGCCAAAACCCGCGCCGATGACCAGGATGCCCATGTGCTCGACGCTCGAATAGGCGAGCATCCGCTTGAAGTCCCTCGTGGCGAGGAGGAGCAGCGCCGCCACGATCATGGAAAACAAACCGATGGCGAGCAGCGTGCGGCCCGCCATGGCTCCCGCGCCGGCGGCGTCGACCACGGCTCGAACCCTGAGGATTGCGGTGAAGGCCACGGTGGTCACCCCCCCCGCCAGGATGGCGCCCACGATTCCCGGCGCCTCGCCGTAGGCGTCGGGCTTCCAGGTGTGCATCGGGGCGAGGCCCATCTTGGTGCCGTAACCGACGAGCAGGAGCACCCACGCAATCAGGACCCAGGGACGGGAGAGCGCCACCCCCTGCGCCGCCAGCGCCGCGAACGTCAGGTCGCCCGAGCCCCCGCCGCGGAGCGAGGCGTAGCCCAGGCAGAAGGAGCCCAGCAGGGACAGGCCAATCCCCGTCCCGCCGATAAGCAGGTACTTCCAGGTTGCCTCGAAGGCGCGCGGCGTGCCGTTGAAATGCAGCAGGGGCACGGCGGCCAGCGTCACGGCTTCCGTCGTGATCCACAGGAGCCCGAGATGCCGGGCCTGGTGACCGGCGCTCAATAGGCCGAGTATCGCCAGCAGCGCCGCAACGAACACCCGGTTGGGGCGCTCCGTCCGGATGCGGAGGTAGGACACGCCGTAAACCGAGCAGGCCAGAAACAGCAACGACACCGCCGGAAGGACGGATCGGGCGAGGGGGTCGAAGGCGAGCCAGGCGGTCGGCGAGACCGCGGGCGGGTCCACCAGCATCCAAAAGACCAGGAAGGTGTGACCGGCGGCGAACACCGGCAGGAGCCAGGGTCGCGTTCGTTCGCTCGGCCAGATCACCGCCAGCAGCGCTCCCGCCAGCGGCGCGAAGACTAGGAGAAGTTCCTTCATTCGCGGAGCACGGTGAGTTTGCGGGTGTCGAGCGAATCGAACGCGCGCTGAATGCGGTCAACGATGATGCCGATGACGAACACCGCCCCGACGAGGTCGAGCAGAATGCCCGACTCGACCAGCAGCGGCGTCGAGGTGATGAGCAGCATGCCAAAAAGGTAGATGCCGTTCTCCATGATGAGAAACCCGCAGACCTGGGAGATCGCCTTCACCCGGCCGACCAGCAGGATGAATCCGGTGAGGATCGAGGCCAGGGCGCCGGGAACCACGAGTGTGCTGGCGTGGGCGGGGAGCAGGGGCAGCGACCGGGCGGCCGCCACCGCCGCGATCGTCCCGAAGGCGCCCAGCAGCAACGAGGGCACGAAGCCGATGAAGGGCTCGACTTCGCGGTCGATATTGGCCGTGCGCATGGCGCGGCGAAGCAGCGTCGGAATCGCCAAGCCCTTCATCACCACCGTCGCGAGCGCGACCAGGCCGACCCGCCAGCCGAATGCCGGCTCGATCACCAGGGGAAGCAGGCCGAGAATCACGCCCTGCGCCGCCATCGTGCGGATGATCGAGGGCAGCCGGCTGCTGCCCAGCGCCAGCAGATTCAGCCCCATGGCCAGCCCAATCAGGAGGTTCAAGGTCTGGTTCATTGCGCGCCGCCCTTCCACGCCAGCAGCAGGGCAAACAGGCAAAGCAGGAATGCCGTGGTGAGCAGCAGCGGGACGCGGCGGAAGGCGAGGCGCGCCAGCAGCGACTCGACGAGCCCGACGCCGACCGTGACGGCTCCGACCGCACCGATCAGCGCGGCGGTTGACGCCACCGGCGACAACCGGCTCATCGGCAGCACCGCTTCGCTGAGCAGCACGGCAAAGAGCAGAAACTTCACCGCCGCGCCGTGCAGCACCACCGCGAGCGGCGGACCGCTGTGATCGAGCACCATGGCCTCGTGAATCATGGTCAACTCCAGGTGGGTGTTCGGATCGTCAAAGGGAACCCGGCAGTTTTCCGCCAGCAGCACCGTGAAAAGGCCGGCCCCGAGCAGCACCGCGCCCGCGCCCGAGGAATGCAGCAGCATCGTGTCAAGGACCACGCTGCTGCTCTGCACGCTGAGGGACAGGATCGCGGTGATCAGGGCGGCCTCGCTCAACACCGCATAACTCACTTCGCGGGCGGCGCCCATGCCCTCGAAGGCGGACCCGGTTTCCAACGCCGCCCACGTCGTGGCAAAGCGCGCGACGGCCAGCAGGTAGATGAGCAACAGCATGTCCCCGTCGAAACTCAGGGCGCCGCGAGCCGGACCGAGGGGCACCAGCAGGACTGCGCCCACCACGGCAACCCAGGCAACGGCCGGGCCGGCGACAAAGCCGGGGGAGGCCAGCGTGCTCAGCACCACGCTTTTCCGCCAGAGGCGGCCGAGGTCGAAGTAAAGCTGGAGCACCGGCGGTCCGCGGCGCCCCGCCACCCACGCCTTCACCCGGTTGATGACTCCCGGCAGCAGCGGGGCCAGCAGGAGCCAAAGGGCCAGGCGGGGAACGAATTCCAGGATCGAGATCATTTCACCCCCTCCAACATCACGAGAATCGCCAGGCCGGCGAGGCCGGCGGCAATGTACACGATGTAGAATTGCAGCCGGCCGTGCTGCAGCTGGCGCGCCAATCGCGACAGGCGCAGCACGGTGCCGCCGGCCGGAGCGATGATCCGCTCCAGCACCGTCTCCGGCACCCGTTCGATCCGGCTGGCCCGCTCCGGGAACGGCCCGCGCGGCCGGCGTTGCGTCCGCTCCGGCAGCATGATCCACGCAAGCCAACCCGTCGCGGTGGCCGCGAAGGAGCCCCCGGTGTATTGCATCCGCGGCGTCGGAGTTGAGTAGCCGCCGTCCCAGGTCAGCGCGCGGCGCAACCCTGTGGCGTGCACCCGGCGCCAGAGCAGGATGCTGGCGGCCAGGAAGAGCGCGGCGAGGGCACAGTGTGCCAGGCCCAGCGTCAGGAGGGGCGCCGGCGGTTCCGCGCCGGCCCACGCGGGATTCCAGGAGCCGACGGCGCGGGCCAGCAGGGGCCACGCGAGGCCGGGCAAAAGCCCGATCGCCAGGCAACCGCCGGCCAGCACGCCCATGGGTGCGCGCATGAGCCAGCCCGATTCATGGGCCGCCTCCGCCGCCTGGGTGCGCGGGGCGCCGAGGAAGATGACTGCGCCCGCCTTGAGAAAGCTCGCCAGCGCCAGGGCACCGGCCACCGCCAGCGCGATGACCGCGGGCAGTGCGATCCAGGCGGACGGGCTGTGGCTCGTCGCGGTCCGGATCAAACCGAGATAGATCAGCCATTCGCTGACAAATCCATTGAGCGGTGGCAGTCCGGAAATCGCCGCCGCCCCCACGACAAACATCGCCGCCGTCCAGGGCATCGCCCGCCAGAGCCCGCCGAGCCGGCTCATTTCCCGCGTCCCCGTGGCGTGCAGCACCGAGCCGGCCCCGAAAAACAGCAGCGACTTGAACCAACCGTGATTCCAAACATGGAGCAACGCGCCCGCGAGCAGGAGCCGGCCCCAGAGCGCGTTGCCCTGGGCTGCGGCGAGCAGCGCCCCGCCGACGCCGATCGCGATGATCCCGACGTTCTCGACGGAGCAGTAGGCCAGCAGCCGCTTGAGATCGTTTTGCGCGAAGGCAAATGCGATGCCGAGCAGGGCGGTGAGGGCCCCGACGCCCATCATCGCCCAGCCCGCGGCGGCCGGTACCGGCAGCCAGCCGCCAAAGCGGATCAGCCCATAGACCCCCATCTTGATGGCCACCCCCGACATCAGGGCGGATACGTGGCTCGGGGCGCTGGCGTGAGCCGATGGCAGCCAGATGTGCAGGGGAAACAAGCCGGCCTTCACGGCAAACCCGGCGAACGCCAGCCAGAACAGCGGCCCCAGATTCGCGTGATCGCGCATGGGACCGAGCTCCCAGCTCCCGGTGCGGCTCGCGAGCCCCGCGAAAAATGCGAAGAGGCAGAGCGTGCCCGCGTGGGAAGCCGCCAGGTAGAGCCAGCCGGCCGCGCGCACGTCGCGCCGCGCCCGGTCCAGGGTGATCAGGAAATAGCCGCTGACGGCAAAAAGCTCCCAGGCGATGAGAAAGTGCAGTCCATTGGAGGACAGGAGCACGCCCCCCATGCTCAGGATGATTGCGCACCACCACCGCCGGCCCCGGGGAGCGGATGCGGCCTGCTGCTCGTCGGACCAATAGCCGCGGGAGTAAATTGCGCCCAGCCCGCCCACCGTGCCCAGCAGGGCCAAAAAGAGGGCGCTGACTCCGTCCAGCCGCAGGTGCAGGGCCTCGCCGCCGACCGGAAATGCGCTCCGCCACTCCCAGTCGACCCCGCCGGCCAGGCCGACCAGCGCCGCGGCGACGGTCGCACCGGCTCCGGCCACGGTAAGCGCCAGCCACACGCGGGACTGCCGTCCGAGCGCGATGCCCCCGGCCAGTGTGACCAGGGCAAAAAGCAGAAGGGAGGCGATGCTCACGCGGGTTTATCTCCGGCGACGCCGCCAGTGCCCAGTTTGTCGGCCGCCGCTATCGCCCGATAAATGTCCTCGTCGGGAGCCCGGCCGATGATCAGCTCCCGCAGGGGCCCGCGGGCGAGAAGGCGGCAGATGCGGCCCTCCAGGTCGAGATGCGCCCGGGGCGAGGGCGCCACGAAGAAAAACAGCTGCCGGATCGGAACGGCATCCGGCATGGGCTCGGCCACGGCCAGCGCCTCGCTCAAAAGCAGGAGGCCAAGCGTGCCGGAGTCGCGTCCCAGCGCGACGCGGGCCCGAAGATGCGGCAGGGCGAAACCGCCGCCAATGGGTGCGAAGGTCAGGCCATCGCGGCCGTTCAGCCGCCCGGCCAGCAGTTGCCGGATCGCAGGCGTGGCGCCCGGCAGGGAGGCGACCATTGGCCCGAGCACCGCCAGGACTCCGGCGGCGGGCACGTCGCGCCAGATGCCGCCGGTGCGCAGGAGAGGCTCCAGGTGCCAGCCGGTGGCGAAGACCGCGGACTCGGGGGAGAGAAACCCCACTTTCGCCGCCAGCCCCCTGCCTTCGGCCCAATGGGCCACCTGGGCCCGATCAAACAAAAGCCGGCCGCGGTCGCTCGTATGGGGCAGACTTTCGTTGCGCGTCCAGTCCTCCACCATCCGCTCCGAGACTCCGAACGACTCGGCTATCTGAGTTAGATTTAGATACATGGTGTCCGGGTTTCCTTCCGCCGGCTCATGGCGCGCCGCCCCACAGAGCCAAGCCGCCCAGGACCATGAGGCCGGCGACGACGTAAAGAAGGTAGGCCTGCACCCGCCCATGCTGCAGGCGGCGCGCGCCATCGGCCGCTTTCAGAGTGGCTTTGCCGGCCGGCACGAACAGGCACTCCAGCACCGTTTCCGGCATTTCCTCCTCGAAGTCGGCGCGGGCGGGGAAGGTTTCCACGGGCCGGCGTCCCTGCCGCTGCGGGCGCAGAATCCACGCGAACCAGTCGGTGATGATGCCCGCGAAGGAGCCCGCCGTGTACTGCATCCGGGCCGTCGGCGCGGCGTAGCCGCAGTCCCAGGTCAACGCGCGACGCACTCCCGTCTGCCGGGTCCGCCGCCAAAGCAGGAATACCGCCGTCACCGCCGCCACCGCCAGGACCGCATTGCAGGCGCCGAGGATGCCCAGGGATGGCGGCGCACCCAGGGCGCCCCAGGCCGGATTCCACGCCGATGCCGCGCGAGCCACGGCCGGCCAGAACAAGCCGGGCATCAATCCGATCATGAGGCACGCCACCGCCAGCACGAGCATCGGAGTGCGCATCAACGGGCCGCTTTCGCGGGCCCGCTCGGCGGCCGGTGTGCGCGGGGCGCCGAGGAAGACGACTCCGCAGGCCTTGACGAAACAGGCCAGGGCCAGCGCGCCCGTCGCCGCCAGCAGCACCGTGGCGGCAACTGCCACGAGCGCCGGATTGCCGCGGGAGCCCACCGCGCCGAACAGGCCGAGATAGACGAGCCACTCGCTGACGAAGCCATTGAGCGGCGGCAGTCCGGAGATGGCCGCCGCACCCAGGGCGAACAGCCCCGCAGTCCAGGGCATGTGCCGCCACAGGCCGCCCAGCCGGCTCATTTCCCGGGTGTGGGTGGCGTGCAGCACCGAGCCGGCGCCGAGGAAAAGCAGTGACTTGAAAAGCCCGTGATTCCAAACGTGCAGCAGGCCGCCGGCCAGGGCGATCCAGCCCCAGGCGGCGTTGCCGTGCTCCCGGGCGATCAGGGCAAATCCGAATCCAATGAGGATGATCCCGATGTTCTCGACGCTGTGGTAGGCGAGCAGCCGTTTCAAGTCATGCTGGCCGAGGGCAAACGCCACGCCCAGGACGGCGCTGGCGACTCCGAGCGAGGCGACGACCCAGCCCGCTTCCGCGGGAACCGGGAGCCAGCCGGTGAAACGCACGAGCCCGTAGATGCCCAGCTTGATCGTCACGCCGGACATGAGGGCCGACACGTGGCTGGGGGCGCTGGCGTGCGCCGATGGGAGCCAGATGTGCAGCGGAAACAGGCCGGCCTTCGTGCCAAAGGCGGCGAGCGCGAGCCAGAAAAGCGGCGCCAGCTGCGTTTGTCCGCGCATGGGACCGAGGTCCCAGCTTCCCGTGTGCGCCGCCAGAATGGCGAAATAGGCAAAGAGGCAGAGCGTGGCGGCATGGGAAACGCCGAGATACAGCCAGCCTGCCGCCCGGGCCTCGCTCTGCTGGCGATCAAGCGTGATGAGAAAATAGCTGGCGACGGCAAAAATCTCCCAGGCGATCAGAAAATGGAGCCCATTGGATGAAATCAGCACCAAGCCGATCGCCGCCAGCAAGGCGCTCCACCACACCCGGCCCGAGCGGGCGGAGCGCGGATGCGCACGGTCGCCCCAATACTCGCGGGAGTAGACCGTCGCCAGACCGCCCACCACCCCAAGCAAGGCGACAAACAATGCGCTGATGCTGTCCAGGCGGAAGTGAAGGCGTTCGCCGCCCAAGACCATGTTTCCCCGCCAGTCCCAGTCCCCGGCGCCGAGCAGGACGCGGACGGCGGCGCCCAGCGCGGAACCCATGCCCAAGAGGGTGGCGGCCAGCCACAGCCGCGGCGCCGCGCGGCCGCCGACCATTGCGATCACCAGTCCCAGCCCGGAGATGATCAACAGCGGAGCGACATTCATGACCAAAGGTCAAAAGGAGCGGCGACTGCGCTGCCGGGTTGATCCTCAGGCACGCGGACGGGCCCGACCGCCGGGCCCGGCAGGAGGTCCGCTCGAATTTGGCGCGCACCGCAGGCCCGAAGCGTGTCGATCGGCCTTGGGCGGAACGCGAACACGGCGGCCTGCTAGCGCAGCCGGGCGAGCGCGCCGCCGCCGAAGATCGCGTTCTTGCCCAATTCCTCCTCGATCCGGAGGAGCTGGTTGTACTTGGCCACCCGGTCGGTGCGGCAGAGCGACCCGGTCTTGATCTGGCCCGCGTTGGTCGCCACGGCGATGTCGGCGATGGTGGTGTCCTCGGTCTCCCCGGAGCGATGGGAGATGACCGCGGTGTAATCCGCGGCCTTCGCCATCTCGACGGCGTCGAGCGTCTCGGTGAGGGTCCCGATCTGGTTGACCTTGATCAGGATCGAATTGGCGGTGCCCGTGGTGATGCCCCTCTTGAGGAACTCGGTGTTGGTGACGAACACGTCGTCGCCGACCAGCTGCACCCGGTCGCCGATCCTGTCGGTCAACTTCTTCCAGGTGGCCCAGTCGTTTTCCGCGCAGCCGTCCTCGATCGAGACGATCGGGTACTTGGCAGCCAGCTTGGCGTAAAAATCGACCATCTCATCGCCCGAGAGGGCGCGGCCGCCCGACTTCTTGAAGACATACCTCTTCTTCTCCGCGACGTAGAACTCGGAGGCGGCCGGGTCGAGCGCGACGGCGACGTCCTTGCCAAACTTGTATCCGGCGTTCTTCACGGCGAGCGCGATCGCGTCGAGGGCCTCCTCGATCGAGCCGAGGTTGGGGGCGAAGCCGCCCTCGTCGCCGACGGCGGTGGAAAGCCCCTTGTCCTTCAGGACCTTCTTCAGCGAATGGAAAACCTCGGCCCCGTAGCGGAGGGCCTCCGCGAAGGTGGGCGCCCCGATCGGCATGATCATGAATTCCTGGAAGTCGATGGGCGCGTCCGAGTGGGCGCCGCCGTTCATGATGTTCATCATCGGGACCGGAAGGACCTTGGCGTTCGAGCCGCCGATGTAGCGGTAGAGGGGCAGCCCGAGGGCGGAGGCCGCGGCCTTCGCGGTGGCGAGCGATACGCCGAGGATGGCATTGGCCCCAAGGACGGACTTGGTCGCGGAGCCGTCGAGCGCGATCATCGCGCGGTCCACGCCGACCTGGTCGCAGGCGTCGAACCCGATGAGCGCCGGGGCGATCTTCGACTTCACGTTTGCGACCGCCTTCAGGACGCCCTTGCCGCCGAACCGGCGCTTGTCGCCGTCGCGAAGCTCGATGGCCTCGTGTTCGCCGGTGCTGGCCCCCGAGGGCACGGCGGCGCGCCCCAGGGCGCCCCCGGCGAGCGTTACGTCGACCTCGATGGTCGGGTTTCCCCGCGAGTCCAGGATCTCTCGGGCGGTGATGGCGGTGATGCGGGTGGACATGGATGCAGAAAAGAGCGGAATCGCCGACGCGGAAAGAGAAAAAACCGAAATGCCGCGATTAGCATCCCGGCGGCACCGGGGCAGGCGGGCGACTAATACGAGGGGCGCACCCCGCCCAGCCTCTGGAAAAAGCCGCGAATCGCGCCGACCGGCTTGGGCCGGGCATGGAGGGGAATCTGGTCCATGTGGCCCCGGTCCATCGCGGTCTGCCCGACGGATAGGCCCTCGTAATTGCGGGTGGCGAGCCGCTCGCGGGTGAGAAGGTGGTCGGGCACCTGGTTGAGGTGCCCCTCGTACGCGGCGGCGTGCAGCGGGGTGTCGCCGTCGTCGTTTCGCGTGAGGAGGAGATCGGGCGTCATCTGGTCGGTGGGGATCCGGTCGAGCTGGCCGGTTTCCGCCGCCGCGTGGATGGCCGTGAACCCCGTCTTGCTGGCGATCACCAGGTTGTCGTGGGTGAGAAGCGCGGCGGGGATCTGGCCGAGGTGGCCGGAGATCGCCGCGGCGTGAAAGACCGTGTCGCCGGCGCTGGTGGCCTCCCGAAGGGCCGCCGCCGTCAGCAGCGCGGGCGGAACCTGGTCGAGGTGGCCGTTGAACGCGGCGATGTGCAGGACGGTCTCGCCGCCGAGGTTCTTCTGGGCGAGCGACTCCGCGGTGACGAACCCGGGCGGGATGCCGTCGAGCGTCCCGTTTTCCGCGGCCTCGTGGAGCAGCGTGTTGCCGACATCCGTCTTCCGCAGGAACACCTCCTGGGTGAGGAGGGCGGCGGGCAGCTGGCCGAGGTGGCCGTAGGCCGCCGCCAAGTGGAAGGCGGTATAGCCGGCGTTGCTGCGCTGGGAGAGGTTCTCGAGCGTGAGGACGGTGGCTGGAACCTGGTCAATGTGCCCGCCCATGGCCGCGTGGTGCAGGGGCGTGTAGCCCACCGCATTCTTGAGCGTCAGAAGCTCCGCCGTAAGTGCCTCCGGGGGGAGGTCGCGCAATCCGCCGTATTTTGCGGCGGCATGGAGGGCGGTGTACCCCGTCGCGTTCGGCGCGGTGAGGTTCTCAACCGTCAGGATATTCCGCGGCAGGTGACCCAGGGTTCCGGCGGAGGCCGCTGCATGCAGGTCTGGTTTGGACATTGCTGGAGAGCAGTTTCTAGAATCCCCCGGGCCCGGCGGGGAGGCAACCCAAAACGGGGGCCTCGGGTATTCACCCCAGGCAAAACCCGGCCCGCGGCGATACGGTTTTCATTGCCATTCCGCACCTCTCAAACATCCTGCTCAGCATGAGTGCAGCCGATCCCAAGCGCGAGGGCGCCGCGAGCCAGGCAAGGTGGCCCATCCTGCTCGTCGATGACGAGCAGACGCTGCTGGACGTTTTTCAGGCCGCGCTCGAACCCTATTTCGAGGTCACGACGGCCACGTCCACCCGCGACGCGGAGGCGATCCTGCAGGGCAGGCAGTTTCACGTGGTGGTCGCCGACCACCTCATGCCCGGCGGCAACGGGATGAATTTCCTGGTCCGCGCCCGCGAGGAATACCCGCACATGCAGCGCATCCTCGTGACCGGGTACATGAAGCCGGAGATGCTCCTGCGCAGCGTCAACGAGGCCGCGCTTTTCCGCTACCTGCTCAAGCCCGTCGCGATCGCGGAGCTGATCAAGGTCGTGCAGGACGCGGTCAAGGCGCATGATCTGAGCGTGGCGGCCCTTTGAGCCTCTTTCTAAGATAGGGGGCGGTGGGGCTACCCTTGGTCCGAAGCAGGCCGGCCAGATCCCCCGAGTAGAGCAGCCTGCCGCCATCAGGGCCGCCCCCGGGCCCCAGCTCGATGATCGCGTCGGCCTCGGCGAGTAGGTCGAGGTGGTGCTCGATCACGACGACGGTGTGGCCCTGGTCCACCAGCGAGTGCAGGACCCGGATCAGCTTTTCGCAGTCGCTCAGGTGCAGGCCGATCGTCGGCTCCTCGAGCAGGTAGAGGTTCCGCGGGGATTCGCCGCCGGGCCTGCCGCCCGGCGCTGCGATGCCGCGGGACAGCTCCGTGACCAGCTTCAGCCTCTGGGCCTCGCCGCCGGAAAGGGTGGGGGAGCTCTGGCCAAGGGCGAGGTAGCCGAGCCCGCAGTCGACCATCAGCTTGCACACGGCCGCCAGCCGCGAATGAAAGTCGAAGAACTCCGCCGCCTCCTCAAAGGTGAGCTGCAGCACCTCGCCAACGGACTTTCCCTTCCAGACCACGTCGTCGAGCTCCGGGGCGTAGCGGCGGCCCCGGCAGTCGTCGCAGGGCAGGTAGGTGTCCGGCATGAACGCCATCTCCAGCCGGATCCTTCCGCCGCCTTCGCAGGTCGGGCAGCGGCCGCCGGCGACGTTGAACGAAAACCGGGAGGCGGTGTAGCCGCGGAGCCGCGCCTCGGGCAGCGCGGCGAAGAAGTCCCGGATCAGGTTGAAGATCCCGAGGTAGGTCGCCGGCGTCGAGCGGGGCGTCTTGCCGATCGGGGACTGGTCCACCTCGATCACGGAGCCAAAGCGGGCGCCGAGCCGCAGTTCCGAGAACGGGGGCCGGGGGCGGCCCCCGGGCGGCGCAAGTTCGTCCGATGCAAAATCGGCAAGGCGGACAAACTCCGCGCCCGTGAGCCGGGTCTTGCGTCGCTTCGCGGCGCAGGCGACCGCCGGGACCAGGAGGTCGCGGAACAGCGTCGACTTTCCCGCCCCGCTCGGGCCGGCGACCATCACCAGTCGTCCGATCGGCAGCGTCAGGTCAAATCCGCGCAGGTTGCGGAAGGAGGCTCCCTTCAGCTCCAGCGCGGGCGCGGCGCGGCCCTTGCTCCCGCCGGCAGCGGAAAGCGGCCGGTAGCTTCCCCGCAGCGGGTGCGGGATTCCCCTTTCCATGAAGAGGCCGGTCAGGGAGCGCGCGTTTCGCCGGATCTCGGCGGGCGTGCCGTCGGCGAGCACCTCCCCGCCATGGATCCCGGCCCCCGGACCGAGGTCGATGATCCGGTCGGCCGCGGCCATGACCTCCTCGTCGTGCTCGACCACCAGCAGCGTGTTCCCCCGCGAGCGCAGCTCCAGGAGCGTCTCGATCAGGCGCTCATTGTCCCGCGCATGCAGGCCGATGCTCGGCTCGTCGAGGACGTAGAGGACGCCGGAAAGGTTCGACCCGAGCTGGGCGGCAAGCCGGATCCGCTGGGCCTCCCCCCCGGACAGCGTCTCCGTGGGGCGGTCGAGTGAGAGATAGCCCAGTCCGACCCGCTTGAGGAAGCGCAGGCGCTCCTCGATCTGCGGCAGCACGTCGCGGGCGACAAGGCGTCCCCGCGCGTCCAGGGCGAGCCGCCGCAGGCGCTCCGAAATGGAGGCGGGCGGCAGGCCGAGCAGTTCGGGGAGGGAAAGCGGGGCCCCGGTGCGAAACGGGAGTTTCACGGCCCGCGCCATCCGGTTGAGCCGGGTGCCCTGGCAGCTCGGGCAGGGGCTCGAGTGGCGCTCGCGGACCGTGGAAAGGATGTCCTTGTCGAGGTCCGCGATCTCCGGGGGCAACTCCTCGTCGGGATCCGGCTCGAGCATCCAGTCGAATATCCGCCCGTAGCCCCGGCACGCCGGGCACCAGCCGCGCGGCGAGTTGAACGAGAAGTGCTTCGGATCGAGCTCCGGGAAGGACTCGCCGGTCTCCGCGTCCGTGCGCGTGCTCGAGAACCACGAGATGACCGCCCCCGCGGGCCCGGCAAGGAAGCAGGAGCCGTTGCCCAGGCGCAGGGCCGCTTCCAGGGCCTTCGCGGCGGGCGGGGCCCCTTCCGCCTTCAGGTCGGCGACGACCACCTCGATGTCGTGCTCCTTGTAGCGGTCGAGCTTCCTGAAGGCGTCAACCCGGACCATCTTCCCGTCGACGCGCATGAGCGCGTGGCCCTGGGCCGCGATCCAGGTCGCGATCGGCTGGTGGTGGCCCTTGCGGCCCCGGATCAGGGGGGCGCACAGGTAGAGGTGCCGGGCGCGGGCGGCCGGCGGCCGGGCAATCACGCGGGCCAGCAGCCTCCTGAGCTCGGGGGCCGAGAGGGGGATCACCGGCCGGCCCGTGTCGGGGTGGTGCTGGATCCCGAGCCGGGCGTAGAGCAGCCGGAGGTACTGGGCGACCTCGGTGATCGTCGCGACGGTGGACTTGCGCGAGCCGCGGGTCACGCGCTGCTCGATCGCCACGGTGGGCGCGATCCCGGTGAGCCGGTCGATCGCCGGCCGGGGCATCTGCTCGACGAATTGCCGCGCGTAGGCGGACATGGACTCCATGAAGCGGCGCTGTCCCTCCGCAAAGATGATGTCGAAGGCGAGCGTCGACTTGCCGGAGCCGGAGACGCCGGTGACGACCGTCAGCGCCCCGTGGGCGACCCGGATCGAGATGTTCTTCAGGTTGTTCTCGCGGGCTCCCGTCAGGACGAGCCCCTCCGGCTCCGGCGGGGCCAGGGCCGCCGGAGCGGCGCGCGACCCGCGACCGGCCCGAACGCCCGCATCGGGACCCTTGCCGAATTCCAGGGCCTCCCGCAGGAAGGGTGCGGTGACGGCCGCGGACCGGGCCACCTCGGCCGGCGTTCCGGCCGCGACCACCCGTCCCCCGCCGGCGCCGGCCTCGGGGCCCACCTCGATGATCCAGTCCGCGCACTTCAGGACGTCGAGGTTGTGCTCGACGACAACGACGCTGTGGCCGCGCGCGACCAGCGCGGCCAGCACGCCGAGCAGGCACTTGACGTCGTGGCGATGAAGCCCGGTGGTCGGCTCGTCGAGGAGGAGAAGGGCCTCCCCGTTTTCGTCGCCCAGCTTCCCCAGGTAGCGGACCAGCTTCAGCCGCTGGGCCTCGCCGCCGCTCAGGGTGTTCAGCGGCTGGCCGAGCGTGAGGTAGCCCAGGCCGACGGAATCAAGGGCGCCGAGCCGGGTGGCGACCTCCGGGTGACCGGCAAACCACGGCAGCGCGTCGCTGATGCTCGTCGCCAGGAGCTCGGCGACGGACCGGCCGCTCCACGAGACGCCGAGGACCTCGGGCTTGAATCGCCGGCCCTCGCAGATCGGGCACGGGACGAAGACGTCGGACAGGAACTGCATCTCGACGCGCTCGGCCCCCAGCCCCTTGCAGCGCTCGCAGCGGCCGTCGCCGCTGTTGAAGGAGAAGCTTGATTCGCCAAGTCCCGCCCGGCGCGCCCCGGGCGTGTCCGCGTAGATCCTGCGGATGAAGTCCCAGGCCCCGGCGTAGAGGGCCGGGTTTGATCGCGGTGTCCGGGAAAGCGGCGACTGGTCGACCAGCACGATCTCGGAAAAATGGCCGCCTCCCTCGATCGACCCGATCGAGGCGGGATCCTCGGCGAACTGGAGGCGCTGCGCGAGCAGGCCCTGGTAAATGACGCTGTCGAGCAGCGTGGACTTTCCCGCGCCGGAAACGCCCGAAAGGCAGACCAGTCGCTTGAGCGGGATCTCGAAGCTGAGCCCCTTGACGTTGTGCTTGGTCGCGTTCGTGAAGCGCAGCCAGCCGGGAGCGCCCGCGGTCCCCGCGCCGCGGGCCGGCGCCGCATCGATGGTCCTTCTTCCGGACAGGTACGCGCCCGTGATGCTGTCCGCGGACTTCAGGAGCGCCGGCACCGTTCCCTCGAAGACGATCCTTCCGCCGCGCAGCCCGGGCTCGGGACCGACCTCGATGACGTGGTCGGCTGCGCGGATCAGGGCCTCGTCGTGCTCGACGACCACGACGGTGTTGCCCGCCCCGGTGAGTGAGCGGATGATCCCCACCAGGCGGTTGATGTCGCGGGGGTGCAGTCCGACGCTCGGCTCGTCCAGGACGAAGAGCGTGTCGGTGAGCGACGTGCCCAGGCAGGAGGTGAGGTTGACCCGCTGCACCTCGCCGCCCGAGAGGGTCTTGGCGGGCCGGTCGAGCGTCAGGTAGCCGAGCCCGACCTGCCGCAGGTACCTGAGCCGCGTGAGGATCGCCTCGTGCGCGAGCTCGGCGCTGCCCTGGTCCGCGCGGGCGCGGGAGCCGGGGCCGCCCGGGTCCGGCCCGCCGCCGCCGACAAGGCCGAGCAGGTCGTCGACGGGCAGCCCGTAAAGCTCCGGCAGGGTCCGCCCCTCCCATTTCCAGCAGAGCGCCTCGGGCTGGAGGCGGGCCCCGCGGCAGGCCGGGCAGGGGTTGTAGGCCCGGAATCGCGACAGGAAGACGCGCACGTGCATCTTGTAGGCGTTTTTCTCCATCCAGCGGAAGAACCCCTTCACGCCGTACCACGCCCGCGGCCACTCCTTGCCGGGGCCGCCGTAGCCGGGCTCGCCCTCGATCACGTAATCCCTCTGCTCGCGCGTGAGGGAGGCGAAGGGGATGTCGGTCGGCAGCTTCCGCTTTCGCGCAAAGGACCGCAGGTCCTCGAGCGACTCGCCGTAGACCTTGCCCTCCCAGCAGCGGATCGCGCCCTGGTCGATCGAAAGGGACTGGTCCGGAATCGCGAGCCGGGTGTCGATCTCGATCACGCGGCCGAAGCCCCGGCACAGGGGACAGGCGCCCAGCGGGGAATTAAAGGAGAACAGCGGCGGGGTCGCCGCGCGGAATATCCGGCCGGTGGCCGGCGACCGGAGCCCCCGGCAGTGGCGGCCGATTTCCGAGGGGCAGGGCTCGGCCGGATCGGAAAAGAGGACCAGCTCCCCGCGTCCGAAGTGAAGCGCGGTTTCCGCCGATTCCAGGAAGCGCGCCCGGTTTTCCGGGGAGAGCGCGATCCGGTCCTGGACGACGTAGACCGGTTGATCCCGCCCCCCGGGGGAGGGCGCCAGGGCGGCAAGGACGTCCTCGATCCGCCCGGAACGGGATCCTTCCGGGGCGGACGGCGCGATGCAGCGGGTGTATCCCTGGCCGCGGAGGCTGGCCGCGATCTCGGACCAGGCGAGGTTCTCGGGCCGGGCGACCGCGAAGGCGATGCCGAGCGTGCGGCCGGCGTGCGCCGCGAGCGTCTTTGTCCAGATCAACTGCGGGTTGTCGTCCTCGACCCGCTCGCCGGTCGCCGGGTCGAAGCAGTGCGCGGCGTGGCTGAACCAGACTTTGAAATAGTCCGTGATCTCCGTCATGGTGCCGACCGTCGAGCGCGAGGTCTTGACCGTGTTCTTCTGCTCGATCGCGATCGACGGGCGGATATTCTCGATCGAGTCGACGCGGGGCTTGTCGAGGAGCTCGAGGAACTGGCGGGTGTACGGGCTGAACGTCTCGACGTAGCGGCGCTGGCCCTCCGCGTGCAGGGTATCGAAGACCAGCGAGCTTTTTCCCGCGCCGCTCAGGCCGGTCACGACGACGTAGCGGTTCAGGGGTATGTCGAGGTCGAACCCCTTGAGGTTGTTCTGGCGCACGCCCCGCAGCCGGATGCACTCGGGATGTGATTGTTTGCTCTTGGGCACGGGTGCGGTGACAGAAACCGGGCGGCCGCGAAACGCAAATACGGATCGAGGGTGGGGCGCGATCTCCGAGCGCGCCTGCTTGACTCAGTTGCCGGACAAGCGCGCTCGGAGATCGCGCTCCACCCTAATACCGCCGATCCGCGAACAAATTTTTGAACAGATCGAGGTAGGCGGAGACCTGGCGCTCGGGATCGAAGGACTCGCGCGCGAAGGCGCGCGCGGCGGCGGCGCGGGTGGCGCGCTCCGCCGGGCCCTCGGCCATGAGGCGGGCCAGGATCGCGCGGAACCCCGGGGTATCCCCGCGGCCCACGGCCCAGCCGGTCTCGCCGGGGACAAAGCACTCGCCGATTCCCTGCGCCTGCAGGGCCACTGCCGGAAGCCCGTTGGCCTGGGCTTCTATGAGAAAATTGGAGAGCGACTCGCTTGCCGAGGCGTGCACCGCGCTGTCGGCCGCGGCATAGAAGGCCGCCGGATCGCGCTGAAAGCCGGGGAACCAGACCCGGTTGCCGAGCCCGAGCCGGGCCGCCAGCCGCTCGCATGCGGGCCGGGAGGGCCCGTCGCCGGGCAGCCACAGTTGCCAATCGAGGCCCGCCGGCAGCCCGGCGGCGATCTCCAGGAGCTTCCGCTGGTTTTTTTCCGGCCGGAACATCGCCACGCACAGCATGACGCCGGTCCCCGGCCCCGCGCCGAGGCGGGAACGCAGGGCGTCGCGGGCGTCCGCCGGCGCGGGCGCGGGAAAGACCAGGGAATTGCGGATGACCGAGATCCTCGCTCGCGCGATCCCGTTTAAGGCGACAAGCCGGTCCCGGGCCTCCGCGCTGTTGGCGACGATGTGGCGAACCCGCGCGAGGGAGCGCCGGAAGAGAAAGGGCAGGGGCTTTCCCGTCCTGAGGGTGCCCACAACCGCCGTCCCGGGGATCTTCCGCTGAAGCCCGCCGGCGAGGCAGTTGGCCATCCGCCCCATGCAGACGACGACATCGGGCCCGAACGCGCGCGCCGACCGGGCAAGCCCCGGGGCAAACCAGTCCAGCCCGGTGTCAAATCCCTGCAGCGCTCGCAGCCGGAAGCCCCCGCCCGCCGGGGACGACCCCCCGCCGTCGGCCGGCGCCAGCGCCCCACCGGGCCGGAAGGTCAGGAGCTCGACCGCATGCCCCGCGGCCGCGAACCCGCGCGCGAGCAGGAGGGACTGCCGCTCCGTCCCCCCGCTCCTGAGGAAGTCCTGGACAATCAGGATTTTCATTGCACGCCGGGAATGCACGGGGAAAGTTGGGGCATAAATGGCGTCTTCCCTTCCTCAACTGCTGGTGCGCTGGGCCATCCTTGCCCTGGGCGTATTCCTTGCGACCCGGCTGGTCCCCGGCATCCAGTGCGACAATGCCGCCACGCTGATCGAGGTGGTCGTGCTGCTCAGCCTCTTCAACGCGGTGCTGAAGCCGATCCTGGTCGTGTTCACGCTGCCCTTCATCCTGGTGACCATGGGGCTGGGCATCATCGTTATCAATGCCTTGTTGTTCCTCCTTGTCTCGCACATCGTCGGCGCGTCCTTCCATGTGGCGGGATTTGGCTCGGCCGTCTGGGGGGCGCTGGTGGTCAGCGCGACAAATTTCCTTGTGAGCGGAATCCGGGGCCGGCGCGGGCCGCCGCCGCCCCCCCCGCCGCCTCCCGGCAGCGGGGACGCAAGAAACGACGTGATCGACATTTGAGCGATTCCGCCGCCGGCGGCCCGGGAAATTCCTGTTTGACCGGCCTGACAGTCGGATCACGTTTGGGGAATGGCTGAATCCATCGAATACGACCTCGTTGTCATCGGGGGCGGGCCCGCGGGCTACGCGGCGGCTATCCGCGCGGGCCAGCTCGGCCGCAAGGTCGCGTGCGTTGAGATGGAGCGGCTGGGCGGAACCTGCCTGAACTGGGGATGCATCCCGACCAAGGCCCTGCTGAAAAGCGCGGAGCTTTACCGCACCATCCAGAAGTCGGAGACGCTGGGGCTTTCGGTCACCGGGCTGGGATTTGACTTTGGCCGGGTGATGGATCGCTCCCGCTCCGTCGCCGAGCAGATGGCCAAGGGCGTCGAGTTTCTCCTGAAAAAGAACAAGGTGGACGGGTTCTCCGGCCGCGCGCGGGTGGCCGCGCCCGGCCTTGTCGAGATCACCGAGGGAAAGAACGCCGGGACGCGCCTGAAGGCCGGGAAGATCCTCCTGGCCACGGGATGCCGGATGCGCCGCCTGCCCGACCTTCCGGTGGATGGCGCCCGCGTGATGACCTCCCGCGAGGCGCTCGCCTCGCGCACGCTCCCCAAGTCGATCGCCATCGTCGGGGCCGGGGCGATCGGCGTGGAATTCGCGTATTTTTACAACGCCTTCGGCGCGAAGGTGACCCTGGTGGAGATGCTCCCCCAGATCCTCCCGGTGGAGGATGAGGACGTCGCGCGGACGCTCCAGCGCTCCTTCGAAAAGCAGGGAATCGCCGTCCACACGGGGACCACCTGCGGGAATTTCCGGGTCGGGGCCGCCTCCGTGAAGCTCGACCTGACGAAGGACGGCAAGGTGACCGAGATCGAGGTCGAGTCCGTGCTTTCCGCGATCGGGGTGACCGCCAACCTCGAGGGCGCCCTGGCCCCGGGCGTGCGCCCGGACCTGGACCGGGGCTTCATCCGGGTGGGCGACGACTACCAGAGCAGCGTGAAGGGCGTGTACGCCGCCGGCGACATCATCGGGCCGCCCTGGCTCGCGCACGTGGCGACCTTCGAGGCCGTGAATGCGGTCAACGGCATGTTCGGCCACGGGCGGCCGCGCCGGGTCGGCAATTTCCCGGGGTGCACCTATTGCCAGCCGCAGGTGGCCAGCGAGGGCATCACGGAGCGCGCGGCCAAGGAGAAGGGCCTGGACTACCGGGTGGGGAAGTTCCCCTTCACCGCCTCCGGCAAGGCCGTGGCCTCCGCCGACAGCGAGGGCTTCGTCAAGGTCATCAGCGACGCGAAGACCGGGGAGATCCTCGGCGCGCACATCATCGGCGCGGAGGCGACCGAGCTCATCGGCGAGTACGGGCTGGCGATGGACCTGGAGGCCACCGTCGCGGACATCCACCACTCGATCCACGCGCATCCGACCCTCAGCGAGGCCGTGATGGAGGCCGCCGCCGCGACGACCGGCGAGGCGATTCACATTTGACCCCACCCAATCTGCGCAACCCGATGAAAATCTACCTGGATGGCAAGTTTGTCGACGAGTCCGAGGCCAAGGTGTCCGTGTTCGATCACGGACTGCTCTATGGCGACGGGGTCTTTGAGGGCATCCGGCTTTACGGGGGGAATGTCTTCCGGCTCGACGAGCACCTGGAGCGCCTCGAGCACTCGGCCAAGGCGCTCATGCTGGCGATCCCGCTCAACCGCGCCGAGCTGTCGGCGGCGACCTGCGAAACCTGCCGCGTAAACGGCCTGTCCGACGCGTACATCCGCCTGGTCGTCACGCGCGGTGTCGGCGACCTCGGCCTCGCGCCATGGCTCTGCCCCAAGCCGACCCTGTTCATCATCGCCAGCCGCATATCCCTTTATCCACAGGAGCATTACGACAATGGGCTGGCCATTGTCACCGTGCCGACCCGCCGGATCAGCCCGGCGGCGCTCCCGCCGACCGTCAAGTCCCTGAATTACCTCAACAACATCCTCGGCAAGATCGAGGCCCGGCAGTTCGGCGCGCTCGAGGCGATCATGCTGAACGACCAGGGATATGTGGCGGAGTGCACGGCCGACAACATCTTCGCCATCCACAAGGGCGCGATCATGACCCCGGCCGCCTCGCAGGGAGCCCTCAAGGGGATCACGCGGGGCGCGGTCTTCGACATCGCCGCGGAACTCGGCGTCCCGATCCGCGAGGCGGACATGACCCGCTACGACATCTGGTGCGCCGACGAGTGCTTCCTCACGGGAACCGGAGCGGAGATCGTCCCGGTGTCGAAGCTGGACGGGCGGCTGATCGGGGACGGGCGTCCCGGGACGATCACCCGCGACATCATGAAGGCGTTCCGGCGCCGGGTGCTTGTCGAGGGAACTCGGATTTAAGTTGGGCCCCCCGCGGCCGTTTAGAAGCAGGGGCAGCCCGCGGTTGTGCCATTTGCCCCGCTTCGTGAGCCACCGTGTGCCGTCTTGGCACGTGGCGGCGCTCGACCGGTGCTTGCCAGCCCGGTGAAGCGGTGGCACATTAACTGCAGGACAGGATACCAATAATTCATGACCAACCCGCTCAAGTGCGACTTTTGCCCCAAGCCGGCGACGGTCCATCTCACGCAGATCGTGAACAACAAGGTCCACAAGGTGGACCTCTGCGAGGCGTGCGCGCAGTCCAAGGGGGTGACCGACCCGACCGAGTTCTCCTCGCTGGCGGATCTGCTCCTCAAGGCCTCGCTCAACCCGGAGCAGGCGGCCGCCGGGGTCCGGTGCGCGGCGTGCGGGTTCACCCAGGCCGATTTCAAGAAGCACGGGCGGTTCGGCTGCCCCGCCTGCTACGAGGCGTTCAAGGCGCTCCTGGAGCCGATGCTCGACGGGATGCACAAGGGCACGACCCATGCCGGGAAGGTCCCGAAGGCCGCCCTCAGCCGCAAGACGCTCTCCGACCGGCTCACCAAGCTCGAGGTCGACCTCAGCCAGGCCATCAAGGCCGAGCAGTACGAGGACGCGGCGCGGTTCCGCGACGAGATCAACCAGGCCAAGCAGGCGGGGGCTCCGAAACCCGCCGAGTGATCCCATGACGATCGCCTCCCTCATCGCGACCCCCTCCGAGCTGACCGACAGCCGGACGAACAAGACCGCCATCGTGCTGATGACGCGGATCCGGCTCGCGCGCAACCTGGCGGGGCGCTCCTTCCCGGGCTGGGCCCGCCCGGCGCAGCGCAGCGACATTCTCGCCGTCTGCCGGGAGGCCGTGGCCGCAACCGCGCCGATGAAGCGCAGCCTCAACGTGGCGGTGAGCGAGCTCAGCGACCTGGAGAAGCAGATCCTTGTCGAGCGCCACCTGATCAGCCGCGAGCTGAGCGGCTCGCCCCAGGGCAGCGGCGTGGTGATCAGCCGCGACCAGACTGTCTCGGTCATGGTCAACGAGGAGGACCACCTGCGGATCCAGGTGCTCCGCTCCGGCCTCCAGCTTCGCAAGACCTGGAACGCCATCAACGACCTGGACTCCGCCCTCGAGGAGCGCCTGGACTACGCGTTCTCCCCGACGCTCGGGTACCTCACCGCCTGCCCGACGAACCTCGGGACGGGGCTGCGGGGCTCGGCGATGATGCACCTGCCCGCGCTCGTGATCGCCGGGCAGATGGAGAAGGTCGTGCGCGCCGTCAACCAGCTGGGAATGGTCGTGCGCGGGCTCTTCGGCGAGGGCTCGGACGCGAGCGGCAGCATCTTCCAGATCTCCAACCAGACGACGCTCGGCGAGGCCGAGGAGGCGATCATCAAGCGGCTGTCGGGCGTCCTGCAGTCGATCATCGAGCACGAGATGAACGCCCGGGCGAAACTGCTCGAGGCCGACCCCGGGAAGGTCTTCGACAAGGTCGGCCGGGCCTACGGCATCCTCCAGAACAGCCACCTGCTCAGCTCGGGCGAGGCGATGAACCTGCTCTCCCTGATCCGCCTGGGAGTTGACCTGGGCGTGTTCTCCGAGTCCCACCGCTCGGTCATCGACCGGCTCTTCATCGAGGCCCAGCCCGGCCACCTCCAGCACGCCCAGAAGGCGCCCTGCGAGCCGGGGCAGCGCGACCTGCTGCGGGCGGAACGCCTGCGTTCCGAGTTTGCCAATCTGGCCCGCCCTGACTTCTCTGCGGCTGGCGAACCCAGGAACTGACCGGACCCACCCTCCCTTTATGTCACAGGAACCCATGAATAACTTCACGCCCCGGGCCCAGCAGGTGCTGGCGCTCGCGCGCAAGGAAGCGGACCGCTTCCGGCACAACTATGTCGGCACCGAGCACATCCTGCTCGGGCTGATCAAGCTGGGCCAGGGCGTGGCCGTGAGCGTGCTCCAGAAGATGGGGCTCAACCTCGAGACGGTCAGCGCCGCGGTCGAGAAGCAGGTGGGGACCGGCCAGGAGCTCAAGAGCCAGGGAAGCATGCCCTTCACCCCGCGCGTCAAGAAGGTCCTCGCCCTGGCGGGCAAGGAGGCGAAGACGCTCGGGCACTCCTACGTCGGCACCGAGCACATCCTGCTCGGCCTGCTGCGCGAGGGCGAGGGTGTCGCCGCGCGCGTCCTGAAGGCGCTCGACGTGGACATCGAGCGCACCCGCAACGAGATCCTCCGGGAGCTCGATCCCCAGTTTTCCGGCGGCGAGACGCCGGGCGCCCCCCAGGGCGGCGAGGAGGCCGCCGCCGGCGGCACCCAGCGCCCCGGTGCGCAGCCCGAGGACCGCAAGGAGGTCAAGACCCCGGCCCTCAAGGCATTCGGGCGGGACCTCACCGAGCTGGCCCGCAAGGGCGAGCTGGACCCGGTCGTCGGCCGCAAGAACGAGATCCGCCGCGTGATCCAGATCCTCTGCCGGCGGACCAAGAACAACCCCGTGCTCATCGGCGAGGCGGGCGTGGGCAAGACGGCGATCGTCGAGGGACTGGCCCAGGAGATCTCCACGGGCAACGTCCCGGAGATCCTGCTCGACCGCAAGGTGATCACCCTGGACCTGGCCCTCATGGTGGCCGGCACGAAGTACCGGGGCCAGTTCGAGGAGCGGATCAAGGCGGTGATGGACGAGATCAAGCGCGCCCGGAACATCATCCTGTTCATCGACGAATTGCACACGATCGTCGGCGCCGGCGCCGCCGAGGGGGCCATGGACGCCTCGAACATCTTCAAGCCGGCGCTTTCCCGCGGGGAGCTGCAGTGCGTCGGGGCGACCACCCTCAACGAGTACCGCAAGTACATCGAGAAGGACTCCGCCCTGGACCGCCGCTTCCAGTCGGTCAAGGTCGAGCCGCCGTCCGTCGAGGACACGATCACGATCCTCAAGGGGATCCGGCACAAGTATGAGGACCACCACAAGGCCACGTACACGGACCACGCGCTGGAGACCGCCGCCAAGCTTTCGGACCGCTACATCACGGGGCGCTTCCTGCCCGACAAGGCGATCGACGTCATGGACGAGGCGGGCTCCCGCGCCCGGATCTCGACCCTGAGCCGGCCGCCGGACATCGAGGCCCTGATGAAGGAGATCGACGAGATCTGCGCGGCGAAGGAAAAGGCGATCAGCGACCAGCATTTCGAGGAGGCCGCGAAGTTCCGCGACACCGAGAAGCAGCTGCGCGCCCGGCACGAGCAGGTCACCGAGGAGTGGAAGAAGGTCCGCGAGGAGAAGCGGACCATCATCGACGACAACCTCATCCTGCAGGTCGTGGCCGACTGGACCGGCATCCCGCTCTCCCGCATGGAGAAGAAGGAGGGCGAGAAGCTGCTCAACCTCGAGAACGAGCTCCAGAAGGTCGTCGTCGGCCAGCAGCTGGCGGCGAGCGCGATCGCGCGCGCCCTCCGGCGCTCCCGCGCGGACCTGAAGGACCCGCGGCGCCCGATCGGCTCCTTCCTCTTCGTCGGCCCGACCGGCGTCGGCAAGACCGAGACGGCCAAGCAGCTCGCGGCCCAGATGTTCGGCAACCAGGACGCGCTCATCCAGATCGACATGAGCGAGTACATGGAGAAGTTCACCGTCTCCCGCCTGATCGGCTCGCCCCCCGGCTACGTCGGCTACGACGAGGGCGGGCAGCTCACCGAGGCCGTCCGTCGCCGCGCCTACGCGGTCATCCTCTTCGACGAGATCGAGAAGGCCCACCCCGACGTGCTCCAGCTCCTCCTCCAGATCCTGGAGGACGGCCGGCTCACCGACTCGCTCGGGCGCACCGTCGACTTCCGGAACACGATCATCATCATGACCTCGAACATCGGCGCGCATTTGCTGCAGCGGCAGACCTCGCTCGGGTTCGCGGCCGCCTCGACCAGCTTCAACGACGCGGAGAAGATGCGCGAGAAGGTGCTCGAGGAGGCCAAGCGCGTCTTCAAGCCCGAGTTCCTGAACCGCATCTCCGACATCGTCTTCTTCCGGCCGCTGGACAAGGCGGACCTGGTGAAGATCGTCGAGCTGGAGATCAGCAAGTTCGCCCGCCGGCTGGTCGAGCGTAAGATCACGCTCGAGTTCACCGACGGGGCCAAGCAGCTCCTCATCGAGAAGGGCTACGACGAAAAGTACGGCGCCCGCCCCCTCCGGCGCGCGGTCGAGCACTACCTCGAGGACCCGCTGGCCGAGGCGATCCTTCGCGGCGACGTGAAGGAGAACGAGCCGGTCATGGTCAGCTGCGAGGGCGAGAAGCTCGTCTTCGTGCAGCAGGCCCCGCCGCCGGCCGCCACCGAGGTCACCCCGGACGTCCCGGGAAAGGGCTGATCAGCGGCCCGGTGAGGCGACCGAGAGGAACGCCCGCAGCGCGGGATCGTCCCTCTCCGCGCCCTTCTTCCAGCCGGCGACCAGCCGGCTCTCGGGCGCCGGCCCGACCAGCCTGCGAAACACCACGTCGGGCGGCAGGAGGCGGGCCTCCGACGGGCACATGAAGGTCGCGCCCATTCCCGCCCGGACCAGCCCCACCGCGTTCGCGCGCGGCCAGACCTCCTCGGCGATCCGCGGAGTGATCCCGGCGGCCGAGAACGAGGCGAGCATCCGGTCGTAGAACCCGGGGTTGTGCGTGCGCGGGAAAAGCACGAAGGGGGTCGACTCCAGGTCCCTCAGGCGAAGCGAGGCGCGGCGGGCCAGCGGATGCCCGGAGGGAAGCAGGATGCCGTTGCGCTCGCGAAGGAGGAGCCGGGTCTGGAAGCCGGGGGTGGGGGCGTCGGGATGAAAGAAACCGCAGGCGACCTCGCCGGTGGAAAGCGCCGTGAGCTGGGCCGACGTGGGCGACTCGTTCAGCTCAAGCCGGATTCCCGGGTGCCTGCGGTGGAACTCCCTCAGGATCCCCGGGAGCACGGTCGCCATGGCCAGGCCGGTGAAGGCGACGCGCAGGTGGCCGACCTCGCCGGCGGCGACCGCGCGCAGCCCCTCCGGCAGCGCCGCGAGCGAGCGCAGGATCGGCCCGGCCTGGCGGGCGAGCAGCTCGCCGGCGGGCGTCAGCTCGACCCGGCGGCTTGTCCGGGTGAAGAGGGGGGTGCCCAGCGCCGCCTCGAGCTGTGCGATCTGCCGGCTGAGCGCCGGCTGGGCGATCGACAGGGCGAGGGCCGCGCGGCGGAAATGGAGCTGGCGGGCAACCTCCAGGAAATAGACGAGGTGCCGGAGCTCGAAGGCATATTGATACTCCCTGGGCATCAAAAGAAGCGAAACAAGTATTTTGAGGACTGGCAAGTCCGTGGTATAAGGGTGCCATGTCCCAATCCCTCTTCGAAAAAGTCTGGGCCGCCCACACGGTCCGCCGGCTGGCCGACGGCCAGACGCAGCTGCTGATCGGCACCCACCTGATCCACGAGGTCACCAGCCCGCAGGCCTTCGGGATGCTGCGCGACCTGGGCCTGCGGGTGGCGATGCCGCACCGCACCTTCGCGACCGTCGACCACATCGTGCCGACCGACCAGTTCAGCGAGCCGTTCGCCGACCCGCTCGCCGACTCCATGATCAAGGAGCTTCGGCGCAACTGCGCGGAGGCGGGCATCACCTTCTTCGACCGGGCGACCGGCCGGCAGGGCATCGTCCACATCGTCGGGCCCGAGCAGGGGATCACCCAGCCCGGGACGACGATCGCCTGCGGGGACTCCCACACGAGCACCCACGGCGCCTTCGGCGCGATCGCCTTTGGCATCGGAACGACGCAGATCCGGGATGTCCTGGCGACCCAGACGATGGCGCTGGGCAGGCTCAAGGTTCGCCGGATCAACGTGACCGGCCGCCTGCGCCCGGGAGTCTACGCGAAGGACGTCATCCTGCACATCATCCGCACCCTGGGCGTCAACGGCGGGACCGGCTACGCCTATGAGTACGGCGGCGAGGTCTTCGACCGCTTCTCGATGGAGGAGCGGATGACCGTCTGCAACATGTCGATCGAGGGCGGGGCCCGCGCCGGCTATGTCAACCCCGACGAGACAACCTTCGCCTACCTGAAGGGGCGCCCGTACGCGCCCAAGGGCGCGGCATGGGAGGCGGCCGTGGCCCGCTGGCGGGCGACCGCGAGCGACCCGGGCTGCGTGTACGACGACACGGTGGCGATCGACGCCGCCGCGATCGCTCCCACGGTCACCTGGGGCATCAACCCGGGGCAGGGCGTGTCGATCTCCGAGAGCATCCCGGACCCGTCGCGCGCGTCCACGCCCGACGAGAAGGCCTCGATCGAGGAGGCCCTCGCCTACATGAAGCTCAGGCCCGGCGCGCCGATCAAGGGGACGCGGATCGACGTGGCATTCCTGGGCTCCTGCACGAACGGCCGGCTGAGCGACTTCCAGGAAGTCGCCCGACACATCAAGGGCCGGCGGGTCGCGGCCGGGGTCAAGGCGATCGCCGTCCCCGGCTCCCAGGGCGTCGGCAGGCTCTGCGCCGAGCTGGGCATCGACCGGGTCTTCCGCGACGCCGGGTTCGAGTGGCGGGAAGCCGGCTGCTCGATGTGCCTGGCCATGAATCCCGACAAGCTCGTCGGTGACCAGCTCTGCGCCAGCTCCTCGAACCGCAACTTCAAGGGCCGCCAGGGCAGCCCGACCGGGCGCACCCTCCTGATGAGCCCGCTCATGGTGGCGGCCGCCGCGATCTCCGGCTCCGTCGCCGACGCCCGCGAGGTCTTTTCCGTAAACTCCTGACCCAAAAAAAATCACCATGGCCCTCTCCAAGATCACCTCCATCACCGGTCGCGGCGTCTGCGTGCCGGGCAACGACATCGACACGGACCGGATCATTCCGGCCCGCTACCTGAAATGCATCACCTTCGACGGGCTGGGCGAGGGTCTCTTTTACGACGTCCGCCGCAACGCGGACGGCTCCGAGAAGCCGCACCCGCTCAACGAGGCCCGCTTCAAGGGCGCCTCCGTGCTGTTCTCGGGGGCGAACTTCGGCTGCGGCTCCTCCCGCGAGCACGCGCCCCAGGCGATCCAGAAGTACGGGTTCCGCGCCATCGTCGCGGAGAGCTTCGCGGAGATATTCTTCGGCAATTGCACGACCCTGGGGATCCCCTGCCTGGCCGCGTCCCGGGGGGACATCGCGGCGATGGCCGCGGCCATCGACCGGGACCCGTCGGCGGTCGTGACGGTGGACGTCGCCGCGCAGTCCGTGAGCGTCGGCGGTCGGGCCTATCCGGCCGCCATCCGCGACTCCGCCCGCGACGCGCTGCTCAACGGGCGCTGGGACCCGATCGGCGAGCTGATCGAGGGGCTCCCCGCTGCGGGCGCGCAGGCCGCCAAGCTGCCCTACATGGCCGTCTGAGCGGGCCTTTAGTGCTTGGCGCGGAGGCGGGTATCCGCAAGTTTGGATGGACCTTTTTCCGCCGCAAGGCGTCAGACAGGCTCTTACCCATTCCATGCAATACACGTTGATCGATGTCTTCAAGGGGGCCGGCCTCCTCATCATACCCCTGGGAATCTGCTCGGCGGTCGCCGTTTTCATCATCTGCGAGCGGGCCTACGCCCTCCGCAGGCTGGCGGTGATCCCGCAGGACCTGGCGGACGCCCTCATCGCGGGCCGCCCGCTCATGGGCGGCAAGCACACGGTGCTCTCCCGCATCGTCGACTTCGCCGAGCAGCACCCCAGCGACGAGGGCGCGGTCAAGGCCTTCGCCCGGCTCGAGGTCAACCGGATGCAGCGGGGCGTCCCCTACCTGGACGTCATCTACGCGGCGGCCCCCCTGATCGGCCTCTCCGGCACGGTCACCGGGCTGCTGAAGGTCTTCTCGCAGATTTCCCCGGACACGGGCCTTCCCGACCCGGTCCTCTTCACGCAGGGTGTCGCGCTGGCGCTGTCGGCGACGGTGATCGGCCTTTCGATCGCCATTCCCTCCCTGGTCGGCGCGGGCTACCTCTCCCGCAAGGTGGACAACTATGCCGCCGAGCTTGAGGTGCTGATCGAGCGGATCCTTCAGCGGGCGCGCAAATGAGCTCGATTTTCAACCGCACCCGCCGGCGGCCCGAGCTCAACCTCGTGCCGCTGATCGACGTGCTCGTCATGCTGATCTTCTTCGCGTTCGTGACGATGCAGTTCAAGTCGGCCACGACCCTCAACCTGAACCTCCCGAAGATCGAGACCGCGGGCAAGGAGGAGTTCAAGGGCAACATCACGATCAGCGTGGACAAGGACGGGAGCCTCTACTTCAACGACCACGTCGTCCCGGACGACCAGCTCGGGGACCTGCTGGTCGCCGCCCACAACGGCAACCCGGACGCCCATATCCTGCTCAAGATTGACGAGACCTCCCAGGTCAAGCGGCTGACCTTCGTCGAGGACGCCTGCCGCAAGGCCGGCTTTGACGGCGCAAGCCTGCAGTCCCGGCAGTAGGCCGGGCCGCCCCTTCCGCCATGTACATTGTGATCACGGGGGTCACCCGGGGGCTTGGGCGCGCCCTGGCCGCCTGGTACATCCGCAACGGCCACACGGTCGCCGGCTGCGGCCGGAGCGGCCAGGAGATCTTCGACCTGCGCTTCGACCATGCCGAGCCCCACAACTTCGCGGCGGTGGACGTTTCCCTGCCGGTGAAGGTCGCCATCTGGGCGGAGCACGTGCTCGGGCACGGCGTCCCCGACATCCTCATCAACAACGCCGGGGTGATGAACGACCCGGCGCCCCTCTGGGAGGTCCCTGCGGACAAGTTCGCGCAGGTGATGGCGGTGAACGTCTCCGGGATGGCCAACGTCATCCGGGCCTTCGCACCGGCGATGATCGCCCGCGGCAGCGGCGTCATCGTGAACCTGAGCTCGGGCTGGGGCCGGAGCGTTTCACCCGGGGTCGGGCCCTATTGCGCCTCGAAGTGGGCCGTCGAGGGGCTGACCAAGGCCCTGGCCGCCGACCTGCCCGCCGGGATGGCCGCCGTCCCGCTGAACCCCGGCGTGATCGACACGGCCATGCTCCGGCAGTGCTGGGGCGGCGAGGCCGCCTCCTACCCGAAGGCGGAGGCCTGGGCCGAGACAGCCGCCCCCTACATCCTGCAGCTCGGGCCCAAGGACAACGGGAAGTCCCTGAGCGTCGGCGGCGAGGAGTAGGGGCTACAGCATCGGGATATTCGGCTCCGCCTCGGCGTCGTAGTCGATGCCGGGAAACCCGAACCCGAAGAGCTTGAGGAATTCCTCGCGGTAGCCGGCGATGTCGGTGAGGTCCCCGAGGTTTTCCGTGGTGACCTTGGGCCAGATTTCGACAACCGCGGCCTGGATGTCCGGCTTCATCTCCAGGTCGTCGACCCGCACCCGGCCGCCGGCGTCGAACTTCGGGCCGCCGGGCGCGTACATCTCCGTCGCGAAGAGCCGCTGGATCTGCTCGATGCAGCCCTCGTGCGTGCCCTTCTCCTTCATGATCTTGTACAGAATTGAGATATAGAGGGGCACGACCGGGATCGCGGAGCTTGCCTGGGTGACGAGCGCCTTGTTGATCGACACAAAGGCGCGGCCACCGGCAGCCTTCAGCTTTGCGTCGATCGCCTTGCCCGCGCGTTCGAGATCGTTCTTGGCGATGCCGATCGTGCCGTTCTTGTAGATCGGCCAGGTGACTTCCGGCCCGATGTAGGAGTAGGCGACCGATTGCGCGCCGGGGGCCAGGAGTCGGGCATCGCGGAGGGCGTCGATCCACATTTCCCAGTCCTCGCCGCCCATGACGGCGACCGTGTCGGCGACCTCGGCCTCGTTTGCCGGATCGATTGTCACCTCCGTGACCAGCCCCTTGTCGGTGTCGACGGTCTTGTTCGTGTAGGCCGCACCCACGGGCTTGATGCAGCTCTTGTGGACGACCCCGGTCCGCGGATGGGTCCGGCGGGGCGAGGCGAGCGAATAGACCACGAGGTCGACCTGGCCCATGTCGGCGCGGATCAAATCAAAGGCCTGCTTCTTGATCTCGTCCGAAAAGGCGTCGCCATTGATATTCCTGGCATAAAGACCCGCCGCTCGCGCAGCCTGGGTGAAGGCGATCGAGTTGTACCAGCCCGGGGTCGCCAACCGCCCCTCCTCGCAGGGGCGCTCGAAGAAAATCCCGAGGGTCGCCGCCCCGGAGCCGAAAGCGGCGGTGATCCGGGATGCGAGCCCGTACCCGGTCGATGCGCCGATCACCAGGACGCGCTTGGGCCCGGCGGAGATCGGACCCCGGGACTTGACCACGTCGATCCACTCCTGGACATGGGCGGCGCAGCCGGCTGGATGGGACGTGACGCAGACAAATCCTCTGACCCGGGGCTTGATGATCATGCGCCGTAAAGTCTTGCGGCGCCACAGCCGGTGACAAGTTCTAATCCGGAAGCCGGGGTGAGTCGCTCAGCAGGACGATCGGACCCTCGGGGGAGGGGACCCCGCCCTCGCGCTCCAGGCTGACGGCGAATTTCGCAATGGACTTGATCGGATGGACCGTTCCGAAGGCGATCCGGGCCTGCCCGGTCGACGGGTTCACGGTGAAGACCCCGCCGCTCACCGGCGATCCGTACTGGGGGTCGATCACCCAGAGCTGGTACTGCTTGCCCTCGGGCAGCCGCGGCAGGTTCGAGACGGCGAGGATGCCCGCCTGCATCGACGGGCACCAGAGGGCGACCGCAACGATCCGCGGTTTCGCGGCCTCCGTGGACGCGAGGTCGGCGATCCGGTAGTCGGCCATCGACGCGGCCCCCTTCTGCCGGCCGGAATATTCGGCAATTTCCCGGCTGAGCCCGGCGATCCGCGCGGCGGCCACCGACAGGTCCCTGCGGGTGTCCGTGAGCTCGCGCTGGTTGACGATCCGCTCCGCATCGAGCTGGTCCCTCAGGCTGTGCATCTCCAGGGCGGCGATCGCACCCTGGTCCCGGAGGATGGCGTTCTCCGAGCGGGATCCCTCGTAGAGCCGGGCGGTCCACGCGGCGGCCACCGCGACGCAGGCGGCGATCGCCCAGGGGATGAGCGTTGCAAAGGAGGTGACGCGGAAAGGGGAGCGCGGGGCGCCGGCCTGGTCGGCGGCGGAGCGAAGAATGCGATCGCGCAGGACCGCGGGTGGCGCGGCGGGGGGCGCCGCGTGCGCGAGTGCGGCCGCGGTTTCGCGCAATTCACGGACCCGCGCCGCCAGCGCGGGATCGGCCGCGACGCGCGCCTCGAACGCCGCGCATTCCGCCGGCGCAAGCAGGTCGAGCGCGTAAAGCGCGGCGGATTCGTCCTGGAGGTCGTCGATCATGGGCGGGTCGCGAGGGTTTCGCGAAGTTTCTGGAGCCCGCGGCGGATCCGCGCCTTGACGGTGCCGAGCGGCTGGTTGAGCGCTGCGGCGACCTCCTCCTGGGTCATCCCGCCGAAGAAGGCGAGGTGGAGCGCCTTGCGCTGGTCGGCGGGAAGGGTGGCGACCGCCGCGCGCACGGCCCCGGCCTCCTCGGAGCGGACGGCAGCCTCGTCGGCCGCCGGTCCGCCGGCGTCCGGATCGTAGCCCAGGTCGGCGGGGGCCGCCCCCTCGAGCAGGCGCATGCGCCGGGTCCGCCCGCGAATCCGGTCGATAGCCCGGTTTCGAAGGAGCGTCACCGCCCAGGTGAAGGCCGATCCCCGGCTGTCCTCGAAGCGCGACGACTTTTCCCAGAGGGAGATGAAGACGTCGTGGGTCACATCCTGGGCCTCGGCGGCGTCGTTGAGCATGGAGACCGCCGTCGCGTAGAGGGGGCGGGAGAACCGGTCGTAGAGCTCCGCCAGGGCCTCCCGGTCGCCAGCGGCCATGCGGCGCAGGAGCCGGGCATCCGTCAACGCCCGCTCATCCGGCTGGTCGCCATGCAGTTCGGGCGTCATCAGGGCGATGCGCGGAAGCGGGCCTGGGCCGGCAGACACCGCCGCGGCCCATGCGTCGGGCAAATACGACGGTGCGATGGACATGGAGTGATCATGCTACGCGCAACCGGGCCAAAGGGACGCGCTCGACGTCCCCGTGGCGAGGCTTTTTGTCAGGGGAAAAGGGCCATTCCTATCAGCCCCAGCACGATGAGCAGCGCCAGGACCCCGAGTATCTTTCGTTCCTGGCGGGTGACGGACAGCGGCATGCCTCATCATGGCAAGGGGGCCGGCCGGTGATTGCGGACGGACCGGACGACGGCGTCGGCCTGCTCGGGCGACGTGAGGGCAAAGCCCTCGGGCGCCGCCCCCGGCCTCACGATCACCACGGAAAAAGCCCCTTCCGGGCAGCAGTCGTGGCAGCTGGTCTCCAGCGTCCGGACCCGGGGCTTCAGGTCCCGAAGCGCCTCCTTGATCCGCGCCTTCACCGTCCCGGCGCCGCCACCGCAGGCCGGTCCGTCCGCCCGCTCGAAGCAATCCCGGCAGACGAGGACGAGGGTGGACCAGGCCACCTCCTGGGGGGAGGGCGATTCGGGTGTTCCGGGCTGCGGTTCCATGGACGGCGGGATGGCAAAATCCTTGTAAATGGGCTCTTTTCGATTGCCAGTGAAAACGAACCGGCCGTCTTTTGCAGCATGATTGCCATTTGCGGGGTTCGCAGCCATGAGGATCCCTGACATGACACGGCCATCTCCGAGACGCGCATGAAGCTCTACTTCATGGGCATCTGCGGCACCGCGATGGGAAACGCGGCGCTGCTGCTGCGGTCCGCGGGGCACGAGGTCTCCGGGTCGGATGACAACGTCTATCCCCCGATGAGCGACGTGCTGGCGGCCGCCGGGATCGGCATCCGCGCGGGCTACGATCCGGAGCGGCTCGCGACGCTCATGCCCGACCTGGTGATCGTCGGCAACGCCATGTCCCGCGGGAACCCCGAGGTCGAATGGCTGCTCGATAGCCGCGCCTTCCCCATTGCATCCCTCCCCGAGGCGCTCCGCCGCTTTGTCCTTGGCAAGCGGCGGAACGTGGTCGTCTGCGGCACCCACGGCAAGACGACCACGACCTCGATCGCCGCCCACCTCCTGCGCGAAAACGGCCGCGATCCCGGCTACCTCATCGGCGGCGTGCCCCAGGATCCGCCCTCGGGCAACCATCTCGGCGGGCCGGGCGAGGTCTTCGTGATCGAGGGCGACGAGTACGACAGCGCGTTTTTCGACAAGCGAAGCAAGTTCATCCACTACGAGCCGCACGTCGGGGTCATCAACAACCTGGAGTTCGACCACGCCGACATCTTCCGGGACCTCGCGGACGTCCAGCGCGCGTTCAGCCACTTCACCCGCATTGTCCCCCGCGGCGGATTTATCGTCGTGAACGGCGATGACGCCAACATCCGCGCGCTGGGGCCGACGCCATGGACGCGGGTCGTGCGGGTGGGGACGGGCGGGGACAACGACGCGCGCATCCACGACTTTTCCGAGACGGGGGAGGGCGCCGGGTTTTCCCTGACCTGGCGCGGCGAGCCGTGGGCGGAGGTCCGCTGGTCCCTGCCCGGACTGTTCAATGCGCGCAACGCGGCGATGGCGGCCACGGCGGCCGGGTTGGCGGCAGGCGCCGCGGGGGTGGCACCCGACCCGAGGTGGCTTCAGCTGGAGTCGCTGGCGCGGTTCCGGGGGGTCAGGCGCCGGCAGGAGGTTCTTTTTGAGTCGGCCGGGCTGGTCGTGATCGAGGATTTCGGCCACCATCCGACCGCGATTGCGGAGACCCTCGGTTCGCTTCGTGCGCGCTTTCCCGGTGCGACGCTGACGGCCGCTTTCGAGCCGCGCAGCAATACGGCGCGGATCAACGCGCTTCAGGAGGACTTCACGCGGGCCCTTGGCTGCGCCGATGAGGCATACCTCGGCCCCGTGAGCCGCGGGGAAAGGCTGGATGCCTCGGTGCGCTTCGACCCCGGGTCGGTGGCCGCGGAGCTTTCGGGGCAGGGGAAGACGGCCCGGGCGTTTCCCGGCAGCGCGGAACTGCTTGAGGGCCTGTGCGCGGCGACCCTTGTCCCCGGTGCGCCGCGGCGCGTCGTGGTCTTCTTCAGCAATGGCAGCTTCGACGGGATCATCGCTGCCTACGCCGCGCGGGCCCGTTTGAAGATGTAGCCGGGGTCCCAGACCCCGGATCCGGCGGAGCGGAGCGAAGACGGATGACCCCGGATCCGGCCTCTGGGAGGCCGGCTACATTCAATCCATCTTTAAGCCTCACTGCGCCTGGCGGGCGACCTTGTAGGCGGCCGGCCGGACCCCCTCGGGCAGGGCGAGCAGGTCGTAGTCGTGGTACCCGGTGATCGTCACCGTGGAAAATTCGCCGACGGGCAGCTCGCGCGGCACGTACACCCGCCCGTCGATGTCGGGGGCGTCGGCCTCGCCGCGCGCCACGCCGGGCTCCTCGACGAGGACCTTCAGGGTGCGCCCGACGCCGGCGCCGCTCACGGAGCCGGCGATCTCGCGCTGCAGGGCCATCAGCCGGTGCCACCGGCGCTCCTTCTCGGCGGCGGGGACCTGGCCGGGCATCTTGGCCGCGCGGGTGCCCTCCTCCTGGGAGTAGCGGAAAACGCCCAGGCGCTCGAAGCGCGACGCGGAAATGAATTCACAGAGTTCGTCGACGTCGGCCTCGGTCTCGCCGGGAAACCCGACGATGAAGGTGGTGCGAAGGGCGATCCCGGGAATGCCGGCCCGGATCCGCCGGATCAGATCGCGGATCGTCGCGCCGCTCGTCTCCCGCTGCATCGCCCCGAGCATGCGGTCGCTGATGTGCTGCAGGGGCATGTCGACGTAGCGGGCGACCTTCGGGCAGGCGGCGATCGTGGCGATCAGCTCGTCGCTCCAGTGGGCCGGATGGGTGTAGAGGAGCCGGATCCAGAAGTCCCCGGGGATGGCGTTGAGCTCCCGGAGCAGGGTGGTCAGGGCATCGCCGCGGGAGGAATCAACCGGGGTGCGGGGATTGGGGCGCTCGTCCCAGGTGTCCATTCCGAAGAAGGTGGTGTCCTGGGAGATCAGGTTGAGCTCCCTCACGCCCTCTGCGACGAGCTGGCGGGCCTCGGCGACCACGCTGGCGACCGTGCGGCTGCGGTGCCGGCCGCGGATCTGCGGGATGATGCAGAAGGTGCAGGGATGGTTGCAGCCCTCGGCGATCTTGACGTAGGCGAGGTGCCGCGGGGTCAGCCGGAAGCGCGGCGTGTCGAAATCCGGGATAAAGGTGGACCGGGGCGTGACGAAGCTGCGGGAGGCGGCCTTTCCCTCGCGGGCGAAGAGCTCCTCGATGATCGGGGCCACCCTCGTGACCTGGTCCAGGCCGATGAAGGCGTCCACCTCGGGAAGCTCGCCGGGCAGGTCCTTCGAAAAGCGCTGGGACATGCAACCGGCGACGATCAGCTTCTGGCCCACCCGGCGCTTGCGAAGCCCGCGCTGGCGGCTGGCGTCCAGGATATGCCCGATCGACTCCTCCTTCGAGGAATCGATGAACGAGCAGGTGTTGACGATCACCACGTCGGCGCCCGCGGCGTCCGGGATGACCTCCATGCCGGCCTTGTGCAGGTGGCCGACCATGATCTCGCTGTCCACCAGGTTCTTGGCGCAGCCGAGGGAAATAAGACTGACCTTGATCAACCGGTCGTCCTTCGGGTCACTTCGAGGCCTTGGCGGCCTTGGTGGTCCTGGCGGCCACCTTCTTGCGCTTCAGGTAGGCCAGGCGGCGTTTCTTTTTGATGCCCTTGTTGTATTGTCTGCTCATCGATTGGGAGGGTTGGTTGAAGGATAAGGGGAGATTGTCTCGACGAGCGCCCGGGCAGTCAAGCGCGCCGGGCGCCAAATCAGAGGGTAAATCCGAGCAGGCGGGCGAGCGCCTGGGTCCGGATCCCGTAGAAGGCCGCGAACTCCCGGATCTTCCCGGCGATCACCTCGTCCCCCGGCTGCCTGACCTTGACGGCGGCGATCATCAGGTTGCGCGCGGTGTGGTCGGGCGAGACGAACTCGAAGACCTTGGTCCGGTAGCCGGCCCACTCCAGGAGCTGGGCCCGCAGGGCGTCGGTGACAAACTCGGCGTGCCGCTCCTGGAAGATGCCGTGGCGCAGGGCCAGGGCCAGGACGGGGGGCGCGGTGAGCTGGGGCCGGAGCTCCTTCTGGCAGCAGGGCGAGACGAGCAGGAGCCGGGAACCGGCGGCGATCCCGCGCGCCAGCGCGTCGTCGGTGGCGGTGTCGCAGGCGTGGAGCGCGATCACCAGGTCGGCCTTGTCGAGCGGCGCCTCCGCGATCGTGCCGGCGACAAACGAGAGCCGGGGGGCGAAGCCCTGCTCGACGGCCATCCGGTTGGAGGCGTAGACCAGCTCGGCGCGGGCCTCGACGCCGACGACGGAGGCGCGCGCGCCCAGGAGGGCGCTCACCGCGAAGGTCAGGTAGCCCTTGCCGCAGCCCATGTCCACGACGGACAGGGGCTCCTCGGGCCCGATCCCCGACTCGGTGAGCAGGTGGGAGACGAGCTCCGCGAACTTCTGGATCTGGCGGAACTTCGGGGCCATCCCCTTCAGGGGATTTCCCTTCTCGTCGGTGACGCCCAGCCCGCAGAGCCAGGGGGCGTCCGCGGCGATGGAATGGGCCTTGGCGTGGTCGTGGGAGCCCGTCGCGGCGGGGGCCGCCGGGGCCGCCTTCACGCGGAGCCGGGCGCGGCCGCCCGGCTCGCACTCAAGCTGCGCGATCTGGGTGGCGGTGAAGAGGTGGGCGTCGAGGAAGTCGGCGCCAAGGAGCTTGTCGACGAGCCTGATGCCGGCGCCGGGCGCGTGGTTCTTCGTCACGTCGCGCGTCGCGTGCCGCCAGACGAAGCTCAGGTGGGGACCGGACGAGAGCATGACCGGCCGCACGAAGATGTTCTTCAGCGTGTGGTCCTCGCCCCGGTGCCGGCCGAGCGTGAGCTTGGTGAGCGACCCATCGCGGGCGGAGGAGCGCAGCAGCGCGATAAAGCGGGCGCGGGGCTCCTGGGGCGCCGGGCGGGCGGGGGCTTCCGGGGGAGTCTCGGGCGACGGGGCGGGGTCCATGTTCGGTTCACCCTATCGGAAGGTCGCCGGAACGCGAGCCCGGGCCTAGGTGATAATGCGTCCCTTTGGGAACAGGGCCTTGCCGTGTTCGCCACAGCCCCATCACGCGGGAGCCAACCGTCATGTCAGTAACCAATGACCTTAAGCCCGGGGATGCGGGAAAATACCTTGTTGCGCGAGACGAGCGGCAGACCGTGGAATTTTGCTGTGGCCGCAATCCATAGGTCGTTTTCTCCTGCTTCGAACGCAAGATTTGCCTGCAGCCGCCCGGCAAAGATGGCGAGGTCGCGCCCCAGTGAAAGCCGCTGATAACCCCTGAAAAGCCGCAGGGTCACGGCGACCGGAGCTCCGGCGGCAAATTCGCCGATTGTAATCACGCTGACATGCTTGGTGAGATGCCGGTGCCCCCTGAGAAAGGCGGCGCAGGGGCCGGGTTTCTTTGACCTCAGTTCATCCTCAAGATCGATGAAGAAGGTGCTATCAAGCAGCATGAGCGTTCCCCTGGCTCCGCGCAGGCCGGAGGGACCGCGGAGGGTTTGCCTGCCGGCTGCGGGCACGGGCCAAGCCATCATCGGTCATCACGCCCTTGCCGCCAAAATCGCGAAACAACTCGTCGAGATAATCGGCCGGATCTTTTTCCTCCTCCAGCACCCGGCGTAGCGTGGCAGAAATGCTTTCGTGCACCGTCTGGCGGTGCTTGATCTTCCGATAGACGTCAACGTCGAGTGAAACGGTCTTTCGCGTCATGTGCTCAAAATGCGTGCATCTGGACATCTGTCAAGGGCGGGTCTGCATGGGGTCTTGCCTTCAAATCGGTGGCTGGTGTTCGAAAAGGGACCCGCTTTGAAACGGACATGGGCTTCCCTTTGAGTGCAATTAGCGCGGGTCCCGCTCCAATTTCAAGCAGACCCACCACCCCGGGGGCTATTCGTAGCGCAGCGCGTCGATCGGGTTCAGGCTGGCGGCGCGGCGGGCGGGGTAGTAGCCGAAGAATATCCCGACGGCGCCGCTGAAGAGGAAGGCGACGACAATCGCACCCGTGGAC
>CAITEC010000127.1 GCA_903891325.1 uncultured Opitutaceae bacterium
CCGGGGTCTCGGACCCCGGCTACATCGGACAATGCGCTCCGCCTAGAATAGATCCGCAAACCGCGCGAACCACGCGTCCACGCGGGCGTGCAGCAGGAGGAAATACGCCGCGCCGGCGAAGGCGAGCATCGGGCCGAAGGGGATTTTCACTCCGAAACCCAGGCGGGCTGCGCCTTCCGCGGGCTTTTTCCGGATCCGCGCCGCCCCCATTGCCAGGACAAGGCCGGCGGTGCCGGCCACCGCTCCGCCAAAGATCGCGAAGACCGCGCCGTGCCAGCCGGTGAAGGCGCCGATCGCCCCGACCAGCTTGACGTCGCCGAGCCCAAGCGCGTCCTTCCTCAGGATCGCGCCGCCGATGAAGGCAATCCAAAGAAGGATCGCCGAGCCGATGAGGACTCCCTCGACCGAGTCGGCTCCCGAGCGGAGCATGTCCAGCGCGGCGAAACCGCTCCGCTCGCCGTGCAGCGCGGGAACGACGCAGGAGAGCACCACACCCGCTGCGGCGAGCCCTACGGTCAGGGCGTCGGGAATCTCCAGGGTGTCCAGGTCGATGAAGGTTGCGGCGACCAGGCTCCCGAGGAGCACCCAGCCGCACGCCATCACCGGGGGCTCGAACGCGCGGGCGCAGAAGAGGAAGAGCAGGCCGGTCAGGGCCTCGACCAGCGGATAGCGCACGGAAAATGCCCGCCCGCAGCAGCGCGCCCTGCCGCGCAGGACGAGCCATGAGACAATCGGGATATTGTCGCGCCATGCAATGGGCCGGCCGCAGGCACAGTGCGACCCGGGCCGCACGATCGATTCGCCCGCCGGCACGCGGAGGATGACGACGTTCAAGAAGCTGCCGATCGCCGCGCCGGTGACAAACGAGAGCGCGGGAAGGAACCAGGGAGGGGCGGCGGCGAGCCCGGCAGGGTTCGCGATCATCGTTTGGCGAGGGCCGCCAGCATCGTCCGCGACGTCTCGCTGGCGGGCCGCCCCGTCCAGATCTCCAGCGACTTGGCGCCCTGGTGGACAAGCATCGACAGCCCGTTGGCGCACGGGATCCCGAGCTCCCCGGCCTTCCGGAGGAGGGGAGTGACGGGGGGATTGTAGATCATGTCGTAGACGCAGGCGGGCCTGGGCAGGGCGTCCAGGTCGGCCGGCGGGGCGTCGCCGGGCTTCAATCCGGAACTCGTGGCGTTCACGAGGATGTAGCCCTCGGAATCGGGCGGGCCCCCGGTCACGGGGATGTTCCCGGCGATCGGGCGCAGGACCGCGAGCAGGGCATCGAGGTTGGCCTTTGTGCGGTTGACGATCCAAAGGCCGGCGCAGCCGCGCGCCAGGCACTCGACCGCGGCGCCGCGTGCCGCGCCCCCGGCGCCGAGGATGGCGACGCGGGAACCGGCCAGGTCCCGGCCCAGCGTCTCCCGAAGTGCGGAGGCCAGGCCGTACCCGTCGGTGTTGAAGCCCCGCCATCCGGCCGGGGTCCAGAGGAGGGTGTTCACGGCCCCGACCGGCAGGGCCGCCGGGTCGATCGGGCCGACGAGCCCGAAGGCGATGACCTTGTGCGGGACCGTGAGGTTGATCCCGCGGAAGCGCCGCTCGTGCAGAAGCCCGAGGGCCTGCGGAAATTCCTCGGGGCGGACGTCGAAGCGAAAATAGCTCCAGGAGGCAAACCGGGGATCGGTGGCCGCCAGCGCCGCCAGCGCGGCATTGTGCATCTGCGGGCTGAGCGAATGACCGATCGGGTGGCCGAGGACCGCGAGTGCGGTCGTCTCCGGGGGCCAATTCTCGAGGTCGGACAGCGTCAGGACGGGGTCGGGTGGCATGGCGACCCGGACCTTACAGGGCGTTTCTTGCGTAAGCAGCCTCGAACTCCTCGATGAACCCGACGAAGATTCGCGCCTTCTCGGGGTCGCCCGCCGCCGTGAAGCTGTTCACGAGATTGCGGCAGATCCTGCAGAGCACCTCGCGCACGGGCACCGGCGCCAGGTCCTCGACCCGCAAGGGCGAGCGGCCCTTCTCGAGGGCCTCCGCGAGTTCCTTCCGGCTCCGGATCGCCCCCTGGTCGAAGGGATCGACAAAGAAGGGCAGGTCGTCCCAGGTGCAGCCGACGACAAAATGCCCCGGCAGGCCGACCGGCTCGAGGTGGAAGTCCAGCCGGCTGGCCACCAGCAGGTAGATGATGCTCAGCGAGAGCGGATTGCCCTTCCGGCGCTCGATCACGTGGTCGATCAGGCTGTTGAGCGGATCGACGTAGTGCTCGATGTTTCCCCGGAAGCCCCACTCGTGGAACATCACCCGGTTGATGAGCCGGCAGCGCTCGCGCGCGCTGCAGGGCTCGACGCTCAGCTCCCGGCAGCGCCGGCTGATCGAGTCGAGGGCCGCGCAGCAGCGGCCGACATCGAGCTTTGGCGAGACAGTCCGCGCCAGCAGCAGGGCTCCGGTCTCCAGCTCGTAGTTGAGCGAGCGGATGAACCCGCGAAACTCCGCGGCGGGATCGCTGAACCGGAGCTCCTGGAGGTACCAGACCGCGTGGCTGGAAAGAATGCGGTTGCGGCCCTGCGCCACCTCGCGAAGGAATTCGACGGCGGGCGCCCCCAAACCCTCGATATGCCCCAGCAGCGCCTGGCGCACTGTGGAGGAGGGGTCGTCAAGCAGGCTGAGCAGTGTCTTCTGCCAGGCAGGAGTTGGAACAGTCCGATCGCCTTCCACGGCGATCAGCAAGAATACACTTTTTTGGGCTGGCAATCTTCTTTGCAGAAACCTGAGACCTGAAACCTGAGTCGATCCTTCAGGTCCGGGGGTGGAGCGCGATCTCCGAGCGCGCTGGCTTGGGCTATCGTCGCAC
>CAITEC010000128.1 GCA_903891325.1 uncultured Opitutaceae bacterium
CATCCAAGCCATCAAGGCCGACGCCCGCGGCTTCCGCCGCTTCGCCAACTATCGAACCCGGATCCTCTTTCATTGCGGAAAACTCAGCATGCTCCCTGTCCTTCCGGAATCAGCCACCCACTAAGAAACCGGAAGAACCTATAATAGGACCCATAGGTCCTATACGACCTATAGGTCCTATCATTGTCTTGAACGCCCCGCGTCCCCCGGCGAAGCTCAACCCTCCCGCATGTCTCCCGCCGCAGAAATCGCCCGCCGACGCACCTTTGCGATCATCTCGCACCCGGACGCGGGCAAGACCACGCTCACCGAGAAATTCCTCCTCTACGGCAACGCCATCCACCTCGCCGGCGCCGTCAAGGACCGCAAAAACCAGCGCGCAACCACCTCGGACTGGATGGAGCTGGAGCGCCAGCGCGGCATCTCAATCAGCTCCACGGTGCTCCAGTTCGACTATGCGGGCTTCGCGGTCAACCTCCTCGACACCCCCGGCCACAAGGACTTTTCGGAGGACACCTACCGCGTCCTGACCGCGGTCGACGCCGTCCTCATGGTGATCGACGCGGCCAAGGGCGTGGAGGCGCAGACCCGGAAGCTCTTCGAGGTCTGCCGGCGCCGCGGCGTGCCCATCTTCACGTTCATGAACAAGTGCGACCGGCCGACGCGGAACCCGATCGACCTTCTCGATGAGCTCGAGGGCGTGCTCAATCTTCAGGCCTCGCCGGTCATCTGGCCGCTGGGCAACGGGCCGGGGTTTCGCGGGGTCTTCGATCGGCGCAACCGCCAGGTCCACCTTTTCGAGCGGGTCCCCGGAGGCGCCTATCAGGCCCCGGTGCGGGTCACCTCGCTGGAGGACCCGGTCGTCCGCGCCAAGCTGGACGACGACACGCATCGCGAACTCACCGAGCAGCTCGCCATGCTCGACGGCGCCGGGCATCCCTTCGACCTGGCCGCGGTCCGGGCCGGAAAGCAGACGCCCGTCTACTTCGGCAGCGCCGTGAACAATTTCGGCATCCAGCTTCTCCTGGACGGGTTTTTGAGCGATTCGATCCCGCCTCAGCCGCGGCGCAATGCCGCGGCTGCGCAGAGATCGAATCGCTCAACCCGCCGAAGTCCCGCAATGCGGGACGAAGGAGGGTCCTCACTCAGTCCGCCTTCGGATCCCGCAATGCGGGACGAAGGAGGGTCCTCACTCAGTCCGCCTTCGGATCCCGTTGCGCGGGACGACGGAGGGCCGCCCGCTCCCGACCCCATCGACCCATTAGTCCCCGTCGATTCGCCGAAATTCTCCGGCTTCATCTTCAAGATCCAAGCCAACATGGACCCCAGGCACCGGGACCGGATCGCCTTCCTCCGCGTGTGCTCCGGCAAGTTCGAGCGCGACATGGCGGTCATCCACCAGGCCAGCGGAAAGACCGTCCGGCTCTCGTCGTCCCACAAGCTCTTCGGCCAGGAGCGGGCCACCGTGGACGAGGCCTGGCCGGGGGATGTGATCGGGCTGGTCGGGCATGACGCTTTCGGGATCGGCGACACGCTGACCACCGACAGGGGAATCGTCTACGACGAGATCCCCCGGTTCGCCCCCGAGGTGTTCACCTACATCTCCAACCCCTCCCCGGCGGACGCCAAGAAGTTCAGGGCCGGGCTCGACCAGCTTCTGAAGGAAGGAGTCGTCCAGTCGCTCAATCCGCGCCTGGCCCCGCCGGGCGCAACCCTTCTCGCCGCGGTCGGCCCCCTTCAGTTTGAGGTCGTCCAGTACCGGCTGAAGAGCGAATACGGCGCGGAATCCCGTCTTGAGCCGGCGCCCTGGACGGTCCTGCGCTGGCTCGAACCCCACCCGTCCCTCGAGAATCCCTCGAGCCTGGTGGTCGCGACGGGGGTCAGCTTCGGAACGGACAAGTTTGACCAGCCAATCGTCCTCTTTCCCAACGAATGGACGATGCGCTATTTCAGGGAAAAGAACCCCGAATTGGTGCTTTGGGAGCTCCCGCGTGACCAAGAGCGGTACTCGTAATGGCATTTGCCCCCAAACCGATCCGTTACTGCGGATGACAATAAGTTCACATGGGGAAATATGGGGTGTTTAACCCATTAATAGCTTGCAACGCCCTGCAGCCGTTTAGAATTGCAGCAGCAGCGTAGGGTCAAGCCGCACCGTCCCGAGTCCTACAAGGGCGACCGGCCGTCCTTACGTCGCCCCTCACTTCTGTGTCCGTTCAACTGTCAGCTGCGAATCGCCATGGCCAACAAAAATGTGTCGCTGCGTCCTGATCTCTTCCGCCGGTTATTCGGCCTGATCGTCCTGTCAACGACCGCGGCAACGGCCGCGCTCGGCGCCGACAAGCCCGCCGCGATCCTCCGCGCACCCACCGCCGCCACCCCGGCAAAACCGGCGGGCATCAGCGACACCGCGTGGAAATCCATCATGCAGCAGGTCCAGCGCGAGCTGTACGCAGCCGAGGCGAACAAGGCGGGCGAATTGCAGGCTTATAACTACAGCCAGAAGCTCTCGCTGAATTTCACCAATGACGGGCCCAGCGTCACGCCCCAGGCGAAGGCCAATGCCCTTCAGTTCAACCTCCTGCGCTACGGCTACGGATCCGCGCTGTCCGCGGTGAATCCCGCATCCCCGGTCGCGCAAAAGAACCGGATCGAGTACCGCCATGGGCCGATCGTGGAGTGGTACGTGAACCAGGCCGACGGGCTCGAGCAGGGCTTCACCCTTGCGGCGCCTCCGACCCGCGGATCCGCATCCGCTGCGGCGCCCCTGCGGCTTGAGATCGGCGTCAAGACCGGCCTTTCGGCGAGCCGCCAGCCCGACGGGGGACTCCTCTTCACCGACGCCAAGGGGGCGCGGCACTTTGCATTCGGCGGATTCACGGCGCGGGACGCGACCGGCAAGGCCCTCCCCGCGCACATGGAGCTTATTTGACAGGCTCCGGGCAAGGGCGCCCGGATTGCCCTGGTCGTCGACGATCGCTCCGCGTCCTACCCGGTGGTACTCGATCCCGTCCTGGTCAGCCAGGAGCAGATGCTGTCAGCGGATTATCAGCTCTTCATCGGTTCCCCGTCCTACCTCGGCCAAGGCGTCGCGCTTTCGGGCGACGGAACCACCCTGATTGTCGGAATCCCCTATGCGAATGCGTCGCTGCAGGCCGCGTCCGGTTCCGCGTTCATCTTCAAGCTGACCAGCGGCACCTGGCAACTCCAGGCCGAGATCGCGGGTGACAAGGTCGCCGGATACGGCTTCGGCGACGCGGTCGCCCTCAATTCGACGGGCACCGTCGCCCTGATTGGATCCTCCAACGCCAACGTCCCGGCGAACATCTCCGGCGTCAATTCCGCCGGCGATGCGTTTGTCTTCACGCTCAACGCGAACGGTGCCTGGAAATTCCAGGCTACGCTGTCCGCCGGCGACCCGCAGCAGGGTGCGAACTTCGGCAACGCGGTGGCGCTCGACGGCGATGGAAAAGTCGCGGTGGTGGGCTGTTTCGGGGCCGGCGGCGGCGGCAATGGAGGGCCTCCCCCGGGCGCGGCCTATGCATTCAAGAACACCTCGGGATCCACCTGGACGCAGGAGGCGAAGTTCGTCGACCCGACAGGCGGCTCCGGTGCGTTTGGCATATCGGTCGCAATTTCCGGGACGGCAGGAACAAGCCAAATAGTGCTGGTCGGCGCACCGGCAGACAGCGCCAGCCAAGCTCTCCAATTGTCCGGAGCTGTTTTTTCATTCACTTCAGATAGCACAAGTACCACGTGGTCGTCAGCCGGCGCGCTGCCTGCCCCTACGGCCGTCTCCGGTGCAAACTATGGATGGGGTGTCGCGATTTCTTCGGACGGCCAGACCGCGCTGGTCGGAGCGCCCTATATCTTTCCAAACAATCCCAGCGTGGGAGGCTCCGCTTTCGTGTTGAGCTACAATGGCTCCTCGTGGGGCTCCCCGGTGGCACTGACTCCTCCGAATGATTTGGCTGGAGGCGGGACGTTCGGCGTGGCCGTGGCCCTTTCTGCGACCTCGGGAACAGGCCAGGTGGCCATGGTCGGCGCCTCGTTCGGCGACCCCTTCGTGACCGGCGGCAACAATGGCTCATATACTCCGCCCGGACCCGGAAATGGTTCGGCGTATGTCTATACCTACAACGGGAGCGCGTGGGCCCAGAAGTCCGAATTGACCGCAGGCGACGCCTCCGCGGATGCGGGCTTTGGCTTGGCCGTGGCGCTGGACGCAGCGGGCGACACGGCGATTGTCGGCGCGCCCTTCTCCTCGCCCAACAGCTCCTCCCAGTCCGGTTCCGCCTATGTTTACACTCAGGGATCGGGGAACGCGTGGAGCTCCCCCGTCCAGGCAATCGAGATCACCGGCGCCTACGAGAACCAGGATCAGCCGTCGGGCGGCATGGGTGCCTCCGTGGCGATTGCCGGCGATACAGAAATCGTCGTCGGATTTCCGGGGGCGGTTGGAAAGGGCGCGATCGGGAACGGCGTGGCGCTCATATTCACCGCGTCCGGAAACACCTGGTCGGAGGTTGGCAAGCTGACGTCGAGCGACTCAAACGTGAACGGCGGATTCGGCACCTCCGTGGGCATCTCCTCAAGCGGCGCAATTGTCGTCGGTGCAAGCGGGGCAAGCCCGACGGTGAGCAATGTCTCCCTCGCCGGCGCGGGTGAGGCCTACGTGTTTACCTACAATGCCATCTCGGGCTCCTACTCGCAGCAGGGCAATCCGCTTGTCGCACCGGATGCGGCCGCAGGCGGTCAATTTGGCAAGTCGGTGGCAATTTCCGCAGACGGCTTGACCGTGCTCGTAGGGGCGCCCGGCGCGACCTTGGGCGGGGTTACCGGGGATGGCCGCGGGTACGTGTTCAAGTACAGCAGCCCCAATTGGGCCGACGCAGGGACCGTATTCCAGGCGACGGACCCGACGACCGGGGCCGGTTTCGGCTCCTCAGTTGCACTCTCGGGAACGACGGGGATCGGCCAGATGGCGGCCTTCGGCGCCCCCGGCAGCTCGACGGCCGCGTCGGCTTCAGGTGAGGTCTATGTCTATGGCTCGATGAACAGCACCAGCACCGGCTGGGAACCTGTGCAGGGCGGCATCACCGAGCAGAATTCCGCGGGCGACGCCGCTGCCAATTCAAATTTTGGCGCCGGCTTGGCGATCTCGAGCGACAAAAGCACGCTGATGATCGGCGCCCCGGGAACGACAAGCGCCGGCAGCCTGGCGGGACGGATCTACGCGTTCACAAATGGCGGCGGTTCGTTTGGTTTCGCCTCGGAAGCCAGCGGCCTCTCCAGCAGCCCGGGCGACGGCGTTGGCAATTCAGTGGCGCTTTCGAGCAACGGGCAGGTCGCACTCGTCGGCGCGAGCACCCGCACCACCGGGGAAATTTCGGCCGCCGGCGGCGTCTTCGGCCTGCGGCCGACCGGCGGGAGCTGGGCCAATGGCTTCACGATGGATAACCCCGTGTTCGTTTCCCGGCCCGGCGGGTCCGGCTGGAACGTTGGAACGTCGGTCGCAATCTCGCAGGACGGCACGGTCGGCGTCACAGGCGCGCCCGGAAGCCCCTTCGGCGCGCTACCCTCCCCTGGGGTCGCCTTCGTCCTCTCTCTCATCCCGGTCAGCGCAACCAGCCCATCCTCCGCGCTTGGCATCGTCGGGGTCCCCTTCTCGTACCAGGTCACCGCGACCGGGGGCAGCGGATCGTACACCTATTCAACCAACGGCGTGCTGCCCTTCAACCTGAACCTGGACACCTCGACCGGAATTCTCAGCGGAACCCCGACGGACACGGGAAGCTCCAGCTTCACGCTGACCGTGACCGATTCCAACTTTCAATCGGCGACGCTCAACCTGACGGTCACGGTCAACACGGTTGGATTCTCGAACGCGTCCTCCACCGCCGCCGGGGTTGCGGGTGAGTCATTCAGCTTTCAACTGACCGGCAGCGGCGGCACCGGCCCCTACACCTTTGCGGTGGCCAACGGCAGCAACCTGCCCGCGGGGCTCACGCTGAATACGTCCACGGGCGTCGTCTCCGGCACGCCCTCGGCCGCCGGTTCCACGGCCGTCAACTTCACGGTCACCGACAGCACCGCCAATACCCCCAACTCCAGCCAGGAAACCTTCACCTTCAACATAAACGCGGTTGGGATCACCAGCCTGTCGTCGGTGACCTTCGTCCAGTCCAACAGCAATTCCTTCACGCTGACGTCCGTCGGGGGAACAGGCCCCTACACCTACTCGCTGGCCTCCGGGTCCCTGCCTTCGGGACTGTCGCTTAATTCCTCCACGGGAGTCATCAGCGGATCCCCGGCGAACTTGGGAACCACGAACCTCACCGTCATGGTGACCGACAGCAGCAATTCCCCCAACACGGCGACAGCCCCTCTGACGATCACCGTCGCGGTCCTCGGGATCAACAGCCAGCTCGTCAATTACGCGATCAAGGGCAACTTCTACACCCAAAACATCAACACGGCCGGGGGAACCGGCGGCTACACCTACCAGATCACCTCCGGCGCGTTCCCGCCCGGGCTGGCCCTGGCCAGCAACCCGGCAAAGATCACCGGCACGCCGACAACGAACGGTACCTATAACTTCACGCTGACGGTCACCGACAACACCTCGGAATCGTCGTCCGCGGCGATGTCGATCACGGTCACAACCGTGGGAATCACGAGCAACTCCACGGCCAGCGGGATCCTCAACATTCCCTTTTCGTACTACATTTCCGCCTCCGGCGGCACGGGTGGCTACACCTACTCCAAGGTCGGATCGCTGCCGGCGGGACTTTCGCTGAGCTCCTCCACCGGGCAGATCAGCGGAACGCCCTCCGCGACGGGGACCTTCGTCCTCACGGTGCTGGCAACCGACAGCAGCAGCAATGTCGGCAGCGCGACGCTCACGATCACCGTCACGACCATCGGGATCACGAGCAGCACGAATGCCAGCGGTGTCGCGACCTTCCCCTTCAGTTACCAGACCGTGGCACAGGGGGGCACGTCTCCCTACACCTTCACGCTTGCGACCAACTCGGCCGCGCTTCCCACGGGCCTGTCCCTGAACGGGACAACCGGCCTCATCTCCGGCACGCCCACGTCGACCGGGAGCACCAGCGTGGTGCTGGTGGTCACCGACAACGCGTCGCACACCGCGCAGCGAACCGTCCAGATCTCAATCAGCACGATCGGGATCACCAGCGCGACCAGCGCCTCGGCGACCGTGGGCAACCTCTTCACCTATACCACGACCGCCGAGGGGGGAACCTCACCCTACACCTACTCGCTCCTGAGCGGGTCGCTCCCTCCGGGTTTCGGCCTGACGGGCAACTCCGGGGTGATCACCGGGACACCCACGCAGACGGGCACCTACTCCTTCACCGTCAAGGTCACAGACAGCGCGAGCAACCCGAACACGAACACGGCGTTCATCACGATCACCATCAGCCAGGCGCTTTCGATCACCAGCTCGACCAGCGCCTCGGCCGTCAATGGCTTCTCGTTCAACTACCAGGTCAGCGCGTTGGGCGGAACGACCCCGTATGCGTACGCCCTGACCGCGGGCACTTTCCCCACGGGCGTGACGCTGAACACGTCAACCGGATCGATCAGCGGGACGCCGATCGTCACCAACACCTTCACTCCCACCGTAACGGTCACGGACGCCCACGGCGCGACCGCCAGCCTGCAGATCACGATCACCGTGACCAATGTCGGGATAAACAGCCCGTCCTCCTCCTCGGGTGTGAATGGATCCCCCTACAGCTATCAGACCTCCGCATACGGAGGCACGTCGCCTTACACATTCTCAATCAACGGAACGCTGCCCACCGGCCTCACGTTCAACACCTCCTCGGGCGTCATCAGCGGGACGCCGACACAGACCGGCTCGTTCACCCCGACCATCACGGTCACCGACCACGTCGGTAACACCGTCCAGATGCTGCTTCAGCTCGCGATCAACACGATCGGCATCACCAACAATCCGCAGACCACGATCACGGGTGAGGTCGGCGTCGCCTTCAATTACCAGCTTAACGCGGCCGGGGGCATCAGCCCCTACACGTACGCGGTGACACTCAACGGCCCGGCCCTGCCCCCGGGGCTGACGCTGAACACCTCCACCGGCGCAATCACCGGAACGCCCACGACGGTGGGCTTCCGGTCGCCCTCATTCACGTTGTCGGACAACGCCAACAATCACAGCACGACCACGCTTAATTTCAGCATTGTCACGATCGCGATCACCAGCCCCGTGTCGGCGACCGGAATCGTCTCCTCGGCCTTCAATTACCAGGCCTCGGCCGCGGGCGGCACGCCCCCGTACACCTACTCGATCCTCAGCGGCACCCTGCCCTCCGGGCTCACCCTGAACGGCTCGACGGGCCTGATCAGCGGCATGCCGGGCGTCGGCGCGTTCACCAACGTGACACTCAAGGTCGTCGACAGCGCCGCGAACTCGGCCCAGCTCTTTATCTCGATCAGCATCAATGCGGCGCTGAGCATCAACGGCCAGGCTACGGTCACCGGCCAGGTGGGTTCGGGCTTCTCCTACCAGGCAAGTGCCGGAGGCGGCACGAGCCCCTACGCCTACTCGATCACCGCAGGCGCCCTGCCCACGGGGCTTACCTTGAACGCCTCGACCGGGGCGATCACGGGCACGCCGACAGTGGCCGGCCCCCAGACGGTCACGATCACCGCGACCGACAGCACCAACGCCACCGCAAACCTCCAGGTCCAGATCACGATCAACGGCGCGTTTGCGATCACAAGCGCGTCCGCCGCCAGCGGAATCAAGGGCCAG